>NZ_JBVVQB010000053.1:0-44159 GCF_055811775.1 Mesorhizobium sp. WSM4844 | reverse complement strand
AAGTCGGAATAGAGTGCCGGACTTCCGAAGCCGGCGGGACAGCGCCCCCCTCTGTCCTGCCGGACATCTCCCCCACACGGGGGGAGATTGGCCGTCACCGAGGTTTTCGCCAATCTTCAAGCGTCGCAGGATGGCTGTAAGGCCGAAGCTGCCGATCTCCCCCCTTGTGGGGGAGATGTCCGGCAGGACAGAGGGGGGCGCGAAGGATCGCAACGGCTCAGTATTCGCCCCGCCCCTAAATCGCCACCTGCGTTCCGATCTCGACCACACGTCCGGTCGGGATCTGGAAATACTCCGTCGCATCGGCTGCCGTGCGCGCCAAACCGATGAACAGCTTGTCCTGCCACACCGGCATGCCGGAATTGGGTGACGCCTTGAGCGAGCGCCGCGACAGGAAGAAGGACGTCGTCATGATGTCGAACTTCCAGCCCTGCTTGCGGCAGATCGCCAGCGCACGCGGAATGTTGGGCTGTTCCATGTAGCCGAAGGTCAGTGTCACCCGCATGAACAGATCGTTGATGGTTTCCATCTTGACCCGGTCACTGTCGGGCACGACAGGCTGCTGCGCCGTCACCACCGAGAGGATGACGTTCTGTTCGTGCAGCACCTTGTAGTGCTTCAGGCTGTGCATCAGCGCGGTCGGCGCGCTGACCGGATCGCTGGTCAGGAACACCGCCGTACCGGACACCAGCTGCGGTTTCTTCTTCAACAAATTGGCGGCAAGGAAATCGAGCGGAATCTCGTTCCTGCGCGTCTTGTCGAACAGATAGCGGCTGCCGCGTATCCAGGTCCCCATGATCAACCCCATGATGCAGGCCACGGCGATTGAAACCCATCCGCCTTCCAAGAATTTCACGATATTCGCCAGGAAGAAGCCGGTGTCTATCGTGCCAAACAGCAGCGCCAGCGCCGCAGCGAGCGCGGTCTGCCATTTCCATTGCCACCGCATCACCACGAACAGCAAGATCGTCGTCATCAGCATCTCGCCTGTCACCGAAATTCCATAGGCGGAAGCGAGCGAACTCGAACTGCCAAAGCCGACGACCAGCAGCATGACGCCGAGCGCGAGAAGGAGGTTCACGCGCGGCATGTAAATCTGGCCGAGTTGCATCTCGGAAGTATGCTGAACTTCGATTCTGGGCAGAAGATTGAGCTGCACCGCTTGCCGGGTCAGCGAAAACGCCCCGGAGATAACGGCTTGACTGGCGATGACAGTCGCTGCTGTTGCGAGCCCGACCATCGGTATCAGTGCCCAATCCGGCAACATCTGGAAAAACGGATTGTCGGGCACGCCGCCATGGGCAAGAACGAACGCGCCTTGCCCAAAATAGCTGAGCAGCAGGCAGGGAAAGACGATCCAGAACCAGGCCAGCACGATTGGACGGCGACCGAAATGGCCGAGATCGACGTAAAGCGCTTCGGCACCGGTAACCGCCAGAAAAACCGCGCCGACGGTGAGAAACGCGCCCGCTTTGGCCTCGGCAAGGTAGGCGACGGCATAGTAGGGGTTGATTGCCAAAAGCACCGACGGATCGTCGCTAATGTGCACCAATCCGGCAATGCCGATCGCCAGAAACCAGAGCGCCGTCACCGGCCCGAAAACCGTGGCCACCCTGCCGGTCCCGAAGCGCTGCACGGCAAACAGGACGGCAAGAATCACCAATGTAATGGGAACCACGTATGGATCGAACGCCGGGGTCACGACGCTCAGCCCTTCCACCGCTGAAAGCACCGAAATGGCCGGCGTTATGATCGCGTCGCCGAAAAACAGTGCGGCTCCGCACAGACCGATGACAAGAATGATGCCGGAACCAGCCGGATAGGCTTTCCGGGCCAGCGCCATGAGCGACAGGGTACCGCCTTCACCCTTGTTATCCGCTCGAAGCACGAAGGCGACATACTTTATGGTCACGATAATCGTCAGTGCCCAGACGATCAGCGACAGAATACCCAGGACGGCACTGCGCGGATCGGTGCCGGACGAAGCATGCAATGCTTCGCGAAGCGCATAGATAGGGCTGGTGCCGATATCGCCATAGACCACGCCGAGGGCGCCCAGCATCAAGACCTTGGTGCTGTGCTTTTCGACCTCAGGATGGCTGGATTGTTCGACTGGTTCTGCCTCACTACCACTGTTGGTAAGGGCCATGGACGACACTCCGATAAGCGCGCGGTGCTCTACGCTTGCTGCGATGCAATATCAAGTGCCCCAACGTGATGGCTGCCATGTCCGCTGAGCGAGGCTTCCATCTCTACCACCCACAGGCCTTCAGAAATCTTTTGACCGTATTGGCCATGCCATACTCCAACGCATCGGCTGTCAACCCATGTCCGATCGACACTTCAGCCAATGCCGGGATGCGCTTTGCCAATGCCGGCAGGTTGTTCACCACCAGATCGTGGCCGGCATTGACCTGAAGCCCGGCGGCAAGCGCGGCATCCGCGGTTTTTCCCAATCTTTCCAGCTCATTCGCCGCTTTTGCCGAATCGGAATGAAAGCTGCCATACGGCCCCGTGTAGAGCTCGATCCGGTCGGCGCCGGTGTCGCACGCGGCGATCATGCCTGCCGGGTCCGGGTCGGAAAACAACGACACGCGAAAGCCCCCCTTTTTCAGCCGTTTGACGATCGGTGTCAGGAACGCCGCCTCGGCGGCAAAGTTCCAGCCATGGTCGGAGGTCGCCTGGGCAGGGTCGTCGGGCACCAGCGTCACCTGCTCCGGCTGGTGCTTTTCCACGAGCGCCAGGAAATCCTCGCTCGGATAGCCCTCGATGTTGAACTCCGCCTTGGGGAATTCGTCGTCGATCAGCGCCCTGATCTCCGGCAGGTCGGAATGCCTGGTGTGCCGCTCGTCGGGCCGCGGATGCACGGTCAGGCCATGCGCGCCCGCGGCCAGCGCCAGGCGCCCGAGCCCGATGACGCTCGGCCACGGCAGGTCGCGCCGGTTGCGCAGCATGGCGATGGCATTGAGATTGACGGAGAGTTTTGCAGGCATGGCGTCTCGTGTCCGGATGAATTCGCGGCCATCTATACCGCCTTTGGCGGGAACAGACAGGGGGTTTCCGGTGTTCCAGAGGGACGTGTAATATCCAGCTAGAGGAAGACCCGTGAATTATCTTGAAGACGTGCCGGCGGTTCGCCGCATCGACACCGACCGCGACGACCTGTTCGCCATCGACGTCGTCGGCCATGTCACGGCGGCCGACGCCGAAAACCTGTTCGGATTGCTGGAGGCGGCCTACGCGCTGCACCCGAAAATCGATGTGCTGGTGCGCCTGATCGACCATGAAGGCGTCGATTGGGCCGATGTGTCGGACGAAACGCTTGAACAGGGCACGGCCCATGCAGTGGAGCATGTCGGCCGCTGCGCTGCGCTCGGCGAGCCGAACTGGGTACCCAGCGCGCAGAGCTTGCTGCCTGCTTCCTCATCAGTCGAGCTCAGGCATTTCGAGGCAGAGGAGGAAGCATCCGCGTGGGAATGGCTCGACGCCAGACCGCTGGCCCCACGCTGACGCCGCACGAGTCCCAAGGCTGCTGGCTCGACCGGCCTATCTGACGATCGTCAGCCGTTGCGCCGCGCGCGTGATTGCCGTGTAGAGCCAGCGCTGGCGGGTTTCCTTGAACGCCCAGCTTTCGTCGAACAGCACGATCTCGTTCCACTGAGAGCCTTGCGCCTTGTGCACGGTCAGCGCGTAGCCATAGTCGAAATCGTCGAAGCGTTTTTTCTGCTGCCAGGGAATGTCGGCGTCCGGGTCCTCGAACGCCGCTTTGAGCAGCTTGATCTTGGCGACGCCGCGGTCCGGATCGTCCTCTTCCGGGGAGACCAGCAGATTGATGCCGGGTTTCACCGTCTCGCGCGACGAGGTCATCACCTTCCATAGCGAACCGTTGAGCAGTCCCTTGGCCGGGTCGTTGCGCAGGCAGACGAGCTTGTCGCCGGCCTGTGGATAGTCGGCATTGAAGCCCTTCAGCTCGCGCAACCGCTGATTGTAGCGGCGCCGCGTCCTGTTGGTGCCGACCAGCACCTGGTCCGCCTTCAGCACCAGCTCCTGGGTGACGTCTTCCTTGCCGATCACCTGCGCCGCGCCATAGTCGCCACGCATGAATTCGCGGCCCTCGCGCACGTCGAGCGCCAGCCGGATGATCGGGTTGTCGCGCGCCTGCCGGTGGATCTCGGTGAGCAGAATATCCGGTTCATGGTCGGTGAAGAAGCCGCCGCCCGAGATCGGCGGCAACTGGCCGGGATCGCCGAGAACCAGGATTGGCGTGCCGAAACTCAACAGGTCGCGGCCAAGCTGCTCGTCGACCATCGAGCATTCGTCGATGACGACGAGCTTGGCCCGCGAGATCGGGCTTTGCCGGTTGAGCGAAAAGGTCGGCGACATCGACGTCTTGCCGGTCACCTCGTCCGAAACCGTCTCCTCGCCCTTCGGCCGATAGATCAGCGAATGGATGGTGCGGGCATTGACCGCGCCCTTGGAACGCAGCACCTGCGCCGCCTTGCCGGTGAAGGCGGCGAACTGCACCTGGCCGTCGACATGCTCGGCGAAATAGCGCGCCAGCGTCGTCTTGCCGGTGCCGGCATAGCCGAACAGCCGGAACAGCTGCGGCTTTCCGGTCTTGAGCCAGGTGGCGACCGCCTTCAGTGCATCGTCCTGTTGAGGAGAGAATTCCATCAGCGCGAGAGACCGGATTCGCGAGGGAAAGACAAGGCCGCCAACGATCATCGGCGGCGGGCCGCACCGCCTCCAATGACGCAATTTAACAGGCAGCGATCAGAACGTAAAGAGAACAAGCATGATTCGAGACGGTCTAGCCGGCCGTTCCGCCACGACCTTCGGTCGGGCCGCCACGACCTTCGGCCGGTCCGGGATCGTTCTCGAGCAGGATCGGCTTGCCGTGCGGCGTTGCATGCGCGGCGCGTTCCCAGGCGGCAGCGAGCGCATCGATTTCGCGCTTGCCGGCAACCCCTTTTGCCGACAGCAAATTTTCCAGCGCCGCCAGCCAGTGCTCGTAATAATCGTGGCCATCGCTTGCGGCACCAGGCTGCTTGACCTCGGCGGACAAGGCGTCCGCCCATTCGCTCCAGGAGAACACGCCGCTGTCGTGCAGCGCGACCGTCATGGCGAAGGCTTCCGCCTGCCACGGCTCGGCGAATACCTGCGCATCCGCCGGCAGCGTGGCGGTGGCTGACTTCGCCTCACGCCGGCTCAAGATAGCTCTCCCAGGCATCGATCGACACGGTCAGCGTCGGGTCGGCGCCCTCGCCCCAGATCTCGGCGCCGTCAAAAACCACCGTATAGACCCATTGCGGGTTTTCGCCTTGGCCATGTGCATTGGTGTCAGGGAAGACAAAACCAGCGCGCACCGCCTCGATCGTTCCCTGCCTGCCGCGTGCGTAGCGTGGCAACCTTGTGTGGCCGGTCGGATGGAAATTCTTCGTCCGCACCATTTCGCCTGCCTTGAACCGGGCCGGCGCGGCGATCGGCCGGTCGCATGGGCCGCCCTTGGCCAACACTGCCGGCACGTTTTCGGCCTTCAGCACCCGCTTTGGCGTCGCGGCAGGGTCGACCGCCTTGCCCGCGGCCAGATCGCGGTCGCTGACAAAACCATGTCGCTTCAGCAAGGTTTCGAGCGCCTTGATCCAGATCTCATAATAGCTCGAGCCATAATAGTCGGCGGGATGCAGCAATTCCCGCGCATGCCGGCTCTCGTCGATGGTCCAGGCGCCCATGGCGCCCGCGCACAAGGTCACGCCAAGCGCCCGCCTTTCCCAGGCGGCATGGAAACAGGGCTCGTCCTTTTCGGGTGCGACCGGCCCGAACCCCATCTGCCCGCCGAGATCCTGCGGCCCGTTCATGCCGGCTCCCGCGCCAGTCCGGTGCCGATCATCGCGTCGCGCGTCACCAGATCTGCCAGCCGCTCCTCGCTCCAGCTGTCGGTGCCCTTCGGCCGCATCGGCACGACCAGGTAACGCAGCTCGGCGGTCGAATCCCACACCCGGATCTTTGTCGTTGCCGGCAAGGTCAGCCCGAATTCCTCGAGCACGCCGCGCGGATCGATGACCGCGCGCGAACGATAGGGTGGCGCCTTGTACCAGACCGGCGGCAGGCCGAGCACCGACCACGGGTAGCAGGAGCACAGCGTGCAGACGACGAGGTTGTGCGTGTCCGCCGTGTTGAACACGGCCTGCATGTGCTCGCCCTGCCGGCCGGTGTAGCCGAGCGAGCCGATCGCCGCCGTCGCGTCGCGTTTCAGCCAGACAGCGAAGTCCGGCTCGACCCACGCCTTCGCCACCACCTTGGCGCCGTTGCGCGGACCAATCTTTGTCTCATAGGTGTCGACGATCACGTCGATCGCGGCCGGATCGATCAGCCCCTTCTGGGTGAGGATCGTCTCCAGTGCGCGCACCCGGGCGGCAAAAGGATCAAGCTCGTTGTCGTGATTATGATCGTGGGACATGGCCGTAAATTACGGCTGCAAGCGTTCCACCGCAAGCGCCACGGCTTGGGCCGGCCCGTCGGCTTCTATTCGGCCGCCGCCTTGTGCGGCTCGCCCTGCAACGCTTCTCCGTTCTCGAACAGCGACGGCTGGTCGACGGCCTCGACAGGTGGCTGCTCTTGCCGGCGCTTCGGCCACAGCCCGACAAGCCAGCCCGAAAAATGCTCCATGTAGACATAGATGACCGGCGTGACGAACAGCGTCAGCGCTTGCGAAGCGACGAGGCCGCCGACCACCGCCACGCCGAGCGGCTGGCGCAGTTCGGCGCTGGCGCCGGTGCCGAGCGCGATCGGGAGCGTGCCCATCAGTGTCGCCAGCGTCGTCATCATGATCGGCCGGAAGCGCATCAGGCAGGCCTTGTGAATGGACTCGAGCGGCGACATCCCCTCGCGCCTGAGTTCGAGCGCGACGTCGATCATCATGATGCCGTTCTTCTTGACGATGCCGATCAGCATCAGGATACCGATGACCGCGATCACCGACAGGTCCATCCCCGCAAGCCGCAGTGCAACAAGCGCGCCGAGCACCGCCGACGGCAGTCCAGTCAGGATGGTAAGCGGATGGATAAAACTCTCGTAGAGGATGCCGAGGACGATATAGATGGTCAGGATCGCGCCGGCGATCAGCAGGCCCTGGTTGGCAAGCGAATCCTGAAAAGTTTTCGCCGTGCCCGAAAAAGTGGTCGAGATCGTCGCCGGCATGCCGATCTTCTCCTTCAGCGCATCGATGCGGCTCACGCTGTCGCCGAGCGCGACGCCCTGCGGCAGGTTGTAGGAAATGGTCACCGCCGGAAGCTGGCCGAGCTGATTGACGGTCAAGGCGCCGGCGGTCCGATCGACGCGGGCAAAGGCGCCGAGCGGCACCAGGCTGCCGCTGGCCGTCCTTACCTTGATCGCCAGCATCCTTTCTGGCGACCACTCGATCCTCGGGTCGAGCTCCATGATCACCTCGTAGCTGTCGGCCGAACCGAAGATGGTCGAGACCTGCTCGGTGCCGAAACCGCCATAGAGGCTGGAGCGCAACGTATCGGTGTCGACGCCGAGCGTCGCCGCCTTGTCGCGGTCGACCACCAGCGACGCCTGCAGGGCGTTGTTCTGCAAGTCATTGGTGACGTCGGTGAAGTCGCTACGGTCGGCGGCCATCGCGTCGGTGAGCTTCTGCGCCCAGTTGTCCGCCGCGCCGATGTCGAGGCCCTGCACGACGAGTTGATAGGCGCTGGCCGAAGCGCGCGCGCCGAGCCGCAGGTTCTGCACCGGCTGCATGAAGGTCTCGATGCCGGGGACATTGGCCAGCTGCCGCCGCAGATCCGAGAGCACCTTGTCGATGTCGGGGCGTTGGTGCTTGTCCTTCAACTGCACATAGAGCCGGCCCTGGTTGAGTGCGTTGTCGCCGCTGCCCACCGACCACCCGACATGCGAGACATAGGGTGAATGGGTAAAGACATCAGCCACTTGCCCCTGCAGCTTCACCATGGCGTCGAACGAGATGTCCTGGCGCGCGGTGGTCGTCACCGAAATCTGGCCGATATCCTCCTGCGGAAAGAAGCCCTTCGGCGAGGTCTGGATCAGCCAGGCCGACAGTGCGGCCGTCCCAATGAAGACGAGAAGAACCAGGAACCTGTGCCGCAGGCAAACTGTCAGCAGCCAGTCATAACCCCGCATGAAGAAATTGTGCCTGTGACCTTCGCCCTGCGCTGCTTCGCGCTCAGCCCTCGAAACCGACAAGAGCCGCGAGCACAGCATCGGCGTCAGCGTCAGCGACACGAACATCGAGGCCAGGATGGCGACCGTCACCACCACCGCGAATTCGTTGAAGATGCGGCCGATCACGCCGCCCATCAAAAGCACGGGGATGAACACAGCGACCAGCGAGATCGAGATCGAAATAATGGTGAAGCCGATTTCGCGCGCACCCTTGAGTGCCGCGTCGAAAGCCGAGAGTCCCTCCTCCTCCATGTGGCGAAAAATGTTTTCCAGCATGACGATCGCGTCGTCGACGACAAGGCCGACCGCCAGCGTCAGCCCCATCAGCGAGATGTTGTCGATGGAAAAGCCGAACAGGAACATGGCGCCGAGCGTGGCGATCAGCGAGATCGGCACCGCCACCGCCGGGATGATCGTCGCCGTTACCCGGCGCAGGAACAGGAAGATCACCATCACCACCAGCGCGATGGTGAGCAGCAGCGTGAACTGCACGTCGTCGACCGCCTCGCGGATCGACGTCGAGCGGTCGTTGAGCAACCGGATGCTGGCCGCCGCCGGCATCTGATCCTGGAAGGACGGCAGCATCGCCTTGACCCGGTCGACAACGTCGACGGTGTTGGCATCGGGCTGACGCTGCACCGCCATGATGATCGCGCGGGTGCCGTCGTACCAGCTTGCCGTCGTCGTGGTCTCGACCGAATCGATGACGCGGGTGACCTCGCCGAGCCGCACCGGACGGCCGTTCCTGGTGGCTATGATGATGTTGGAAAATCCCGCCGCGTTGTTCAGTTGGGTATTGGCGGTGATCGTCAGCTGCTGCTTGTCGTTCTGCAGCACGCCGAGCGGCGTGTTGCTGTTGGCCGAGGCGATCGCCGTCTGCAACTGGTCGATCGAGATACCGCGTGCAGCGAGCGCCGTCGGATCGATCTGGACGCGCACCGCGTATTTCTGCTGGCCGAAGATCGAGACCTGCGCCACGCCTTCGATCGTCGACAGCGACGGCGAGATCACATTCTCGGCAAATGCATCGAGATCGGTCAGCGGAACCGTGTCGCTGACCAGCGACATCAGCAGGATCGGCGCATCGGCCGGATTGACCTTGCGGTAGCTCGGCGGGCCGGTCATCTCGGGCGGCAATTGCCGCTGCGTTCGCGCGATCGCCGCCTGCACGTCGGCGGCGGCCGCATCGATATCGCGGTTGAGCACGAACTGGATGGCGATCGAGGTCGAGCCGAGCGCGTTGGTGGTCGAGATCGAATCGATACCGGCGATGGTGGTGAACTGCTTGATCAGCGGCGTTGCCACCGAGGTCGCCATGGTTTCCGGCGAGGCGCCGGGCAGCGAGGCCGAGACGTTGACCACCGGAAACTCGGCGCTCGGCAGAGCGGCCACCGGCAGGAACTTGTAAGCGAACAGCCCGCCCAGCACGAGCGCAAACGACATGAGCAGGGTGGCGACAGGCCTGCGGATGCAGAATTCGGAGATCATGGCCGCGTCCCGCCCGCCTTGCCAGCCTCGGCAACCCTGGGAGGCGCCTGATCAACGGCATCGCCTCCGCGGACCGGCGCGCCGTCCTTCAGCTTTGCCTGGCCCTCGACGACGACATTTTCGCCGCTTTTCAGCCCCGCGCCGATGGCGCTGTTATCGCCTTCGGTTAGTGCGACCTGGACGGGCCGCACCTCCACCGTGTTGTCGGGCTTGATCACATAGACGAACGGCCCCTTCTGGCTTGGCTGGACCGCAACCGTGGGAACCGAGGTCATTTGCGGCATGATGCCGGCATCGAGCACGACATTGACATACTGGCCCGGCCACAGCGAAAGATCGGGGTTGGGCACGCTGGCCCGCGCTGCAATCGTGCCGGAGGCGGTGTCGACGCTGGAATCGACGAAATCGAGGGTCCCCTTGCCGATCGGTGTCGGGTCGCCGTCCCTGGTCAGCGTGACTGCGCCTTGCCCTGGTGCCGCCAGCGCCTTGTGCAAAAGGGCAAGATCGCTTTCCGGAAGATTGAAGTTCACCCGCAGCGGGTCCATCTGGGTGATGGTCACCAGCGGGGTCGACGTGCTGCTGCCGCTGTTGGTGGTGACGAGATCGCCGATCGCGACGCTGACCGCACCCAGCCTGCCGGAAATCGGCGCCGTGATCGTGGCAAAGCCGAGCTGGATCTCGTCCGCTTCGATCGTTGCTCTGTCGGCATCGACCGTGGCCGCAGCGGACTTCTGCGCGGCGATCGCCTGGTCATAGGTCTGCTGCGTGCCGGCCTGCCTGGCGACAAGAGCCTTGGCACGCTCAAGATCGGCCGTCGCACTGGCAAGCAGCGCCTGGTCCTTGGCGAGCGTCGCCTGGTCACGGGCCAGTTGCGCCTTCAGCGCGCGGTCGTCCAGCGAGAACAGAAGGTCGCCGACCTTCACCATCTGCCCGTCCTTGACGGCGATCGATGTGATCTGGCTCGAGATCCGCGCATTCACGCTGACCACGGCGGGCGAGGATACAAGGCCGATGGCGTAGCGCCGGATCGGGAAATCGGCCGTCGAAGCGGTGGCGGCAACCACCGCGGTCGCACGTGCGGCATTCGCGGCGGCCGCCGGTTTGTCAGGCGCCTGACCCGCTGACAGCATCTGCCGGACCTTGTCCGTTGCCGCGGGCGAAAGATAGAGCCCAGCCGTGACAAGGCAGGCGACCGCAAGCATCGCAAGCACGATCTTTCCACGCATCGTCAAAGACCTTCCATCCGACACGCCGTGGTTCGGTGGTCATGTCTGGGTATAACTCGCAGCCTGATGCCGCGGTTTCACCAAATAGATAGAGGGCGCCGAGGGCAAAAAAGGGCCAAAACCCGGGATTACGAAGATTTAATGTGCAGTGCACAATAAAACGGCAGCTACCGCAGCATCGGCCACAGTGTCGCTGCCAGCAGCACGCCCATGGCGATGTTGAACCATTTTAGCCGCACCGGGTCCGACAGAAAACCGCGCAGCGCCGTGCCGAAACCTGCCCACACCGAAACGCTCGGCAGGTTGACGACGGTGAAGGCTATCGAAACCAGCGCCACCGACAGAAACGGATGCTCCGGAACGGCATAGACGGCCATGGCGGTGATCGCCATCACCCACGCCTTGGGATTGACCCACTGGAACGCTGCCGCATCGATGAAGCGCATCGGTCGCGCCTTGGCCTCGCCCTTGCTGCTGAGCGAACGCGACATGGCGATCTTCCAGGCGAGATAGAGCAGATAGACGCCGCCAGCGATCTTCAATGCAGTGTCGAGAACCGGAAACGCAATCAGCACCGCGCCAAGGCCGAAGCCGACGGCAAGCAACAGCACGAGGAAGCCGATGCTGATGCCCAGCATGTGCGGAATGGTTTTGGCAAAACCGAAATTCACGCCGGAAGCCAGAAGCATGAAGTTGTTCGGACCCGGTGTGATCGAAGTCACGAAGGCATAGACCAGCAGGGCAAGGAACGCATCGAGGGTCATTGGCTTCTCCCAAGCAGGTCAGCAATATTGTCCTTTTATCTCAGACGTGCAAAGGCCAGCTCACGGCGGCAGCCGGGCCAGAAGGTCAGGATCAAGCCGACAGAATAAATACAGGCGGTGCCAGAGCACTGGACCCAAAGCGCCGGATGATCACATCCCTTGCGGGCCGCGATTCATCGCCGCCACGCCGGTGCGGCAGATCTCGACCAGGCCGAGCGGCTTCATGATGGCGATGAACTGGTCGATCTTGGAGCCCTTGCCGGTGATCTCGAAAATGAAATGCTCGGTGTTGGCGTCGATGACGCTGGCCCGGAAGGCATCGGCCAGCCTCAGCGCCTCGACGCGGCCCTCGCCGGTGCCGGCCACTTTCACCAGCGCGAGTTCCCGCTCCAGCGGCCGTTCCTGGCCGAGCTCGTGCGAGCGCACGGTGAGGTCGACGACACGGTGCACCGGCACGATGCGCTCGAGTTGGTGCTTGATCTGCTCCAGCACATGCGGCGTGCCGCGCGTCACGATGGTGATGCGTGACAGATGCTTCTCGTGCTCGGTTTCGGAAACGGTCAGGCTCTCGATATTGTAGCCGCGTCCGGAAAACAGGCCTATGACCCGGGCAAGCACGCCCGGCTCATTGTCGACCAGCACGGAAAGCGTGTGGATTTCCGGTCTTTCCGTCTCCTTGGCGATGAAGTAGGCGGAACCGGTGGGTTGAAGGTGCTGTGCGTTCATGACATGAATCTCGATTTCAAACTTTGAGCTGTTTTTCTGTTTCCACACGGCTTCCGACAGCCCTGCCTCGGCTCGGGCGACAGGCCTACACCAGTTCCCTGCCCTTGGCGTCGATAGCGTTGGCCACCGCCTCGTCGGTCGCCTCGTCCGGCAGCAGCATCTCGTTATGCGCCTTGCCCGACGGGATCATCGGGAAGCAGTTGGCAAGCGTGGCGACCCGGCAGTCGAAGATCACCGGCTTCTTCACCGAGATCATCTCCTTGATGGCGTCGTCCAGCTCGTCCGGCTTCTCGCAACGGATGCCATGGCCGCCATAGGCTTCGGCGAGCTTGACGAAATCCGGCATCGCTTCGGTGTAGGAATGCGACAGCCGGTTGCCGTGCAGAAGCTGCTGCCACTGCCGCACCATGCCCATGTACTGATTGTTGAGGATGAAGATCTTGATCGGCGCCTCGTGCTGCACCGCGGCGCTCATCTCCTGCATCGTCATCTGCACCGAGGCGTCGCCGGCAATGTCGATGACCAGCGCATCCGGGTGCGCAATCTGCACGCCGAGCGCCGCCGGCAGACCGTAGCCCATCGTGCCGAGCCCGCCGGAGGTCATCCAGCGGTTCGGTTTCTCGAAATGATAGTGCTGCGCCGCCCACATCTGGTGCTGGCCGACCTCGGTGGTGATGTAGGTGTCCATGTCCTTGGTCAGCGCATAGAGCCGCTGCACGGCATATTGCGGCATGATGACGTCGTGGTTCATCTTGTAGGCGAGCGAATCCCGCGCCCGCCATTTCGCGATCTGCTCCCACCACGGGTGCAGCGCCTTCTTGTCGGCCCTGGCGGTGGCCCGCCACAGCCGCACCAGATCCTCCAGAACCCGGCCGACATCGCCGATAATGGGCACATCGGTGTGGACGTTCTTGTTGATCGAAGACGGATCGATGTCGATATGGATTTTTTTCGAGTTCGGCGAGAACGCGGTGAGCCGGCCGGTGATGCGGTCGTCGAAGCGCGCGCCGATGCAGACCATGACGTCGCAATCATGCATCGCCATGTTGGCTTCATAGGTGCCGTGCATGCCGAGCATGCCCATCCAGTTCCTGCCTGATGCCGGATAGGCGCCAAGGCCCATCAGCGTCGAGGTTATCGGGAAGCCGGTCAGGTCGACCAGTTCGCGCAGCAAATGGCTGGCTTCCGGGCCGGAATTGATGACACCGCCGCCGGTATAGAGGATCGGCCTTTTCGCGGCGGCCATCAGCTCGACCGCCGCCTTGATCTTTTCCAGGTCACCCTGGACCTTAGGCTGATAGCTGGTGCGCGGCGCCGTCTGCGGCGGCACATAGATGCCCTTGGCGAACTGCACGTCCTTCGGGATATCGACGACGACCGGACCGGGGCGTCCTGTCGTCGCGACGTGAAAGGCCTCATGGATGATCGCCGCGAGCTCGTTGACATCCTTCACCAGCCAATTGTGCTTGGTGCAGGGCCGCGTGATACCGATCGTGTCGCACTCCTGGAAGGCATCCGAGCCGATCAGCGAGGTCGGCACCTGACCGGTCAGGCAGACCAGCGGGATCGAATCCATCAGCGCATCCTGCAGCGGCGTGACCGCGTTGGTGGCGCCCGGCCCCGATGTCACCAGCATGACGCCGGCCTTGCCGGTCGAGCGCGCATATCCCTCCGCCGCATGACCGGCACCCTGCTCGTGACGGACGAGGATGTGCTCGACCTCGTCCTGTTGGAAGATTTCATCATAGATCGGGAGAACCGCGCCGCCCGGATAGCCGAAAACATGCTTGACGCCATTGTCCTTCAGCGCCTGCACCACCATTTCGGCACCGGTCATTTCGCGCCGTTCGTTCTGTCCACTGCTCATCGGTCTGGTCCCGTATTGTCCGCCATCGGGCGATTGCTGGTCGTTTAGTCGTGTTTCGGGCAATAAAAAAGGCCCCCGAGGGAGCCTGTGTCTGCGCATGGGGGGTTTTCGCCCGGCGGTTACACCGCCTTGCCCACACGCTTTCCTACTACGAGAATGAGTGCCGTTTTCATGGTGGCGGACAATAGAATTGGTTTTGCGCCGCTGTCAACGGCGAATATGAAAGACGCCAGACGGTTCGGGCCAGGCAGCCCGGTTGCCACCCATCGCGTTGAACCACCGTTCCGCATGATCACCGGCAGGATCAGTGTCCGCGATCATCCCGATAAGCCATTGAAACCGCGCCAAACTATTTGACGACGTGACGCGGCGCACAGTTTGCCGCGATACTCCGGTCGACCGGCCTGGGAGGGTCCGGCACGCCGCGATGACGACCAGCACTCACGGGAGGAAATTCGATGCTCGACAAGGCCCCAGCCAAGAAACTATCCGACGTGCTCGACCAATTCAGCGCAGCGCTCGCCGCCGGCGACATCGACGGAGCGGTCGGGTGCTTTCAGGAAGACTGCTACTGGCGCGACCTGGTGACCTTCACCTGGAACATCAAGACCATGGAAGGTCGCGACCAGGTGCGCAATATGCTGATGAGCCAGTTTGCGACGATAAAGCCATCGAACTGGGCGCTTGCGAAAGGCGAAGACGCCACGGAGAGCGACGGGCTGCTCGAAGGCTGGATCAGTTTCGAAACGGAGGTTGCGCGCGGCTTCGGCCATATCCGGCTGAAGAACGGCAAGATCTGGACACTGCTCACCACCATGGTCGAGCTGAAGGGCCATGAGGAACCCGCCGGCTTCGCCCGGCCGATGGGTGCCAAGCACGGTCACGGCAAAAACCGGCCGACCTGGAAGGAGGAGCGCGAGAAGGAGGCGACCGAACTCGGCTTTGTCAATCAACCCAACACGCTGATCATCGGCGGCGGCCAGGGCGGCATCGCGCTCGGTGCCCGGTTGAGGCAGCTCGGCGTGCCGACCATCATCGTCGAGAAGAACGAGCGTGCCGGCGATTCATGGCGCAAGCGTTACAAGTCGCTCTGCCTGCACGATCCGGTCTGGTACGACCATCTGCCCTATATCGACTTTCCTCGGAACTGGCCGGTCTTCTCGCCCAAGGACAAGATCGGGGACTGGCTGGAAATGTACACCAAGGTCATGGAGCTGAACTATTGGTCCTCCACTGAGGCCAAGGGCGCCACCTATGACGATCAGAAGAAGGAATGGACGGTCGTCGTCCATCGCCACGGCAAGGACATCACGCTGAAGCCGAAGCAGCTGGTGCTGGCCACCGGCATGTCGGGCCGACCCAACATCCCGCAGTTCAAAGGCATGGAGAAATTCAAGGGCGATCAGCACCATTCCTCGAAACATCCCGGTCCAGACAGCTGCGTTGGCAAGAAAGTCGTCGTCATCGGGTCGAACAATTCCGCGCATGATATCTGCGCCGCACTTTGGGAAGCTGGCGTCGACGTCACCATGGTGCAGCGATCGACCACGCACATCGTCAGATCCGACACGCTGATGGATATCGGGCTCGGAGCCCTCTATTCGGAGCAGGCCGTGCAAAACGGCATGACCACGGCCAAGGCCGATCTCATCTTCGCCTCGCTGCCCTACAAGATCCTGCACGAATTCCAGATCCCGCTCTACGAGAAGATGAAGGAGCGTGATGCCGCCTTCTACGAGGGCCTGGAAAGAGCTGGCTTCATGCTCGACTGGGGCGACGACGGTTCGGGCCTGTTCATGAAATATCTCAGGCGCGGTTCCGGCTACTATATCGATATCGGCGCCTCCCAGCTGATCATCGACGGCGCCATCAAGCTGAAGAGCGGCGTCGACGTGACCGAGATCAAGGAACATTCGGTCCTGCTCAGCGACGGCACCGAGCTGCCGGCCGATGTCGTCGTCTATGCCACCGGCTACGGTTCGATGAACGGCTGGGCGGCAGAGCTGATCTCGAAAGAGGTCGCCGACAAAGTCGGGAAATGCTGGGGGCTCGGCTCGAACACCACCAAGGATCCCGGTCCCTGGGAGGGCGAGCAGCGCAACATGTGGAAGCCGACGCAACAGGAAGCGCTCTGGTTCCACGGCGGCAATCTGCACCAGTCACGCCACTATTCGCAGTTCCTGTCGCTGCAGTTGAAAGCGCGGCACGAGGGCATCGCGACGCCGGTCTACGGGCTGCAGCAGGTCCATCACACAGGGTAGACGATCGAGGCTGTCGCCGGGACTCGGCGCCGGTCGGTTCAATTTTCGCGACCGGCTTAATCGTCCTTACACCATCCGACCTCACCCCCCCTTAACCGCGTCGGCGTAAGGTCGATCGCCTTGGGGAAAATGGAAGAGGGAAATGGGGAACAGCCTGTCCATGTTCGTCGACCGCGACGCCTCCGTTGGAGAGCCGACATTGCAGGAGCGCCGCAAGGCGGAGCAGAGCGACAAGCGCGTTCTGGGCAATGTCGTCCAGTGCGACGGCGCGCGCGCCACCATCAGCGCCCATGCCGCCGATATCCTAGGCACGGTCACCGGCCATTGGAGCGTCGGCAAGATGATCTCCATCAACCTTGGCAACACGCGAACCGTCGGGCTGGTCTACGCGGTCGGCAAGTCGGATCGCGCCTGGCACGATGAGGGCCAGAACCCGATCGAGGTCAGTATCGAGCTCATCGGCGAGGTGCGCGACGGCGCCGAGCCCGGCGCCAAACCGGTTTTCGACCGCGGCATCACCACCTATCCGCATATCGGCGCCATTGCCCACCGCATCCGCAGCCGCGACCTGCAGGCGGTCTATGACCTGGCCGGGCGTCACTCGATCACCATCGGCACGCTGTCACAGGATGAGGAGATCGACGCCAACATCGCTATCGACGACACGCTGGCGCGCCATTTCGCCATTGTCGGCACCACCGGCGTCGGCAAATCCACCGCCGTCTCGCTGCTTTTGCGCAAGTCGATCGCCGCTCGACCCGACCTGCGCGTTCTCATCCTCGATCCGCACAACGAGTTCGCCGCGTCCTTGCCAGAGCACTGCGTCAGGGTCGATTCGGCGACGCTGGACCTGCCCTTCTGGATGTTCAAGCTCGAGGAGTTTGCCGAAGTGCTGTTTCGCGGTCGAGAGATCGTGCCGGAAGAGGTGGACGCCTTGCGCGATCTTATTCCCGCGGCCAAAAACCTTTATCGCAACCCGAATTCGGGCACGTATCTCAGGCGCGGCAGCGATGCGCTGACCGCGGACACGCCGGTGCCCTATCGCATTGTCGATCTCATCAAGCAGATCGACGAGCGCATGGGACTGCTGGAAAGCAAGAACGACCGCCCCACCCTCAAATCGCTGAAGACGCGCATCGAATCGGCAGCCTCCGATCCGCGCTACCGCTTCATGTTCAACTCGCGGCTGATCGAGGACACCATCCACGAGACGATCGGCAACATCTTCCGTGTGCCGCATCACGGGCGCCCGGTGACCTGCTTCGAGATGGCAGGCATGCCTTCGGAAGTGGTCAATTCCGTCTGCTCGGTGCTGGCGCGTCTGGCCTTCGACCTGGCGCTGTGGAGCGAAGGCCGGCTGCGGCTGCTTTTGCTGTGCGAGGAAGCGCACCGCTACATGCCGGCCGATCCGCGCCTTGGTTTCGCGCCGACCCGGCACGCGCTGTCGCGCATCGCCAAGGAAGGCCGCAAATATGGTTGTTATCTCGGCATCGTCACACAGCGCCCGGGCGAACTCGACCCCACCATCCTGTCGCAGTGCTCGACCTTTTTTGCGATGCGGCTCGCCAACGAGCAGGACCAGGCGATCATCCGCTCGGCGATCGCCGATTCCTCGGCCTCGACACTGGCATTCCTGTCTTCGATGGGCCAGCGCGAAGCCATCGCCTTTGGTGAAGGCGTGGCGACGACCATGCGAATGAAATTCGAAAAACTGTCCGATGGCCTGATCCCGGGCACAGCCAAGCGCGAGGAAGCCTTGCCGTCCGAGCTTGGCCATGATGTCGATCTGGTGGCGATCGTCGAAAGGCTTCGCAACGTTCCAAAACCGCAGCAGGCGATGGCCTTCGCCGAAGTCGTCGATTCGAGCCGGCAGGCCGGCGATCCCGACTACCGCAAGCCGCCCGCCCCGACGGTCGCACGCGCCCAGCCGGACGACGATTTCGACATGCGTTATGGCCTGAAACCCGCAACCTTCGGCCTGCGCTCGCAGAACGATTGAGCCGGGCGGCTTTAGCCTGTGAGGCTAAGGCGCTTCCAAAGTTAAAACTATGTCACCCTAGGAAACCAGCGCAAATCCCGGAAGGGAATTCATCAGGCCGGATCGAATGACGTGGCTTTCGAGAACCCGGCGCGGAGTGGACATTTGAGTCCATGAGCACCGGAAGTCGAGAAAGCTGCGTCAGTCGGCCGGCCTCATGAATTCTTCTCCGGGATTTCAGGCGCAGACGCGGTTGCGGCCTTGCCTCTTGGCCTCGTAGAGCTGGCGGTCGGCGCGCCGATAGAACTCTTCGGCGGTTTCCTTGCGATCCCAGATCGCAAGGCCGACGCTGGTGGTGATCTTCAGCCGGACATTGCCCGACAGTATCGACATGTTGGCGATCGCCTTGCGGATGCGCTCGGCGAACCTGGACAGAAGTTCGGCGTCCATGTTGGGCGTGACCACCGCGAACTCCTCGCCACCCAGGCGCGCTGCCACGTCGTGATAACGCGTCATGTCCTTGAGACAACTGGCGACCGCCCGCAACACCTGGTCACCGACATCATGGCCGTGGGTGTCGTTGACCTGCTTGAAATGGTCGAGATCAAGGATCATCAGCCCGACCGGCTTGTCGATGCGACGGAATTCCTCGAGATATTCCTTCAGTGCATCGTCGAAATAACGCCGGTTCTGCATGCCGGTCAGGCCGTCGGTCAGCGCCGCATGCTCCAGCGTTTCCGAACGGGCGCTGAGCGAAACCGTCATGGCGCGCAGCTTGCCTTCTTCCGTCGCCTGCTTGCGGATCAGCGGGTAGATGAAGAAAATGCCGAAGAACAGGGCAGTCGCCAAAAGGACGCCGGTCCCAAACAACAGCTTGTTGAGATAAGTGGTCTTCTCAATCGCGGCAGGGGTAGTGATCTCCGCCGCGAGCGCCTGCAGAAGCCCATAGGCGTGAAGCGTCACCAGGCCGGCGGCCAGGATCACGAAGATGAAGACGAAAAAGGCTGATTCCGCCTTGTGAAAACGCATCTGCTCCCCGTTGCAAAACCCCAAAGACGTTATGGCATCGACGGCCTTACGGAGGGTTAACTAGGACAACTTCAACGGGAGGTCTTCCCTTAAAGTCAACTTTTCAGGTTGCACTCGAAAAGGCGTCCAAGATCGTGGATACCACACGATCACCAAGGCGCAATCTCAGCCATTCCGGACCCAACTGATGCCTGAACCAGGTCGTCTGGCGCTTGGCATACTGTCGCGTCGCGATCTTCGCGCGCTCGATCGCTTCGGGAAAACTCAGCTCGCCGGCCATTGCGGCCTGGAGTTCGCGAACGCCGATGGCTTTCATCGCCGGCAAGTCGGGATCGAGGCCAAGGTCGGTGATCTGCCTGACCTCGTCGAGGGCGCCCTTCTCCAGCATGCGGTCGAACCGCGCCTCGATCCGCTCCACCAGCTCCGCTCGGTCCGGCTCGATCACAAGGAAGCGCGTGCTGGCTCTGTCGATCAGTGGACGGCCGCGCGCCGCCTGCCATTCCAGGATGGAACGGCCCGATGCGTCGAGCACCTCCAGCGCCCGCACGATGCGCTGGCCGTCGGTCGGCTTCAGCATCATGCCGGCTGCAGAATCCCTGCGCAGCAGGATACGGTGCAGCTTGGCTGCGCCCTGCTCCTGGAGTTCGGAGCGCCAGCGATCACGGATCGACTGCGGAATGTCGGGCATTTCCGAAATGCCCTCCGCAAGCGCTCGGAAATAAAGCCCGGTGCCGCCGACGAAAATCACCGGCCGTTCGAAGAACGTGCCGACCGGACGTTCGACGAACGCGCCGTCGTCGATGAGATTCATCACGTCGCGCAGCCAGGCGCCAGTGGAATAGACGGTGGAGGGATGGACATGTCCGTAGAGGAAATGCGGGACGCGAGCGAGTTCGGCAGCAGTCGGCCGCGCCGTCAGCACGTCGAGCACCGAATAGACCTGCATCGAATCGGTGTTGACGATGACGCCGCCGTTGCGCTCGGCGAGGGCGAGCGCAAGGGCGGACTTGCCGCTGGCGGTCGGCCCGGCTATCAGGATCGCGTTCTTAACGCGGCCCTCGCCCGCCTGCCCGCCGGAATTTTTTATGCCGCTGATCGCCACGCTTGTATCCCATCCCGCCGGTCGCGCATTGTCGCCGGCGCTTGCGAATATGGCGTCGCGGTCGGTCGGCGCAAGCACTGTTCGCTGGCTGGCCGAAGGCATCGCTTGTGAAATCGCCCTGCCCGAGACGGCCGAAGCCGCTGAAACGACCGCCAGCCTGCGCGCCGTGCTTGCACCCGAACCGGTTGACGTGATCGTTCAGCGGCCCGAGGGCAGGCGAAAGAAAATCCTTATCGCCGATATGGATTCGACTGTCATCGACCAGGAGTGCATCGACGAACTCGCCGACGAGATCGGCGTCAAGGATTACGTCGCCGCCATCACGGCGCGATCGATGAATGGCGAGATCGCTTTCGAGCCGGCCTTGCGCGAGCGGGTGGCGCTGCTGAAAGGCCTCGACACTGCCGTGGTCGACCGCATCATCGCCAATCGCCTGACGCTGGCTTCCGGTGGCCGCGCGCTTGTCCAGACCATGCGGGCCAACGGCGCTTGGACTGCACTCGTGTCGGGTGGCTTCAACGTCTTCACCTCACGCATCGGCGGCATGCTCGGCTTTCAGGAGAATCGCGCCAACCGCCTGATCGAGCAGGATGGCCGCTTCACCGGGCTGGTCGCCGAGCCGATCCTGGGGCGCGCCGCCAAGGCCGATGCGCTGCTCGAGATTTCGGCGCGCCTCGGGCTGACGACCGCCGACGCCATTGCTGTCGGCGATGGCGCCAACGACCTCGACATGATCCGCCTTGCCGGCACCGGTGTGGCGCTTCATGCCAAGCAGGTCGTGGCGGCGGAGGCAAAATTCCGCATCGACCATGGCGACCTGACCGCGCTTCTCTATCTGCAGGGCTACCGGCGGGAGGAGTTTGTGGAGTGACGCCAATCCGCACCGAGCGCCTGATCCTGCGCAACTGGGAGGATCGCGACCGCGACCTCTTCTACCGCATCAACTCCGACGAGCGCGTCATGGAGTTCTTTCCGTTTCGCCGCGACCGCGCGCAGGCCGACGCCAAGATGGACGAGTTCCGCGCCTGGATTGCCGAGGATGGCTACGGTTTCGCTGCCGCCGAGATAGTTGAAACGCGCCAATGCATCGGCTTCGTCGGCCTCCTCGACACCGATCATTTGCCGTTCCTGCCGGCCGGCACCGTCGAGATCGGCTGGCGGCTGGCGCCCGAATTCTGGGGCCATGGCTATGTCACCGAGGCAGCCGAAGCCTGGCTCGCCTATGGCTTCGAAACGCTTGGCCTCGAGGAAATCGTTTCTTTCGCCGTCAGGGATAACAGCCGGTCCACCGCCGTCATGGAACGCCTGGGCATGACCGCCGACCCGGCCAGGGATTTCGACCACCCCGGCATTCCGGACAGCCACGCCAGGCTCAAGCGGCATGTGTTCTACAGGCTGACAGCCACGGATTGGCGAGCAAATCGGCGCTGATCAGCGCCGGCCCTGATCAGCGCTTTTCAAACGGAAGCTCGTCGCCGGGTTGCGGCGGTTTGACGCCGACCCGATCGAGCACTTTCGCGAAATCGTCGCCCGATGCATTACCAGCCCGTCGGCGCAGGAAATCGGCCGCTGTCTTCATGGCTCCAACCTTTTGCGCCACCGCCGACGCGATCCACTGGTTCAGCGACACACCATCAGCACGCGCCTCCGGGACTCAGTCCATCCGGATCGTCACAAACCGCAATTCGCCGCTCTTCGACGCCAGCATCAGCAGCGCATTCTTGCGTCCCTGCTCCTTCAACGCAGCAATCCGGTCCATGACATCCTTGGGCGTGGCGACCGATTCCTGCGCGATCTCGGTGATCACCTCGCCGGCCTGAATGCCGCGTTCGGCAGCGGCCGAATCCTTGGCGACTTCAGTGATGACCACGCCGGAGACTTCGGCGGCAATGCCGAATTTCGTCCGCGTCTCGTCGTTGAGGTCGCCAACGGTCATGCCGAGCACGGACGCCGTCGGGACGGCAGGCGCCTCGTCGCCAGTGTCCTTGTCGGTATTGCCGTTCTCGCCGCTGGCAAGCTTTTCGCCATCTTCGAGCCGGCCAAGCGTCACCTTCACGGTCTGCTCGACGCCCTTGCGCACGATGACCACGTCGACAGCCTTGCCGACCGTGCTCTCGGCGACGACGCGCGGCAGGTCGCGCATTTCATTGACGTCCCTGCCGTCGAACTTGATGATGACGTCGCCCGCCAGGATGGTGCCGTTGTCGACAGGCCCGCCCTTGATGACGCCGGCGACCAGTGCGCCCTTGGCGGTCGCCATGCCGAGGCTCTCGGCAATGTCGTCCGTCACCGGCTGGATGCGCACACCGAGCCAGCCGCGCCGCGTCTCGCCGAACTGGCGGAGCTGGTCGACGACGCCCAACGCCAGCTGCGAGGGAATGGAAAAGCCGATGCCGATCGAGCCGCCGGACGGCGAGATGATCGCCGTGTTGATGCCGATCACCTCGCCGGCGCTGTTGAACAGCGGCCCGCCGGAATTGCCGCGGTTGATCGCGGCATCAGTCTGGATGAAATCGTCATAGGGGCCGGAATTGATGTCGCGGTTGCGGGCCGAGACGATGCCGACCGTCACGGTGCCGCCGAGGCCGAACGGATTGCCGATCGCCATCACCCAGTCACCGACGCGCATCTTGCTGGAATCGCCGAATTTCACCGCCGTCAGCTTGTGCCCTTTCGGATCGACCTTCAGCACCGCCACGTCGGTCTTGGTGTCGGTGCCGACCAGCGTCGCCTTCAGCGTCACGCCGTCGGAGAAATTCACCTCGATGTCGTCGGCATCGGCGATCACGTGGTTATTCGTCACCACGATGCCCTGCTCGGCGTCGACCACGAAGCCTGAGCCCAGCGACTGCACCTTTTGCGAGGGGTTGCCCTGTTCGCCGGGACGGTTCTTGAAGAAATCGTCGAAGAAGTCCTGGAAGGGCGAGCCCTCTGGAAGCTGCGGCATCGGCACCGCGCCCGGGCCTTCCGTGCCCTTCACCCTCTGCGAGGTCGATATATTGACCACGGCGCCGAGCA
Source organism: Mesorhizobium sp. WSM4844 (assembly GCF_055811775.1). Taxonomy (NCBI): domain Bacteria; kingdom Pseudomonadati; phylum Pseudomonadota; class Alphaproteobacteria; order Hyphomicrobiales; family Phyllobacteriaceae; genus Mesorhizobium; species Mesorhizobium sp. WSM4844. The sequence goes on along the minus strand of NZ_JBVVQB010000053.1, from coordinate 20,498 downwards.
GGCCCTGCGCCAGATCGGCGACCGAAGCCGGGCCGTCGTCGGCGGCCGCGGGCGTCACCAGCGACGGGACGGTAGCGACGCCGATAAGAAGTGCTGCAGCACCCGCGGTGAATGTCCGCCTCGCCGCGCGCAAAAAGCTGTTGGATGTCATCGAGAAGTCTCCCGGTGTCTCTGAGAAGAAAAGCGCTCGCCGAAAACGCTGCGTCGAGCCATGTTGGCAAGAAATACGGCACGTTTGCGGCTATGGCTATCGGCAGAGGATAAATCCTCCGTTATCCCGAAATCATCGTCATCCACCACGCACCAGCCAGACCAGGCCGACACCAACGGCGATTGCAATCAGCCCGGCGACCCGCAGCGCATTTTCCGGCATCGACAGAACTTCGCCGGCAAATTTCTTGGCGAGACCGGGAAAGCCGCCAAAGACCAGGCCCTCGACACTACAGCGCCGCGCGTCTTTTTGGACGCGCAAAGGACGCTGTAGCACTTTGATTTGGCGCATGATCCTTTCCGAAAATCGATTCCGATTTTCGGGGTCATGCGCGAGAACCAGGCCTATTGCCGCCAGAAAGTCCTGCACCGGCCGTTACTGGCCGGTGCCTGGCTGCGCTGTCGGTGCAGCGGGTGCACGGGGCCCAGCTGCTGGCCCAGGCGCTGCCGGTGCAGCCGGCGCTGCCGGCGTGTCCGCGCCGGCGGGATTGCGGAAGAAGCGGAAGAAGTCCGAATTCGGCGACAGCACCATCGTCGTCCCGGTACTGTTCAGCGCCGTGCCGTAGGCATTCATCGACCGGTAAAAGTCGAAGAAGGCTGGATCGCGCTGGTAGGCGTTCGCGAAGGTGGCGCTGCGTTGAGCTTCACCTTCACCGCGCAGGATTTCAGACTCTCTCCGTGCCTCGGCGACGATCTCCACCACTTCGCGGTCGGCGCGCGCCCTGATGCGCTGCGCCGCCTCGTTGCCGCGCGCCCGCAGCCGCTCGGCTTCGGCCAGACGCTCAGCCTTCATGCGGTCATATGTCTGTTGCGAGACTTCCGCCGTCAAATCGGTCCGGCGAATGCGGACATCCTCGATCTGCAGGCCGAGCGACGTGGCGTCGGGCCTCAGCTGATCGCGCACTTCGCGCATCATCACGGCTCGCTCTTCCGAGAGCGCCGCCTCGAAGTCGCGCAGACCGTAGACACGGCGCAAGGCGGCGTCGAGACGCGTCCTCAAGCGTGCCTCGGCCAGCTCGATCTGGCCGGACACCGCGGAGCGAAACACGCGCGGATCCGAGATCCGATAGGCGATGAAGGCGTCGACCTCATAAAACTTGCCACCCGAAACCTGGACGCGGATGTTGTCGAGGTCGAAGCGCAGCACCCTGTTTTCGATCAACTGCACGCTGTCGGCATCGAAGAAGGCGAACGGCGCCTTGAAATAGATGCCCGGCTGGCTCTTGACGTCGACGATCTCGCCGAACCTGAGCACCAGTGCCTGCTGGCGCGCATTGACAACGAAGACCGACGAATAGAGCAGGAACAGGACGACCGCGGCGATGACGGCGATGATGGGAAGACGGTTGGCCATCACTGGTTTCCTCCCAGCACCGGCGCCGGCGCCGGCGCCTTCTGCTGCAATGCCGGCAGCGGCAGATAGGGAACGACCCCTGGTCCGCTGCCTTGCTCGATAATGACCTTGCTGGAATCCTTCAGAACCCTCTCCATCGTTTCCAGATAAAGCCGCTGGCGCGTCACATCCGGCGCCTTGGCGTATTCGTCATAGACCGAGATGAAGCGCTGCGCCTCGCCTTCGGCCTCCTGCACGACCCGGTTCTTGTAGCCGGCCGCCTCCTCGCGGATCTGTGCTGCCTCGCCGCGCGCCTGGCCGAGCTTCTGGTTGGAATACTGGTTGGCCTGCTCGACGAACTTGTCCTCGTCCTGTTCGGCGCGCTGCACCTCGTCAAAGGCGTCGGCCACTTCGCGCGGCGGTGCGGCATCCTCGATCGAAATCGCGTTGACGTTCAGGCCGGCCTTGTAGCCGTCCAGCGTCGTCTGGATGATTTCGCGCACGGACGCTGCAATGCCCTCGCGATCGTCGCGGAAGATGTCCTGCGCCGGCCGCCGACCGACCGCTTCGCGCATGGCGCTTTCGGCGACCTGGCGCAGCATGCCGTCGGGATCGGACACGTCGAACAGATAGGCCCTCGGATCGGAGACCTGATAGGCCACCGAGAACTGGACGTTGACGATGTTCTGGTCGCCCGAAAGCATCAGCCCTGAACCGTTGCCGGAGGCCGTGCCGCCGCCGATGTTGACGAGTTGTTCGGCAATGACGGCCGTCTCGACCGTCTCGATGGGCCACCAATGGAAATGCAGGCCGGGCTGGGAGAACTCTGCCTTTGGCACGCCGAATCTGAGTTCGACCGCAACCTCGTCGGGCTGCACGGTATAGACCGCCTTGAACGCCCACAGCGCTAAAAGCGCCGCCGCGATCAATCCGAACACGGCTGGGCTGGCGCCAGCGCCACCCGGCAAAGCACGCCGCAACCTGTCCTGGCCGCGCCGGATGATGTCTTCGAGATCGGGAGGCGAGCCCTGCGGACCGCTAGGCCCCTTAGGTCCCTGCCCCCAGGGTCCTGGATTGTTGCCGCCGCCCCATGGGCCGCCGCCTCCGCCGCTTTTGTCATTCCAGGGCATAAATGTCCTTTCGCTCCCTCATGCGCCGGCCTGACGACGCAAAATCCGGTGTTGTTCTTCTATAGGGATGCGACGGCGCGCTTTCAACGCGATCGGTCGTCGTCACCGCCCGTTTTGGACCGTCGCGACCCTTTACCGTCTCTCAATGCACGTCGCGGCGTCGCTCGTAAACCGAATAGCGTGTCGCATGACTATCCTTTTCACCGGCCGGAACGTCCTGCGTGCGGCCGATGCGCCACAAATCCGGGTCGATCGGCGGGAAATGCGCGTCGCCGTCAACCGCGGCAAGGACATGGGTGACATGCAGGCGGTCGGCCAGCGGCAGCGCCTGGGCATAGATCTCGCCGCCGCCGATGACGCAGATTTCGTCGGCGCCGGCCATGCAGCGCCCGCGCACCTTGGCCAGGCGGATCGCCTCGTCGAGCGAATGCACGGTTTCGACGCCCTCGGCGCGCCAGGCCGTGTCGCGGGTCACCACGATATTGAGCCTGCCAGGCAGAGGCCGGCCGATGCCTTCATAGGTCTTGCGACCCATGATGACAGGTTTGCCCATTGTGTCGGCCTTGAACCGCTTGAGATCGCTAGAAAGCCGCCACGGCAAACCGCCATCGCGCCCGATCACACCGTTTTCGGCGATGGCGACATAGATCGCGACGTCCATCAGCCGCCGCTCCCGCCCGAAGGTGCCAGCAGCAATATGTCGATGTCGTGCTCAGGGTAGAAATTCTCTGCCGTCATCTCGAAACGCGTCGGCCCGACTTTCCTGACGTTTTCGCCACAGAACGAGACCAGGTTCTTCGGATCGCCCTTGTCGACGGTCAGCTTGAACTTGCCGATCGAGCCAGTCGCCCAGTTGCCGCCAGTGGTCAGGACATAGGCGATGCGGTTTTCGAAATATCTCGGGGTGCCGTCGGGATTGCCCTTCGCCGCCTTGCGAATCGCATTCTCGAACGTGCCGTCCATGCAGTAACGGGTCTTGTAGGCGGCGTATTGGCCCTGGAACTGGCCGTCATAGAAGAAGCTGACCGAAGAGGTGCCGCCGACGCTGGGCTTGTAGCGATGGGCGACGCGGACTGCCTTGTTGGCTGGAAAGGTCGAGCGCCACCAATAGGTCGAGCGCAATTGCCAGAACGGCACATGGACGGTTCTCATGCCCGACCCGTCGTCGGCGGTGTCCTCGATGATGAGGCCGCGGTCGACCCAGTCGTCGGCAACCGCTTGCGGCAGCTTCGCCAATGCCGCCCTGGCCGCATCGCCGAACGGGTAGAACGGCACGTTCTGCGACTCGAGATCGGCACTGATGTCGATGCCGAGCGCAAATGCCTTCTGCTCGAGCTGCGGCTTTGCCGCCACGCCGTCGATCGTCACCTCGAAGCCGAGGAAATTGTCGCTCTGGCCGTCGGGAATTGCCGGCATCTCGTTCGGATCGCCTTCGATGTCAGGCATCGGAAAGGCGACGATCGCGTCGACATCCTTGTCGGTGATGTTGCGGAAGACATAGTCGACCGTCACCTTTTCCGGTGAGATGTAGAGGTCCTCGCTCTCCATGGCGACCGCGTCGCTGCGCGACAGGATCAGGCCGCCCGTCCCCAATTCGGCGATCGAATCATTGGCGAACACGGGCGTGGCCGAAAGCGCCAGCGCGGCGGTCAGGACATAACGGAACATGGAAGCTCCCTGGGCGAGATGCCGCTATGACTCTATCGCATCGGCCCGAAAATCGGAATCGATTTTCGGAAAGCACGATGCGACCAATTCAGGGTGCTAGAGCGTACTTTGTGCGTCCAGGTGGACGCACGTCGCTCTAGCCGTTTCAATGCGGAGTTTCAAAGCCCTTCCGCGCTTGCCCACATGCCATACCGACCTGCCGGGCCAGTCTGGACAGCGACGTTCCGATCGGGCAGGAGTTCGCCCATGCGCAAGCTTCTCGTCATCGGCACCGGCGCCGGCAATCCCGACCACATGACCGTGCAGGCGGTCGACGGCCTGAACCGCGCCGACGTGCTGTTCATTCCCGACAAGGGCGCCAGAAAGAACGATCTCGCAGAACTGCGCCGCCAGATCTGCGACCGGTTCGTCACCAATCCAGACTCGCGCCGGGTCGAATTCGACGTGCCGGTGCGGGCCGAGCCAACGCCCTCCTATCGCTCGACCGTCGATGACTGGCACGAGGCGATCGCCGCGATCTATGAAAGCCTGATCCGCGACGAGCTTTCGCAAGATGGCTGCGGTGCGTTCCTGATCTGGGGCGATCCCTCGCTCTACGACAGCGCGCTGCGCATCCTGGAGCGGGTGCGCATGAGAGGCAATGTCGAGTTCGAGCTCGAGGTGATCCCCGGCATCACTGCCGTCCAGGCGCTCGCCGCCAGCCACAAGATGGCGCTGAACCGCATCGGCGATGCGGTTCAGATCACCACCGGCCGCCGGCTCGCCGAGGAAGGCCTGCCCGACAATGCCGGCAGCACCGTCGTCATGCTGGACGGCAAATGCGCCTTCAACACGCTGGACGACAACGACCTCCTGATCCATTGGGGCGCTTATCTCGGCATGCCCGACGAGATCCTCATTTCCGGCCGCCTTGGCGACGTCGGCGACGAGATCGTCAGGACCCGCGACGAGGCGCGTCGGAAAAAAGGCTGGATCATGGACACTTATCTGCTGCGCAAGCCCGGCGAGCCGGAGGAGTAGGCTCCGCCGATAGAGGTTCCACCGACCTCAGCCGGCATCGATCTCCGCCTGTAATGCTTCCAGATGCGCCGCCGCCGCGGAAGCCGCAGCCCGTTCGATGGCGCGAAAGCGGCTGACCACCGCAAGTCCCGCCGGCGTCAACTGGGCGCCGCCGCCCTTTTTGCCACCGGTCTGCGCCGCGACCAGCGGCTTGCCGAACACCCGGTTCATGTCCTCGACCAGATCCCAGGCGTGTTTGTAGGACATTTCCATGCGCCGCGCCGCCGCCGAGATCGAGCCGAAGGCGGCGATCTGCTCCAGAAGCTCGATCTTGCCCGGCCCGATGCGCCCTTCTGGATCGAGGTTTATCCGCAAGCTCAGCGACGGCATTTGCTCCTCCGCAGTCCCGCCATCCATCCTAGAAGCTCTCCGGCGATACCGCTATTCCAAAATGATATAGCGACAATCATCCTCGGGTCATCCATCCGCCTCGACTGGCAGGCCGGCGCTCATATTCGCCGGGTCGAAGCTAACCGTCTTGACCACCGCGTAGACCTCTCGACCAAGCCGGAGTTTCAGCGTCCGTCGCGATTGCTCGGTGATCCGGGCAAGCACGGTTGCGCCATGGCAGTCGATGCCGATCTCGACTGCGGGACCCTCGCCCGGCGCCATCGTCACGATCGTGCCCTGCAGGATGTTGAGCGCGCTGAGACCCGTCGGCTGTTCGGTGGCGATCATCACATCGCGGGCACGGATGCGAATGCGCATCGGCGCACCGACCGGCACTGCCAGAAGCGGCACGCGGATCTCGCCCGCCACCGAGCCGAGCACGGTCATGCCAAAGACATCGTCGTGGCGCAGCACCGCGGTATCCAGCACCGCGCCGCCCTCGCCGCGCTCCTCCGCCGGCAACAGGTCGAGCCGCTGCATGATCGCCCCGGTCGGGCCGCAAGCAGCGACTTTGCCTTGCGCCAGCACGACGACGTCGCTTGCCAGCCGCGCGACCTCTGAAATCGAATGGCTGACATAGACGATCGGGATTTTCGTCTCGTCGCGCAGCCGCTCGATGTAAGGCAGGATTTCTGCCTTGCGGGCCTCGTCGAGCGAAGCCAGCGGCTCGTCCATCAGCAACAGTTTCGGGCTGGCGAGCAGCGCCCGGCCGATCGCCACGCGCTGTTTCTCGCCGCCGGAAAGCTTTGCCGGCCGCCGGTCCAGCAAAGCACCGATGCCGAGAAGGTCGACCACCGCATTGATGTCCGCATAGCGTTCGGCCGTCGGCGTGAACCAGCGGCCGTAGCGCAGATTGCTGGCCACGCTCATATGCGGAAACAGCCGCGCGTCCTGGAACACCATGCCGATGCGGCGCTTGTGCTTGGGCACGAACCGACCCGCATCCGTATCGACCAGCACGCGGCCGTCGGCCTCGATCCGCCCCTTGTCCGGCCGGATCAGGCCGGCAATCATGTTGATCAGCGTCGTCTTGCCGGAGCCCGAGGGCCCGAACAGCGCGGTCAGCCGCCCGGCGCTCTCGAAGCGGGCGTCGACCTCGAAGTCGCCAAGCCGATGGCTGATGTCGACCACAACCGTCATTCGATATCCATCCGCCTGCCGACGCGCCGCGCCAGCACCTCCGATGCGACAAGTGCTGCCATCGAGATGACGATCGAGATCAGCGTCAGCCTGAGCGCGCCGGCATCGCCGCCCGGCACCTGCGTGAACGTGTAGATCGCCGACGGCAGCGTCTGCGTCTGGTTGGGGATGTTGGAAACGAAAGTGATCGTTGCGCCGAATTCGCCCATCGCCTTGGCGAAAGACAGGATCGCGCCGGTAATCAGGCCGGGCAGGATCAGCGGCAGCGTGATCGTCGCGAACACCCACAACGGATTGGCGCCAAGCGTCCCGGCCGCCGCCTCGATTCTGCGGTCGACCGCCTCGATCGACAGCCGGATCGCCCGCACCATCAGGGGAAAGCCCATGACAGCGCAGGCCAATGCGGCACCTGTCCAGCGAAAGGAGAAGACAATGCCGAAATGCTCGGCCAGAAACGCCCCGACCGGGCCGCGCCTGCCGAAGGAGAGCAGCAGCAGATAGCCGATAACCACCGGCGGCAGGATCAACGGCAGATGCACCAGCCCGTTGAGCAGCGTCTTGCCCCAGAATTGGCCACGGGCAAGCACAAGCGCGATCAATATGCCGGGCGGCAGGCTGGCGACCATCGCCACTGTCGCCACCTTGATCGACAGCCGGACCGCGTTCCATTCGTCGGGAGTGAGGTCCAGCAACCAATCCATCTTTTGGCGTGCCTCAGTTGCTCGGCGTGAGGACCGTAAAACCTTGCGCCTTGAAGAGCTCGCCTGCCTTGGCGGATTGCAGGCACTTTAGGAATGCCGACGCATGCTTGTCCTTCGAATCCGCGATCTGGGCAACCGGGAAGACGATCGGCGGGTGCGAATCCTGCGGGAAGGTGCCGATCACTTTGACGCCGGGCTCGGCATGCGCGTCGGTGGCGTAGACGAGGCCGAGCGCTGCCTCACCTGTGGAGACCAGCTTGAGCGCGGCACGCACATTCTCGGCCTGCGCCAACTTGTCTTCGATCGAGGACCAGACGCCGAGCGATACAAGCGCCGCCTTGCCATATTTGCCGGCCGGCACCGCCTGGAAATCGCCCATGGCAAGCCTGCCGTCACCGATCAGCCCGGCAAGATCAAAACCCTTTTCGATCCTGGTTTCGACCGTCGAACCCTTCGGCGCCACCAGCACGATCTGGTTGCCGAGCAATTTCACCTCGGAACCCGGCTTGGTCAGCTTCTTGTCGGACAGATAGTTCATCCAGTCGCGATCGGCCGAGATGAAGACGTCGGCCGGCGCGCCGCCCTCGATCTGCTTGGCCAATGCGGAGCTTGCCGCATAGGAAATGGTCGCCGCCTCGCCGACATCGGCGGCGCAGGCGGTGTTCACTGCATCCAGTGCGTTCTTCATGCTTGCGGCGGCAAAGACGATCAGCCTGTCATCGGCATGGGCAACCGGCATGGCCGCGATCAATATCGCAAGACCGCCAATGGCGGCCGCCTTCAATCCGAAACCCTTGCGCACCAGCATGAAACTCTCCCGCGGCTTGAAATCCGATCGGCGCGACCCTGCCAGTCGATATATCCGCCTGAATATAACAAGGGAAGGCTTTTTGCCTGACTTAGCCCAATAGCCCGCCGACGGCACTGCATGACACCGCCACCGCTCGCGGGCGGACGACACAGCACCGGCGAGCAATTTGAGACAAAGCAAAAAGCCCGATGTTGCGGCTCACACCGCGATGGGCGCCTTGATCGTCGCATCGGCGAGGTAGTTTTCCAGCCGGAAATCTTCGAAGCGGAAGGCAAAAAGGTCCTTCACCTCCGGATTGATCCATAGCGTCGGCAGCGCCTTGGGTGTGCGCTGCAACTGTTCGCGCGCCTGCTCGAAATGGTTTGCATAAAGATGCGCATCGCCCAGCGTATGGACGAAATCGCCGGGCTTCAGCCCTGTCACCTGCGCCACCATCAACGTGAGCAGCGCATAGGAAGCGATGTTGAACGGCACGCCGAGAAAGATATCGGCGGAACGCTGGTAGAGCTGGCAGGAGAGCCTGCCTTCCGAGACATAGAACTGGAACAGGCAATGACAGGGTGGCAGCGCCATGGCTTCCACTTCGGCGGGGTTCCACGCCGAAACGATCAGCCGTCGGGAATTAGAATTCTTGCGTATCTCCTTCAAGAGATTGGCAATCTGGTCGATGGCGCCGCCATGGCCGTCCGGCCAGGAGCGCCATTGCTTGCCGTAGACCGGGCCGAGGTCGCCATTCTCGTCGGCCCATTCGTCCCAGATCGAGACGCCGTGGTCGTTGAGATATTTGATATTGGTGTCGCCGGCCAGGAACCACAGAAGTTCATGCACGATCGACTTCAGGTGAAGCTTCTTGGTGGTGGTGACCGGAAAGCCGCGCGCGAGGTCGAAGCGCATCTGGTAGCCGAACACCGAGCGCGTTCCGGTGCCGGTGCGGTCACCGCGATCGGCGCCGTTTTCCAGCACGTGCTTCAACAGGTCGAGATATTGGCGCATCGGCGATTCGGGGGCTCGATTCGGGTTAGGCAATCATAACCGACTGGCTGCCGGCCGAATATGTCAAAACGGCACCAGAGTCGCTTTCTCTTACCGCTCGTTAGCGCCGCCCCTCATTGCCCTGCCGGGCATTTCTCCCCGTATAGTGACGGGGAGAAACAGCTGCCCGCGTCAGCATCCGCAAATTGACATGCGATGCTCAGAGGCTGGCGAGCTTGCCCAGCTCCTTGGCGACCAGGTAATAAAAGGTCACCCGGCTCTTGGTGTTATCGGCCTCCATCGCCTTGCAGGCCTTTTCGATGGCGGCGTCCGCCTTGCTGCCGTCGTCGACGCCGAGCTTTTTGGCAACCCAGCTGGCCTTGACGCGACCGAGTTCGTCGGGATCCGTGCAGGAGACCAGCGCGGAATCACGATTCCTGAGCGCAATGCCCAAATGCTTCACGATCTTGGCGACCGCGTCGGCATCCGCCGCGGCGTCGTACTTCTTCACGTCTGCGAGATAATCGGCCATCAAATTTTCCCCTCGTCGGCGCCACGAGATCCAGTCGATGAGGGTTGTGGCGCGCTGCCGCAAAATGTGCGCTAGTCGGTAACTCCTCACCGCCGCAAAGCTTCGGTTGAGAGCGTTGACAAGTCAAGCCTTTGGCGATGCTGTTTGAGACAGCGGACAAAGCATCATTGAGGCCTTTCATTTTTCACGATCGGTCCCTATATCTGTTTCGTCGGCTCGACCGACTATGGCGATAAACAGGCGATGAAATAAGCCGTTCGGACCCGGGGGCGGTACCCGGCGCCTCCACCAAAAACCACTCTGCGAAGAGCGGCTTTTGCTGGGGGCGAAATAGGATCGACGAAGGTGTAAAGATCGTACTTTTGCCCGGCATTGTACCACCGTTATCGGGCTGAACTTATAGTTGCCAACGACAACTATGCGGAAGCACGTCTCGCCGCGTAAGCGGTGCGATAGCTTCAAATCAAGCCCTAGTGGTTCGCACTTCTAGGCGGGGTTCGGAGGTACCTGGCAACAGAAACCTCCACTTCTCCCGCTTCGATTCTTCCCCTCCGATCCCCATCTCCCCTCGATACTGTGACGGCAGCAGGCTTGCTGGCCGCGCGGCCGCGCCCAGACGTGAAAAAGGCCGGGACTGACCCGGCCTTTTTCATTGCTCTCACTGGAAAGCATCTATTCTGCCGGCGCTTCGACAACCTGCCGTCTGCGGCCGAGCGTCACCTTGGCCAGCGTGAACGAGATCACCGCGCAAAGCATGATGCCGGCCACCATAGGCAGCGGCGTGCCGTCGAAGAACACCCCGGCGATGCCCATGGCGACCGCGCCGATGGCGAAGTGCAGGGTGCCCATCAGTGCCGAGGCCGTGCCGGCGATCGCGCCATGCTCCTCCATGGCCAGCACCGAAGTCGCAGGGATCACCAGGCCGAGGAACCCGTAGCCGACGAACAGCAGCGCCGCCATGACGTCGAGCCGATCGACGCCGGACGCCATCACCGCGAACAGCACCACCATCGTCGTCGCATAGCCGACCACCGCGACCCGCACCACCGGCCTCAGCCCGAACCTTTCGGACAGCGTTCCCGTCAATTGCGACATGCCGATGAAGGCGACCGCGTTGATCGAGAAGAACACGCTGTAGACCGACGGCGACAGCCCGTAGTGTTCTATCAGGATGAAGGAGGAGCTCGACAGATAGACGAAGAAGCTCGCCAGCCCGAAGCCGCCGATGGCCGCCAGGCCAAGGAAGTTGCGGTCGCCGATCAGGAAGCGATAGGCCGACAGCGCGGTGCCGAACGAACTGCCTGCACGCGCCTCGACCGGCCGCGTCTCCTTCAGCGAGGTCGCCAGCAGGATGGTGGCGAGCACCGCCCCACCGGTCACCGTCCAGAACACGGCACGCCAGCCGAAATTCTCGATAATGACGCTGCCGGTCAGCGGCGCCAGGATCGGCGACACCGAAAACACCAGCATCAGGAGCGACATCAGCTTGGCAGCTTCGGTGCCGGTGTGCAGGTCACGCACGATGGCGCGCGGCACCGCCATGCCTGCACTGGCGCCGAGCCCTTGCAGGAAACGGAAGGCGATCAGCCATTCGACCGAGGGCGCCAGCGCCGAGCCGATGCCGCCGACCATGAACAGGGCGAGGCCGCCATAGAGCGGCAGCTTGCGCCCGACCATGTCGGAGATCGGTCCGACGACGATCTGGCCAAAACCCATGGACAGAAAGAAGATCAGCAAGCTCATCTGCACGGCTGCGGTGCTGGCCTGCAGATCTGCGCCGATCGAAGGCAGTGCGGGAAGATACATGTCGATGGCGAACGGACCGATGGCCGACAACAGGCCGAGCACAACCGCGATGCGGAGGAATTGGGGATTCATGATAGCGGGCTTCTTTCAATCTGGTTTGCCGACCGGCGTGTAATCCCGGGACGTCCCATCCCGTGGAATTCCTGCAGCGGGAATTCCTCTAAATCTAAGTCCATAAATTTAGACACTCTTGTCTAATTCGTCAATCACCTATATATAGTTTTCATGAAGCACGACGTTTCTCCTGACAGCATCCCGCCACGCGGCCATGAGGCAAAGCGCGCCTCGATCATGGACGCTGCCGGCGAGGTGTTCTGCCGCGAAAGCTTCGCCGGCGCCAATATCGACATGATTGCCGCCGAGGCCGGCGTGTCGCGCCAGACGATCTACAATCACCATGGCGACAAGGAGAAACTCTTCGTCGCCATCGTCCGCGACCTCACCGAGCGCTGCAATGCCGGCATCTTCGCCACCATTTCAACCTTTCCCGACCAGCCGAAGGATCTCGAGGCCGATCTGATCGGCTTCGCCGTGCGCATGACCCGCAACTGTATCTGCAGCCGCGACGGAAAGTTCCTGCGCAAGCTGATCCAGACCGAGGGCGAGCGCTATCCCGAGCTGTTTGCCGAATGGCGCGAACTGGGACCGGGCAGGACATGGCCGGCGATCGCCGCCCGATTCGCCCGCCTCGCTCATGCCGGTTTCCTCGACATCGAGGACCCCGATGTCGCGGCGCGCCAGTTCCAGGCCCTCGCCAATGCCGAATTGCAGACGACCTTCATGCTCGGCGGCACGCCGACCGATGATGAAGTGCTGCAATCCGCGACACATGGCGTGCGCACCTTCCTGCGCGCCTTCGCCAAGCGGCAGCCGGCGGCCGATGCGCAAAAGCACGGCGCGCTCGCTGGCGCCTGAGCGATAAAATCTGAGGCATGCCCTCTCGCATCTGTGCTGCCGGCATCTATATCCGGTTTACGCCGCGCTCAAGCTTGATTACAGCTATGCGGACGATTCAACGGAACCCGACAGCGACATGGCCGACGACCACATTCGCTACGACATTCTGGCCCAGGAGGCACTGCGCGGCGTCATGCGCAAGGTCCTGGCCGAAGTCGCGCGCACCGGCCTCCCCGGCAACCATCATTTCTTCATCACTTTCCTGACCGGCGCCCCCGGCGTGCGCGTGTCTTCCCGCTTGCGGGAGCGCTATCCCGAACAGATGACCATCGTCATCCAGTTCCAGTATTGGGACCTGAAGGTGACCGACACCGGCTTCGAGGTCGGGCTGTCTTTCTCCGACGTGCCGGAAAAGCTGGAAATCCCGTTCTCGGCCGTGCGCGGCTTTTACGACCCGTCCGTCAATTTCGAGCTCGAATTCGACGTGAAGACGGAAACCTCGGCAGAAGGGGAATTGACCGGCAAGCCCGCTTCCGAACCGCTGGCCGTCGTCGCCGAGAAAAAGCCCGAGAAGAAGAAGACCGCTGAGGCCGAAAAGAAGCCGGCCGCAGCAGACGCCGCCGCCAAGGGCGCCGAAGTGGTGTCGCTCGACGCCTTCCGCAAGAAGTGATCCGACGGGCCGCGCGACATGGCCGACATCGTCAACCTCCGCCAGGCCCGCAAGCAGAAGGCACGAGCCGAGCAGGAGCGCCTGGCCGAACAGAACCGGACGCTGCACGGCCGCTCCAAGGCCGACCGGGAGCGTGACCGTTCGATCGCCAACAAGGCAGAAAAATTTGTCGCCGGCCATCGCCGCGAAATTTTAGGCGATCCGCGTTTCCCGGATGTCGGACCGAAAAATGCGGGGTTTTCGGACAAGTCCGATGCTTGAAGTGAAATGAGTCAGGTCCGGTGAGCCCGGTCGAGAAACGCTCGGTGACCATTCGCGGCCATCGCACCAGCTATTCGCTCGAAAGCCGTTTTTCGACGATCTCGTCGCCATCGCCGCCGCGCGCAAACTGACTCTCGCAGCCCTCGTCGCCGAAATCGACGAGGCCCGGCCGCGCGATGCCAACCTGTCCTCGGCGCTCAGGCTCTACGTCCTGGATTGGGCGAAGCGAGGGATGAAACCGGTCTAGCCCGGATGTCTAGGCGAGCTATCCGCCGCCCAGCGACTTCAGCAGTTTGTCGATCGACGAAGGTTCAAGCGTGGGTTTTGGCGCGGATCCTGATGGCGGCGGGTTGTCATTGGCCGGCGGCTGACGCGCCCGCTCGATTTTCTGCGCCTGCTCGGCGGCGGCCCTGCGCTCGGCGTCGAGCCTTGCCTTTTGTTCCACAGCGATCCGCCTCGCCTCTTCCGCCCGCCTCGCCTCTTCCGCTTTCCGACGTCGCTGTTCCTCGGCCTTCGCCGCCTCGTCCGCCGCTTTTTGCGCCGCCTTGGCTCTCGCTTCGGCATCCGCCTTAGCCTTGGCCTCGGCTTCAGCCTTGGCTTTAACCTCCTCTTCAGCCTTCGCCTGCGCCTCGGCTTCGGCTTTAGCCTCGGCTTCAGCCCTCGCCTGCGCATCCGCCTTGGCCTTCGCCTCCGCTTCGGCTTTAGCCTTTGCCTCGGCTTCGGCTTTCGCCCTGGCATCTGCCTCGGCTTTCAGCCGCGCCGCCTCCTGCTGCTTGCGCAATTCTTCGGCTGCCCTGTCGCGCTCGGCTTGCAGGGCCGCGTAGTAACGCACCTCGCGCCGCAACCGCTGCTTTTCAAGCAGCGCTGCCTGCATCGCCTCGACCCGCTGCTGCTCCTTTTCCAGCGCGCGCTGGGTCAGGAACTGCGCCAGCGGCTCACTGTCGAACCGCCGCTTCGCGGCGCCGAACGGCCCGTCAACGCTGAAATTCACCGTCGGATCGGAGCCGACCAGCGCTTCGTCGCCCGGCCGATAAGTGATCGAGCCACTGGCAGCGACCTTGCTGGCTTTCAGGTCCGCCGTGATGTCGGCCGACAGCGTCGCCGCCGGATTTTCAAGATTGACCGGCGGTGCCCTCAGCGTGCCACCGGCAATTGTGAAGGCGATGTCGGCATCCCCAGCCGGAAAACTGCCGTCCGCGGCGATCTGCGGCGCGAAGCCGGCGGTCTTGGCCGCGTCGATATCGCGCCCAATGGCGTCGGCCTTGGCGATGACGGCGCCAAAGGCGGCGGGATTGACGCCGGCAATGGTCAAGCCTTTCAGCGCCGCCGTGCCGGAACCGGACAACGCCGCAACCATCGCATCGACCGATTTGCCACTGGTCGAGAGCGCCGCCGAGAAATCGCCGGTTCCGCTGATGCCGGTCTCTGGCAGCACGGTGGCCAGATCGGCGCCGGCAAGTTTCAGCTGGCCGGAGAAAAACCCGGTGCCGTCATTGTTCTTCAGCTCGAACAGTCCGGAAAGCGCGCCGCCGGCGAACTTTGCCTTGAGGTCCGAAACGCGGATGCCTTCGTGGTCGAGCTTCAGCGAAAGCGCCGCGTCATAGGCCGTGGCCAACGGGCCGGCGACCAGCGACGCCGTGGTCAACTCGAGTTCGGCGGTGAACGGCAGGATGGGTTTCTGGCTGAATGGGGCGGCCGGCCAAGCCTTGCCAGAGCCCAGAAAGGCCTGGTCGCCAAACACTGCCACCGCCATCGGGTCGAGATCCAGATCATCGAGCGCCAGCGCGCCGGCAAGATGCGGCAGCCCGTCGGCGACGCCGACATTGAGGTCGCCGGAAACCGCAGCCTCGTTGATGGCGCCGCTGAGGCTGGACAGCACCAGACGGCCGTTGCCGAAGTCGGCGTCGGCCGCAAGCCAAGTCGACATGCCTGTCCCCAGGCCCGGCAGTCCGACGCCTGTCGTCATCAGCCACGGCTCGATATCGGCGGCTTCCAGGCTGATCTTGCCCTTGGCGGTGGCGCCTTGTGGCGCGCTGGCGATCGTCCCGTCGAAACCGGCTTTGAAATCGTCGCCGGTCAGGTTGAAGCTCGTCGCCATGCCGCCGCCAAGCGTGCCTTTCGCCGAAACATCAGTAGTCGCCTCGCCAAGCATGCCGAGCGGCAGCGCCGGCAGGCCGTAAAGCGCCAGAAGCGCGGTGGCGTCGGTATTCCTGGCGTTGAGGGTCACCGACACCGGCGCCTCGAGAAGCCGATCGGCCAGTCCTTTGCCGGACAGCGATGCTGAAAACGCCGAACCGCCTGCCCTGCCTTGCGCGCTGACCGCCAGTCCCGTCGTGCCGTCGCCATTGGCGGCGGCACTTGTCACCAGATCGATGCGCGCATTCTGCAACAGCTCGGGATAGGCGGCGACACGCCCCGCCAGCCCTTTCAGCACGGCATTGTCGGGATAGTGCTTCGCCGCGACATCGACCAACGGCTTGAGATCGACGGCCACCACCGAGGCATCGAGCTTGCCGGTCGGGCTCGCTGGGAAATCCTTGATCCGGCCGGTGGCGCTGATCGAGGCGCCGGCAAGTCCGCCGACCGAGAGCCGGTCGATTTCAAGCAGCCCGTCGCGCAGCCTGAGCGCCGTATCGACCGTATCGGCGGTCAGTCCGCCGGCGCTGACCGGCCCGGCCTTGATCTGGAAATCGAGGTCGCGGTCGGAAAATCGGTTGGCGCCCTTGTCGCTGATGAAGATCGAGGCGAAGGCGGCGAGCCCGTCGACGTCGAGCTCGCCGCCGTCGAGCCGCATCAGCACCGACGGCCTGGCGTCTTCGCCCTGGCTGGAATCGATGCGGCCGGAAAATTTCGCCTTGCCGAGAACGAGTTCGAGGTCGCTGAAGGCCTGGCGGTTCCCCGACAGGTCGACCTTGGCCTTGAAGCCGGCGGCCGGAAGCCGGCGGATCGCCTCGTCGACATCCTTCGACAGCCAGGCGGCGAAGCCGGAAGGCTGCCCCACGGCCAGAAGCAGCGAACCGCTGAAGCCGAACTGATCCTCGAGACTGAGCATGCCGTTTGCTTCCAGCCTGGCGCGGCCCGGGAGCGTCGCGCCCAGCGACTTCACCGACCAGCCGGCATCGGCCGGTTCGGCCGAAAGGCGCACGTCACGAACCGTCGTGTCGCCGGCAACCACCGCCGGCAGCTTCACCTCGACGGTGCCCGGTATGGTCGGCTTGGGCAGGGCGAGCAACGCCTGCTCCAACGCCGCGACGCGCTCGGACAGCGTCAGTCCGGTCGCGGCGCCGACGGCTTCATCGAACTGCACCTGAGCGCCATCGGCCTCGATTGAAAAGCGAGGGTTCGGCCCAAGGTCGACGGCAGCCTTGCCGTCGGCGGTGTAGGGATTGTCGAGTGGCCCGGTTTCGAAGCGGAATTCGTCGACGCCAAGCTTCCGGTGGTCGAGCGAGAACTTGCCGTTCAGCCTGAACCCCGGTTCCGGCTTGCCGGCGCTGGCCTTCTCACCGTCGGTGCTGTCAAGCTGCGGCAAACGCTTGTCGGCGCCATTCCTGTCAGAGCTTGTGACCCTGAACTGGCCCGAATAGATCGCGGCCCCGTCGACAATGCCGGCATTGCCATCCGCTTCGATGACCACCGGATAGGCGTCTGGGTCGGCCTTGAGCCTGAGCCGCAATTGTCCGTCGCCACTGGCCTTGCCGGTGGAGACGACGACCGTGCTGCGCAGGCCGTCGAGCCGCAGCGAACCATCCATCCGCCAGGGTCCGGCCAGCGATCTGGCAGAGATTGTCGAATTGATCTCGGAAAGACGATGGCTGCGGCCGCCGGCGGCATGGCGCAGCGCGATCTCTCCGTCGGTCACCGTCAGCTTCTCGATCGAGATCTGGCTGGGATCGTAGGGCGAGGACGGGCGTATCGCCCAGTCGACCGTGCCGTCGGCGGCAATGTCGATCGTCGCCTTCGGCCGCACCAGCCGCATGTCGAAGATCAGCACCTCGCCGCTCAGGAAGGGCGCCAGTTCGGCATCCATCGAAAAGGTCTCGACGGTCATTGCCGGCCGGCCGCCGGGGCCGCCGGCGACAGTGACATTCGAGAAGGTCACCGAGGGAAACGGCAGCAACTTCGCCGTTGCATCGCCCTGAACGGTGACCTTGCGGCCCAGAATGGCGCTCGCCTCGCGCTCGAAATCGGCCCGGTAGCCCGTCCAGTCGATAAAATACGGCACCACCAGCGCCGCACACAGCACCAGCACGAAAAAGCCACCGAAGATCACGAACAAACGTGCGAGCATCAACCCCCAAGCAGTCGATTGAAAATCAGCCGCACTCTACCCGCATCAGCGTGTCGATAAAGAGGCAAATCGATCGCCCCAAAAGCAAAAGACTTTAGTCGGCCGGCAGTATCTTCCCAGGGTTCATAATGTTCTGCGGATCGAGCGCCTGCTTGATCGTGCGCATGATATCGACGCTGTGGCCGAGTTCATGGCGCAGGAAGCCGATCTTGCCTTGTCCGATGCCGTGCTCGCCGGTGCAGGTTCCATCCATGCCGATCGCCCGCATGTTCAGCCGCGCGACAAACTCTTCCGTCTGCTTGATTTCCTTCGGATCGTCCGCGTCCATCAGCACCAGCACATGGAAATTGCCGTCACCGGCATGGCCGACGATCGGCGCGATCAGCCCCATCTCGACGATGTCGGCCTCGGTTTGCGTAACGCATTCGGCAAAGCGCGAGATCGGCACGCAAACGTCGGTCGACAGCCCCTTGGCGCCCGGCCGCAGCGTCAGCGACGACCAATAGGCGTCGTGCCTGGCCTTCCACAGCTTCGTCCGTTCCTCGGCGACGCTGGTCCACAGGAATGGTCCGCCGCCATAGTCTTCGGCGATCGTGCCGAAGGTTTCGGCCTGCTCGTCGACGCCGGCGTCGCTGCCATGGAATTCGACGAACAGGCACGGGCTTTCGGGATAGTCGAGTTTCGAATAGCTCTTCATCGCCCGCATCTGCAGCGCATTGACCAGTTCGATGCGCGCCACCGGAATGCCCATCTGGATTGTCGCGATCACCGCGTTGCAGGCCGCCTCGACGCTGGGAAACGGACAGACGCCGCCGGAAATCGCCTGCGGAATGCCCTGCAGCTTAAGCGTCAGCTCGGTGATGATGCCGAGCGTGCCTTCGGAGCCGATCAGGAGCCGCGTCAGATCGTAGCCGGCCGAGCTCTTTTTTGCGCGCTTGCCGGTCGTCACCGTCTCGCCGTCGGCCATCACCGCCGTCAGCGACAATACATTCTCGCGCATCGTGCCGTAACGCACCGCATTGGTGCCCGACGCCCGCGTCGCCGCCATGCCGCCGAGCGATGCATTGGCGCCCGGATCGATCGGAAAGAACAGGCCGGTGTCGCGCAGGTGCCGGTTGAGATCCTCGCGCGTCACACCGGGCTCAACCGTGCAATCGAGATCCTGCGGGTTGACCGCGAGGATGCGGTTCATCCGCGACGTATCGACAGAAATGCCGCCGCCCGGCGCGTTGGTGTGGCCCTCCAGCGAAGAGCCGACGCCGAAGGCGATCACCGGCACGCGGTGCGCGGCGCAGGCCGACACGATCTCCTGCACCTCCGGTGTCGTCTCTGGAAACGCCACGCCATCCGGCGCCTGGGTTGGAATGTAGGTGGTGGTATGCGCGTGCTGGGTGCGGATCGCCTGGCCGGTCTGGAACCGTTCGCCGAGCCGCTGCTTGAGGATGCCGAGCACCGCGGCGATGCCTTCTTCGTTGCGCTCGACCGGATTGAGGTCGCTCAGAGCCATCTATTCCTCCGCGAATGGACCAGCGTCCACCCTTGTTATGGACTTATGGATGCCTATCGCATCGGCCCGAAAATCGAAATCGATTTTCGGAAAGCACGATGCGAAGATTCAATGTGCTAGAGCGTACTTTGTGCGTCCAATTGGACGCACGTCGCTCTAGTCTCCCCGACCACGTCCTGTCCAGCCAGAAGGAAGTTTTCGATGTCCACCGCCGCCCCCTTCGCCTCTGCTCCCATGGCCATCGAAAAAGACTGGATCGACTATAACGGCCATCTCAACATGGCCTATTACAACGTGCTGTTCGACCGCTGTTCCGACCAAGCGTTCGAAATGATGGGGATGGGGCCGGACTATGCGAAGCAGCGCCGGCTGACCATCTACACGGCGGAAGTCCATGTCTGCTATGTCAGGGAGCTGCATCTCGACCACAAGGTCGATGTCTCGTTCCAGCTGCTCGACCATGACGACAAGCGGCTGAGAGCCTACCAGGAAATCCGCCATGTCGACGGCTGGCTCGCTGCCACGTCCGAATCATTGTCGCTGCATGTCGACATGTCCGGACCGAAGGTGGCGCCCTTCCCGGCCGATGTCCTGGCCAAGGTCGAAGTCATGCGCGCCGCCCATGCGGCGCTGCCGATGCCTGAGCGCGCCGGCCGTTCGATCGGTATTCGTCGCAAGACGCTTGAGTCGCAGTCAGACCGCCGTTAACCTTACCAAGGTTTTAACGTGAACAAGCCGAATTGAGGCGTTGAACGACTCAGCCGGGTGTTCGAAAACCGTCCGCATTGCGATACTGGCGGCGGGGGCTGAAGCGGTTCGGGGAAATTGCATGAAAACCGACATCAAGGTCGAGGCGGACAGGCTGGCGGCCGACCCACGCATCAGCGACTACGATTTCTGGCGCTCGCTGAAGAACCTCAACTACGAAATTTTTTCCATCGCCAACAACAACGAGCCGATCCCTTTCGCCATGATCCGCTGGCGCGCCATCCTGAAGCAAGCACGGTTGAAGCGCGGCCACGCCTGATCGGTGCGGAAAGAAATGGTCTCGTCCTCCAGTCGCATTTTTCGGGGGCGTTTGCGCCGCCCCTCATCCGGCTGCCGCCACCTTCTCCCCGTATAG
>NZ_JBVVQB010000052.1:0-44729 GCF_055811775.1 Mesorhizobium sp. WSM4844 | reverse complement strand
GCCGACCGCGTCCCACAGAGCCTTGATGGTTTCTCGGCCCTTTGCCGCAGTGGCGCCTTGATTTTGGCGAAGGCGTTCTCAATTGGATTGAAGTCGCGACTGTAGGCGGCAGGTAGAGCAGGCTCGAGCCTGCCGCCTCAATCGCGTCGCGCACGCCGGCGGCCTTGTGGGCGGGCAGGTTGCTGGGGTTGTCTAATCGCCCCGTGGGGACGTCAATTGTCTTCGCTCTTGGGATGCGTTTGCCGGGTATACGGTTGTCTTCGCGATCGACATCGGTTGCCGCATGATGGAGCTTCGCGCTAAGTTCGTCGAGGGGTAAGCAGCGCCCCTAACACTTCGGTTTGGTCGCAGACTCTTGATTTCGAACAGACTTCAGATCTTTGTAATCAAAAACACGTAAATTATCGGCTTTTACAGCCGTCGCCGGAGAAATCTCAAAACACATCATCGCCTTATTTTTGTATATTGTGTCACTTACGTAGTAACAACCGACCTTTATGTTCTTTACAAGCGAACGCACGTTATTTTTAAAAATGAATACATTCACTTTCTCAAGTTTTAACTGCTCGAAAGCAAATTGGACCACTGCCCTGCTGGCCTCGACCCCGATCCCCTTCCCGGAAGCCGCAAGGTGGAGGCAGGTTATGCTTTCCACGTTGTTCGGATTTTCGGGCAAATACGGGTCTCTGCACTTCAATCCAGAGTAGCCAGCGAATTTCCCGCCTTGGCCTTCATCTTTGACGAACACCATCCATAAGCCGAAACGATTCTGCTGCCAATGATTGATGAACTGAAGCAGCTCAGCTTTCGACTGCTCTATCGTCGGATAGACTCCATCCCCGAAAGCGTTTACTACGAACGGATCGCTATGAAGTCCATGCAAAAGAAGCTCATCGCTGTGCGACGGCGGCCTCAGGATTAGACGAGACGTTTCTAGGATGGGCATGAGAAAAGTCCTTTTCTGAGCCGGAGACAATCGAGCGCACCCACAAAAAACGTGGAACTATTATCTACTAAAATGCGCACTCCTTCGGTTAAAGTTCTAAGAAATATCTGCTATAATCTTGTTTCCGGGATGCTGAAGGTTCTTTAAAACCGCAGAGTGGCGTGGCCCTTGGACGCTGAAGATGTTGCTTAAGTGACCTAAGGAGGTCGCATACCTTGCCTGGGTGCGTCGAGAATCACACCCTTGGTGCAGGCCCATAGGCAAGCAGAGTTCTTCCGGGAGCTGACCGGCGACGCGGTTCAGCTCGCGCTGAGGCAAGATCGCTAGGTAGGTCGTCTACATGAAGCGCTTGAACAGGCGGCACCGAGAGAAGCAATTACTTTCCCTTCCACTTGGATACCGTGTCTACCAGCCGTCTGGCCGAGCCCCTAGAAGAAGCCGAATCTGCGGAATACACGCCACACCATGCCGACATAGTTATCCGCTGCGTTGAGGAGGAGTCCGGTAATGCCCCCTATGCCTGGCGATGATCCGCCACCTGCCCCCCCGGACCGGTTTGACGATATCGACCGCATTCCGGTCACCTGGCACGCCTGTTGGCGAGCTGACCTTGAAGGTCTTTAACCCGTCGACCGGCAAGGTGCTGGCAGATTTCCCGACATGAGCGTAGAGAAGACGCGTCGCAGAAGCCGGATGGGCGGCGTTGAACGCCCGCGAGCGCAGCGACATGCTGTGGCCGCTGGCATCGTTGTACGCCGACGACCTCGCCGCGTCGCGCTCGGCCTTCTTCACCCATTCATGCAGCGTCTGCGCCGTGCGGCTGATCTTGGCGGCGATCGACGAGACCGCCGCACAGCGCGAGGCATGCTCGCCTTCGTGATCCAGAACCAGCCGCACCGCACGGTCCTGACCTCCGGAGAGAACTTGTTGGTCGCCTTACCTGTCATGGCTCCGCCTAACCCAGGAGCGGTTTCACGGCGGTCCAGAGAATGGTATCAGAGCAGCGTGAACAGAACTAACTTATGAACCTTACATAAGGCAGCACGTCACGCCTTGGCGGCCCTCAATCGTAACCATCTATCTGAGCAACGTTCCGAGGCATTCGCAAAGATAACGGCGGCTCAAATGCGACTGACGGAAGGAACGCCAGTCGATCAAGACGTTATCGCACTGATTGACGATGCGGCGGCTGGGCTCTCAGAAACGACGCAAGAAACGATAGGCGAGGTAAGCCTCCAATCCAAATCCCTCCCATCCCCGAGCGTTTCTCCGATTTACGGCCTGATCAGCAGGTCGCCAACTTTCTTCACGTGCAACTCCAACCGTTGCAACAGATCCTTCAAATAAATTCACAGGATCTTTGCGGCCGCAAATCGCTGACGATGATACGCTCACGGCAAGGTCGGAGTCAGGCACGGATGAAGAAACAAATACCGATTTAGGCTCGAACCGCCACATAGCACGCAATGTCGGAGTTAAGCCTATGGCAAAAAGAGCGCTCATTATGGTTGGTGGGTCAAGAGGTAATGGTCCGCCACACATCCAAGCGGCCCAGCGTCTTGGTCTTCATCCAATCACCCTGGCGGCGGATCCAACTGAATACGACTATCTTGCGGCAGGAGGGATCGAGGCAAGCCGTATCGATACAGGCAATCTCGATGCGCTGATCCACGAATGTTCCCGGCTGCGTGCGACCTATGACATTGCAGGCATTATCGGGTTTGCGGGCCTCGACGAGTCGATCCCTGCGACAGTTGGCAAGCTCTGCAGGCATTTCGGTCTACCGGGACCGAACTCCGCATCCGTTGAACGGTGCTGCGACAAATTCACTCAACGTCAGCTGCTCGCAGAGGCCGGCATTCCAATGCCTGTTTATCGTTTAGCAGCGAATGCGACGGAGGTGGAAAGCTCTGCCGCAGAGATCGGCCTGCCTGTGGTGGTTAAGCCAGCCATGGGCTGCGGCAGCGTCGGTGTCCGATTGTGCCGCAACGTCGATGAGTTGACCGAACATACGACCTATCTGTTAAGTGGGAAGCATGTGTGGCGCTCTTCGCCCAGGATACTGGTCGAAGAATTCGCAGAAGGCCCCCTTTATGTCGCCAATTTAATGGGAAATGAGCTCATTGGAATTACCGCCTACGAGTTCGGCCCGCCACCGTATTTCGTCGTTCATGAGTGCGCTAGTCCGGCCCCGCTGACTGACGAGGAGCATCAACGTATCGCAGATCTTTCAGTGAGCTGTTTGCGAGCTCTCGGCCTTGGCTGGGGGCCATCGAATATTGAATTCCGGTGGACAAAGCTTGGCCCAGTGGTCATCGAAGTCAATCCGCGTCTTGGCGTTGGGGAACCTGAACTGATCCGATTGGCTTATGGTATCGATCTCGTCGCCGAACACATCAAGATTGTCGTCGGCGAGGAATGGGATTTGCGCAAAAGGCATTCGCAAACTGTGGCCCAACGGAACTTAGTCCCTGATCGCGATGGCATTCTCGATTGGAACGGTGGCGACTGTCGGGCGGCGGCTGTACCAGGTGTCGTCGATGTCAAATTTTATATTGAATCCAAGAGGCCGATAGTCAGGAAAGGCGACGGCGGAGACTCTATGGGATACGTTACCGTCGTTTCACCCAGCCTCGCTCAGAGCAAGGCGATCCTTCAGCGTGCCGTCGACTTAATCAGTTGGTCGATCACACCATTTCCGGGGCTCGGCGAATAGATGTTTGATCCCAGGCTTTGAGGGGGCATTCTTGTCCTTCGAAAAGGATGCGTTATGGGTCAGGTTCTTCATGGGAGCGTCAGGACGACTGAGGCAGTCCCTCGAGCGGCCGGCGCCCGCTGATCAAGGGTTTGTTTCAGCGATGGGATGGTCGCGGGCGCGGTCATGTCTCCGGCCTGTTGCTGGGGTCTTGTTACCGCTGGCCCTGATGGTATCCGCTGATCCTTTGGCCTGATCAAGAGAACGAGCTCGAAGCTCCGACTGTGCTGCAGGCTTTCAGGATCTGTCCACGTTCCCATCACGTCATTGTCACCGCCCTCCATTCCGGTTCGCGGCCTTTGCCGATACTGTTCTTACGCCCGTGGGGCGGCATAGTGTGTTGCGTCGCGCATGAGTGCGAAAACGATACGGGCGAGCTTGTTGGCAGTCGCCACGGCGACAAGCTTGAAGGCTTGGTCTCCAGCAGGCGATCCGCCCAGTTTCTCAACGTATCGCTGGAACGCTTGGGATGGAACAGAACGGCATCAGCGCCGACTACGAGCAGCTTGCGCAAATATCGGTTACCCATCTTGGAGACGCGTCCCAGCCGCTCCTTTCCGCCGGAGGAGTTCTGCCGTGGCGTGAGCCCTAAGAAGGCGGCGAATTCGCGCGACCTGAGAAGACCGAGATATCCTGGATCTCGCCCCAAGCGCGGAGGCAGTAATGGGGCCGATCCTGGGAACGGTCATAAAACGGCGTGCCATTTCATCCGTCTTGGCGAGGACCAGAATAGCCTGATCGCTCCGCCTGATCTCGGCATCGAGTTCGCTCAGTTGGCGCACCAATGGCAACAGTGCCGAACTCACGGTCGCCGGGATCATGTCGTTGCCCTCGATGACGAGGGTAGCCAGGGCGCGTGCGTTGTTCGTCCCTGGGCGGCGATGATCCCGATTTCGGCCAGATGGCTGCGAAGGGCATCGAGCAGTCGGGTGCGTTGGGCCACCAGAAGTTCGCGTAGCTTGGGATGCATGACCGCCGCCTGATCCCCGACCGATCGACAGCAAAACGCATCGAAGGGCGCGTCACCGCCTCGCAGATGGCTGCTGCATCAGCGGCATCGTTCTTCTCTGGTTGCCGCCCTTGATGCAAAAAGCCTTCCAACCTGATGTGCCGGTGATCGAGTGCGTTCTTCTCTCAGGCCTTTCGTTGCGGCCTTTCAAGAAGCCGCGGGCCGGTATGGTGATCTGCGGATCGGGTCCAAATCTTCTGCAAGAGCTTTCAAGCTCGGGAACGACGGCTGGTTTTCCCAATCCAGATCTTTTCGATCATTGTGCCCATTCAGGTCATCGACTTCCTACACCTTCTTCACCGGCGCCAGTTTGAGTGGTGATGCATATGCGTCATGCAGCCACAACTCGCGCCGGATTTCGATAATCCTCTTTCTTTGTCATCATCGCCCAGATCGCCCGCGCCATCTTGTTCGCAAGCGCGATCGCGACCAGCATGAGCGGCTTGCGACGCAGCATCCGTGCCAGCCATGAACCCTCGACGATGGATTTGCGGGCCAGCACTGTCAGGCGTGACATGGCGCCGATGATCAACAAAGACCGGATATCGGTCTGGCCAGCCTTCGACACGCGTCCAAGTCGCTCCTTGCCGCCGGAGGTGTATTGACGTGGCACGAGCCCAAGCCAGGCCGCAAAGTCCCGCCCGCGTTTGAAGCTCTCCATCGGCGGAGCAAAGCCGCTGATCGCCAACGCGGTCTGGGGCCCGACACCAGGCATTGTCTGCAGGCGCCGCGCTGTATCGGTCGCCAGGGAAAGGGCTTTGGCCTTTGCCGTTTTGACGTCGATCCGGGCCGTCTTTTCAGCAATCTGTTCGAGCAGATCAAAGCATTCCTCGCGCACCAGAGCAGGCAGGTCACTGTTCGGCTCCTCCAGGATACTCTCAATCCGCTTGATATGGGCGATCCCTTTCGGAATGATGTGGCCATATTCGTACAGCACCGAACGCAGAGCGTTCACAAGCTCGGTGCGCTGATGGAGGAGGCGCTCCCGACCTCGGAACAACACAGCGCATGCCTGCTGATCTTCCGACTTCGGCTGTACAAAACGCATCTCCGGGCGCTGTGCTGCAACGACGATTGCTTCAGCATCGGCAGCATCGTTTTTCTGCCGTTTGACAAAGGGCCGCACATATTGAGGTGCGATCAGCTTCACCTCGTGGCCAAGCTTGACCATTTCTCGAGCCCAGTAGCTCGCGCTGCCGCATGCTTCCATCACAACCACAGCAGGCGGCTGGCATGCCATGAACTGCCGGAACCGTGACCGCGTCAGCTTCTTACGGAATCTCAGATGCCCCGTCATTGTCGCGCCGTGAAGCTGGAAAACGTTCTTTGCCAGGTCCACCCCGATCATAGTATCTTTCATTTGCCGTCCTCTCCTTCTTGTGGCGTTGAACACCACGACCATGGCACATTGCGATGCCGTCTGGGGAGGGCGGCAACCATCCCATCTTCTGTCGACGCACGTAAGCCTTCACATAGACTGGCGGCATCAGCTGCACGTCATGGCCGAACTTCATGAGTAAGCGAGCCCAGTGATGGGCGGAGCCACAGGCTTCCAAGCCAATGAGGCAGCATGGTCAGGATTCAAAGAATGTCAGAACATCCTTCGTCGCAGCGCCCGGGTCGTGACGACGCGGCCTGCGGCATCGATCGCGTGAACCTGGAAGACATGCTTGGCCAGATCGAGGCCAATAGTAGCAACAGCGCTGAGATCGGTGGTAATATTGCTCATGGACGGTGCTCCTTCAGATGAGTGCTCGACAGCAGCCATCTTGGCACGCCTCTCACGAGGATGATGCCGTTGCGGGGGCCGTCCACATGGGGTAATCGCGGGAGCGAGTCGCCCAGAGAACCAATCATATCCTTGAAGGTGGCTGTTCCCCGATAAGATGGAAATACGGGCTCACGACCTGACGCCGGGCCCAAGCATCTGAGGGAGAACAGCCATGGAAGAATATATCGGTCTCGACGTGTCGATGAAAGAGACAGCGGTTTCCATTCGACGTGAAGGCAAGCGCGTCTGGCGTGGGAGGTGCGCCTCTGATCCAAAGGTCATTGCCGAGCTTGTCCGCAAGCGGGCGCTGGCCGCAAAGCGCGTCGTGTTCGAAACCGGCCCCTTATCCGTGTGGTTCTATCATGCGTTCCGCGCAGAGGGATTGCGTGCGATCTGCATCGATGCGCGCAATGCCAAAGCAGCGCTTGACATGGCTGCGAACAAAACCGACGCGAATGATGCGGACGGTTTAGCGCATCTTGCAGAAGTAGGGTTCTTTCGTGAGGTGCGGGTGAAAGGGTTCGACAGCATGCTGACCCGCACCCTGGTGGCGGCACGCACGCGGCTGGTCAGGATCACCACCGAGCGGGCGCTCATGAAGACATTTGGATTGCTCGTTCCCGCGGGCATGGGAAGCACGTTCGAGAAGAACGTCCGCATCCTCCTTGTCGATCAGGAAGGGCTCGCTCCTATGGTGCTGCCGATCCTGGAAGCTCGGCGCAGCATGCGCATCCGCGCCGCTGAGCTAGGGCGTCAGCTCGTCGCCGGCGCGCGCCAAAGCCAAGCGTATCAGATCCTCATGTCGATCCCCGGCGTCGGCGCGATTCCGCGACTTCGCGACCGCCAATGAGGATCCCGACAACTTCAAGAGGGCCCGCGCCGTCGGTGCCTGGCTTGGCCTGACGACCCGGCGATACCAATCGGGGGAGGTCGACGATGATGGCCACATATCCCGACGGGGCGATCGTCATCTCCGGGGGCTTCTCTACGAAGCCGCGACGGTCATCCTGACCCGCAGGTCGGCCGAAAGCGGCCTGCGGACATAGGGCCTCAAACCCAGGGAGAGAGTTGGCTTCAAGCGAGCTGCCGTTGCCGTAACACGCAATCTGGCGGTGACGATGCACGCGATGCTCGAAACCGGCGCGCTCTTCGATCGGACCGCCGGAGCCACCGAATGATGGCTTGACAATAGCGTTCGGTTTCGAGCGCGCTGAGCCGTCCCTGCCGGGACGTGGGCAGAGCCATTCCGCTTGTTGGGGTGCACCGCTGGCTCAGCAGAGTGCGTCGTCCATATTTGAAGGCTCCTCCCGCGAAGCTCCATCATGCGGCGACCGATGTCGACCGCGAAGACGACCCTGCACCCGGCATACGCGTCTCACAAAGGTGCTTGACTCTGCCACCGCGATTAGACGACCCCATCAAGAGAGCTTGAGGGCGCTGGCCAAACGTTACGGGCAACCAGAAGACGGTCGCCAAATGGCGGGAGCGGACCTCGGTGGCCGATCTGCCGACCGGTCCGAGGGAGCCGAGATCGACAGTGCTCTCGCTTGAGGAGGAGGCCGTCATCGTCGCCTTCCGGCGCAACACTCTGTTGCCACTCGATGACTCCCTCTACGCCTTACAACCCACGATCCCGCTCCTGACGCGTTCGTCATTGCGTCGGTGTCTGCAGCGTCACGGCATCGGTCGCTTGCCGGACATGGAGGGCGACAAACCAGCTAAGAAGGAATTCAAGAGCTGTCCGATCGGCTACTTCCACATCGACGTTGCTGAGGTGCGCACGGAACGGGCAAGTTGCATTTGTTCGTCGCCAACGACCGAAGTTCGCCTTTGTCGAGCTGCATGAGAAGGCCACCACCGCTGTCTCGAGAGACTTCCTGCTGCGCCTGATCGCGGCTGTTCCCTACAAGATCCACGCTGTGCTCACCGACAACGTCCTAAGAGCGGAAGGAAATGGAGCAGACGGTCAACGTCTCTCTGTTCGCCAGCATGCTCTCGCCGCATGACGCTCGTGAAGTTTCATAATCGAACCAGGCGACTTCCACTGGCAAAGGAAAAGGTCTCGTCCATAGCAAACACAGGGTACGCACGATGGCGGCCCTCACCGTCCTCAAAACGAGCTTCTGATCGAGGTCGAAGACCCAAGCATTATCTACAGGGTCATCGAAAGCGATGCCATTGCGGCCCTAGCTGACAGAGGTCCTTCCACCTGGCACCCGCCCTTCGACGAAGGGCCGGTAGACGGAACCGCTCTTAACGACCCCGCGTGTACGACGCGTGCCATCTTGGCGGTAATTGCGGTCATCGCCTTGCGGCGCAGATCTGGATTGTCGCGATCCCGCGCGATGTAGCGTTCGAACTTGTGCTGGAATCCGTTCTCACGCTGTCGGATGGCGACTTGCCCGGCTATCCACAGGGTGTGTCGAGAGGTCCAGCCCGCTGAATGTTAGAAACTGGCGATGATGACCCAAACGGCGAAGATCGCCGGCTTCGGCAATGATGGTCAATGCGTTGATCGGTCCGATGCCCGGGACTTGTCGCAGGAGCTGGTGATCCTGGCTATGCCGCAGCAGATCGTCGGCCTGTGCTTCGATCTCATTGCTTTGCCGGACCAGGCTGCGTACTTCGTGACCTGAGACCCTTGTTCCCTCCATTTCAATGGAGAGTCCGGCGCTTCATTGATCCGATACCATTCTTTGGACCGCCGGAAGGTGGAGTTTTCCGGCTGTTTCACGATGGCGGGCTGACGGCGCCATCGGGATTGATCAACGAGATCGGAACCTTGTGCCCGATTGCGCCATGTGGGCGCACCTCGTTGTAGTATCTGCGCCAATCCTCCAACTTTTCGGCCGCGTCGGCAAGCGTCAGGAACCAGTGGGCGTTCAAACATTCCGCCCTGAAGCGGCCGTTGAAGGCTTCGATGTAAGCGTTGTCCGTTGGCTTTCCCGGTCGCGAGAAGTCGAGCGTGACGCCCCTGGTGTAGGCCCACAGATCGAGGTCGCGGGAGACGAACTCCGAGCCTTGATCGACCCGGATCGTCTTTGGATAGCCGATCTTGGGGCAGACCTGTTCCAGCATCCTGACCACATCCTCGGCTCGGTAACTGAAGGGTGGGTCGAGCACCGGCACGTAGCGTGAGAACGTATCTACGACCGTCAGGACCCGGATCTTCTTGCCCGTCGCGAGCTGGTCGTGAACGAAGTCCATCGCCCAGACGTCGTTGGGTTCGACGGCTGGCTCGGCGATCGTCTCGCAGCTTCGCCTTCACCCGGCGCTTCGGCGTCTTGTTCCTCAGTTGAAGGCCCAAGTCCCTGTAAATGCGATAGGTCCGCTTCATGTTGATGTCCCAGCCCTCCCGCGTGAGCATCACGTGCACGCGCCGGTAGCCATAGCGAACCCGCGTCGCGCAGATGTCTTTGATCCGAGCTTCGAGGCCGGCCTGGTCACGGCGGCGGGACTTGTAGTGATAGGTCGAGGTGTCGAACTCCAGAACACGGCACGCTCGCCGGATCGACACGTTCCAATCAGCACAGGTATCGGCCACCAGCTCGCGTTTGCGACCAGGCCTCACAGTTTTCGGCGGATCACGTCCTGCAGCATCTCCTTGTCCGGCGACAGGTCGGCGACCAGCTTTCTGAGCTTGCCGTTCTCGTCCTCGAGCTGCTTCAGCCGCTTCATCTCTGTCGGCAGCAGCCCGTCATATTTCTTCTTCCAGTTGAAATAGGTCGCCTGGCTGATCCCGGCCCTCCGGCAGATCTCCGCCACAGGAAACCCATCCGCTCCCTGCTTCAGAATGAACGCCTCCTGCGCGTCCGAAAACTTCGATGCTTTCATCGCTTCCGCTCCTCTCCCAGCCGGGAAACTACAGCGGAAAACTCCAATTCTGAACGGTCCAGTTTCTGGGGATCAGATCATCATTTCTGGCCTCATGCGGCCTGTTTTTCCAGCGCCATTTTTATGGCGAATTCGATGGGCGTGATGTTGCCCAGGGCTGAGTGTGGTCTGTTCCGGTTGTAGTCCTCCTTCCATAGATCGATTGCTTCGCGCGCTTGCGAGAGGGTAGAGAACACGAATCCGTTCTGCATCGGCTTTCCGGGTGCGATGTAGTGCCATTCGACGCCGCTCTCCTGGCACCGTTTGAGGATCGCCATCGACGTCAGCTCGGTGCCGGTTTCCGAGACGATCGTGCAGGACCTGCCGCGGCGAGCGATGATGGCATCCAGTTCCCGAGCGACGCGGGCGCCCGACAGCGATGTATCCGCGACCAGCGCCAAGCATTCCCGCCTGAAGTCGTCGACGACGGCCAGAACCCGGAAGCGTCGTCCGTCCGTAAAGGCATCGCTCACGAAGTCCAGGCTCCAGCGCTCGTTCGTCCGGCCCGGCGCGATCATCGCCTTCTCGTTCCCAAGGCCCGCTTGCGGCCGCCACCCTTGCGGACCTGGAGCTACCGCCGCAGCTTCTTCTGGTTCATCACGATCCCTTGTCGTTCAAGGATGATGTGGATGCGCCGGTAGCCAAAGCGGCGGCGCTCGGCAGCCACCGTCTTCATCGCGGCTCGAACGATGGCATCGTCCGGCTGGATGCTTCGAACGCTCGAGCGATCGACGAAAAGAGCCTTGCACGCCCGACGCTGGCTCACCCCATGCTGCTCGCAGGCGTGGGCCACAGCGCATCGCTTGGCATCGGGCGTCACCATTAATGGGATGGTCCGCCCCGTCCTCCCGCAGCATCATCTGGGCAGTCAAACCAAAGCAGGTTGCAATGTCCCCACGCAATGCGCCGCGCCCTGCGGCAGTCTACGGAGTTGTTATCGGCAAGAACATCTTCCACGTCGTCGGCTTGGACAGCGGCGGCGAGCCGATCCAGCGAGTTCGCTTCCAACGGGACACGCTGCTGCAGTTCTTTGACCGAGCAGCGCCGGCGATCGTCGGAATGGAATCGTGCGCAGGGTCACAATGGATCGCAAGGAGATTGCAGGCGCTTGGACACAAGGTTCGCCTGATCCCGGCGCAGTTCGTGAAGCCCTACGTAAAGTCAAATAAGAGTGACATTATCGATGCCGAGGCCATCGCCGAAGCGGCCACTCGGCCGACAATGCGGTTCGCTGCGATCAAGAGCGAGGAACAGGCTGACCTCTAGGCTTGCATCGGGTGCGCGACCAGATGATCGGAACGCGAACTCGTCTCATCAACCAGATGCGGGCGTTTTGCCTGGAATACGGCATTGCATTGAGGACAGGGAGCAGGCCTGTTCAAGCTCGACTTGCCGCAGGTCCTCGAAGATGCGTCGCACGACCTCTCGCCGGCGACGCGTAAACTGCTCACGGATTTGTTCGCAGACCTGCGCCGACTGGAGCAGCGCATCGACGACGTGACGAGGGAGATCGCTGCGGTTGCAGATCGAGAGGATATTGCCCGCCGGCTCATGACGATCCCGGGTCGGTGCACTGGGCGCTACGGCCCTTCTTGCGGCGGAGGCAACGAACGTCACGCGGCTGTGTTGGACGTCGGACGGCCTGTGGCTCGGGCTACTAAGGTTCAATGCATCATCGTCATCATCGCAGCGAGTTGGGCCGCAATCTGATCACACCGACGTCGTTCTCGATGGCGATCTCGGTTCCATATGGCTTCGAGAGTGCCTGTAGACGCACGAGAATGGCTGTTGCTTGCTGCGAGGGTGCGAGAGTTGGAACTCCGCGGTTTGCAAACCTCTTCGAGTGACCGAGTTCGATCGGATATAGCCACAATTCGGCAAGCTGGTTCAGCTCGAATCGGCTGACGGTGACAACGCTTTCATAGAAGAGCGGGTGTGTGAATGTTCCCGCCATCTCGGCGACTTTCACCTCGGCATCCGTGTCGACCCGTGGGTCCTTAGCATATTCGTCGAACATGTCGGCGCCGGACGGGGTCCCGAGGTCGTCCTCGAAGAAGTTACCAAGGCCATAAAAGATCGGTCGGCCCTTGTAGATCTCTATGCCCCGTAACTGGTGCGATCCATGCCCGATATAAGCATCGGCCCCGGCATCGATCATGCGATGCGCAAACAATGGTTCGTAATCAGGGACTACCTGGCGACAATTATCAGGCTCATGCCCGTGGTTCGTTAAAATGCAGAAGTCGGAGAACTGCTTGCCCCGTCGAATGTTTCGTAGAATGTCGGTGATATCATGCTGGTTTGGTTGATAGCTGACTCCGGCGGAGTCGCCCGCTTTGAATGTCGTTCCCTCGATTGCGACCACGTTGGGATCTTCACCACCAGGCCAGTGGCAGGGCAAGATAGCACGTATCTGTCTCAAACTCTCGAGCATCTCGGGAGGAACCACGATGGTTTTCGCCAAACGAAGGGGGTTGAGACCTGGTCTGCCAGGCGCTTCGCCCGCGGGATCGCCCGCACGAGCCATAGGCATGAAGGTTGTAGCACAGGAAACCAACGCCACGCGACCGCGTCCGGTCTCTAAGAACCGAGCGGCGCCGGCTTGTGCACGATTTTCGCCCACGCCGGCATGGATGATCCCACTCTGATCGAGCACCCGGCTCGTTTCGCGCATGCCTTCAACGCCCCAGTCAAGCGAATGGTTGTTAGCGCGACCGACGATGTTGAACCCCATCGCCTTCAAATCAGGACCGACCTCCGGCAGGCTGAGGTGATACGCACCGCCGTATTCAGCCTGCGGGTATCCATTGAACGATCGGATATCGACGATGTTTACTTCCAGGTTGCCAAACGTGACATCAGCATCTTGAAGAATCCGAACGACGGCGCCGAAGCCAGAATCCTTTGATTTGGTCACCGCTCGCGACAAGATGAGATCACCAACTGCTACCATCGTGAAGCCGTCCGCCACGTTCGTTGCAATCGAACCGACTACATCAAAGCCAGCGTCTCGCTGGGCAGGACGACCTTTGTCCTCGTTTTCCATGGACCTTCCCTCATCTCTTCTTTTGCGGTACTTGGCATCGTGTTCAGTGTTCGTCAGCACCGCGCTGGCGATCTTCGATCGGGGTGAAAGGCTCCGCAGCTATGTCCCAATAAAAGAAACATTGGCCGCCACAGGCGGCTGGGCCGGAATTGCCGTGGCCGGCGCGCGCACATGACAGGCTACGACGCGCCCGTCGGCTATTGGCACTAGAGGCGGCACTTCGATGCGGCACCGCTCAACCGCGAGTGGGCAGCGGGGGTGGAAGGCGCATCCGCTCGGCGGATTAATGGGACTTGGCACCTCGCCTTCAACAGGTGCCTCCAGCCGAACGCGCATCGGATCCGGCACCGGAGCTGCCGCGATCAGCGCCTCGGTGTAGGGGTGGACAGGCTTGGCGAAAAGCACCTCACTCGGGGCGAGCTCCACGATCCGCCCCAGGTACATGACCGCCACGCGATGCGCGATATGCTCCACGACGCCGAGGTCATGCGAGATGAAGACGAAGGCGATGCCCATCTGCTGCTGGAGATCTAGAAGCAGATTCAGAATCTGCGCCTGCACTGAGACGTCAAGGGCTGACACCGCTTCGTCGGCGATGATGAGCGAGGGCTGGAGGGCCAGCGCCCGCGCTATCCCGAGCCGCTGGCGCTGACCGCCCGACAATTCGGAGGGGAGTCTGTGCATCATCTCAGGCGACATTCCGACCTTTCGGAGAAGACCCGCGGCAAGTGCCTGACGCTGCTTCCGGCTGAGACGCTCAAAGTTCTCGACAGGCTCCGTAATGATCTGTCCAGCGGTAAGGCGTGGATTGAGCGACGAGTAAGGATCCTGAAACACCATCTGCATCCGACGGCGCCAGGCATGAAGCGCGCGCTTCTTGAGGCCCGCAATGTCGGTCCCGTCGATCAGCACGCGGCCAGCCGTCGGTTCCACGAGCCGCATCAGGAGCCGCGCGACAGTCGACTTACCGCAGCCGGACTCACCGACGATGCAAAGCGTCTCCCCCGCCTCGACGGAAAAGGATACAGCCTCCACCGCCCGGATCACCGGGATGGCCTTCTTCAGGAAA
Organism: Mesorhizobium sp. WSM4844; assembly: GCF_055811775.1. NCBI lineage: Bacteria > Pseudomonadati > Pseudomonadota > Alphaproteobacteria > Hyphomicrobiales > Phyllobacteriaceae > Mesorhizobium > Mesorhizobium sp. WSM4844. The sequence continues at coordinate 30,260 of NZ_JBVVQB010000052.1, read as the reverse complement.
CCGGCGCCGAGCGGATAGTGCTTGGTCAGGTTCTCGACTTTCAGCAAAGGACCACTCATGCGCCCATCACCTCTTCGGCTCGCCAGCAAGCTGCCGTGTGGCCCGCCCTAACATCACGTAGGACGGGTGTCTTCTCGCGGCAAATATCGACCGCGAACGGGCAGCGTGGCGCAAAGCTGCAGCTCACAATGGGCTCGCGCAGACTTGGCACGATCCCCGGAATTTCTGGAAGGCGGCGCTGTCGGCCGCGCCGGGGATCAGGCATCGATCGCATGAGGCCCTGAGTGTAGGGATGCGCGGGACGCGCAAACAGATCATTTACGCTCGCTTGCTCCACGATCCGGCCGGCATACATGACAATGACGCGTTGGCACGTCTCGGCTACGACGCCCAGGTCATGCGTAATGAACATGACGGCCGTTCCCGTGCGCTCTTTTAGATCGACGATGAGCCGGAGTATCTGCGCTTGGATCGTGACGTCAAGCGCAGTCGTAGGCTCGTCGGCGATCAACAGTTCCGGCGAGCAGGCAAGAGCCATGGCGATCATTGCGCGCTGGCGCATGCCGCCCGACATTTCGTGGGGATAGTTACTGACGCGCCGTTCAGGATCCGCGATTCGGACGAGACGGAGCATCTCTTCGGCCTTCGCCATCGCCACCAAGTGGGACGCTTTCGTATGGATCTGCACCGCCTCGGCAATCTGGTGGCCGATCGTATAGACCGGGTTCAAGCTCGTCATCGGTTCCTGGAAGATCATGGCGATCTGGTCGCCGCGGATCTTTCGCATCTCCCGATCGGACAGCTCAAGAAGGTTGCGTCCATGAAAGCGGACCTCGCCGCCGACAGTTCTGGCGCTCACCTTCGGCAGCAGCCGAAGGATTGATAGAGCGGTGACGCTCTTCCCGCATCCCGATTCACCGACGACCCCAAGCGTCTCGCCTTTCATCACCTGGAAGCTGACGCCGTCCAAGGCGCGGGTGACGCTCTCTTCGCCGTAAAATCGCGTCTCAAGGTCTCGAACTTCGAGAAGCACGTCGTTCCGTGCAGTATGATGCATCCGCATGTCAGCGCCTCCTCTTGGCGCGGGGATCGAACAGGTCGCGCAGACCATCCCCGAGTAAGTTCACGGCAAGGACCGTGACGGCAAGGCAGATTCCAGGGGCGAAGATCGTCAATGGGGCGATGGTGAGATACAGGCGCGAACTGGCGATCATGTTGCCCCAGCTCGGAATCTCGGGCGGCACGCCCACGCCCAGGAAGCTCAGTCCCGCCTCCGTCAGGATCGCGCTGGCGCAGACAGTGGCGCCCTGGACCATCAGCGCCGGAATGGTGCTCGGCAGGATATGCCGCCACAGCACCTTGGGCAGGCGCGCACCGCCGCAGAGCGCGGCCTCCACGTAGGGACGCTCGCGAACACCGAGAACGACCGAACGAACCAGCCGCGCGACGGCTGGCGTCTCGGGGATCGCGATCGCGACAATGAGGATGCCGATTCCGGGTCCTGTCAGAGAGATGAGTGCAATCGCCAGTAGAATCGTCGGGATCGACATCAGGCCGTCCATGACCCGCATGACGACGTTGTCGAAGCTGCGGCTGTAGCCGGCGATGACACCGATCAGAAGCCCAGCAAGAGCCGCGCATGCTGCCGACATCAATCCAACCATAAGGGAGACCCGAGCACCGAAGATGGTTCGCGCAAATACGTCTCGTCCCAGATTGTCGCTTCCGAACCACATTTCGGCGGAAGGCGGCTGGAGGCGCTTGAACGGATCCATGTTCACCGGATCGCCAGCGTAAAGTGGGGCAGCGAGCGCCAGAATGATGAGGAGCGCCAACAGGCCGCCGCCGATCATGACCAGCGGATGACGCCTTGCCAGACGGGGAAGGTCAGATATCCGCAGGCGGCGCGTGGGGACGTATTCAACTGGTGCGGACAGAATCGTCATATCAATACCGTATGCGGGGATCGATTAAGGTGTACGCCAGATCGACAACGAGATTGATAAGGACGTACAGACCCGAAGTCAGGATGAGCACGCTTTGAATGATGGGATAGTCGCGGTTGTTGATCGCAACCGCGACCAGGCGACCGATACCGGGTATGTTGAACACTGTTTCCGTGAGGACGACTCCGCCGATCAGATAGGCGAAGCTTATGCCTATGACGGTCAGGATGGGGACGCCGGCATTCTTCAAGGCATGGCGGAAAAGCATGGCATAGGACGAAGCGCCCTTGGCAGCGGCCGTTCGCATATAGTCTTCCGACAGGACCTCAAGCATGCTCGCCCGCGTAACCCGGGCGATGAATGCAATGTACCCAAGCCCTAAAGCCACGGTGGGAAGGATAAGGTGCACAAACCAAGGCCCGAGGCCCTGGTTGAAAGAGACGTATCCCTGGACCGGTAGCCAGTGTGTCCTGATGGCGAAGAAGTATATGAGAAAATAGCCGATGACAAAGACCGGGACGGAATAACCAACTGCCGAAAAGGCCGCGAGGAGGCGGTCGACGAGCCCGCCAGTTCTCCACGCTGCAAGGATGCCGAAAGACACCCCGACCGTCACCGAAAGGATCATCGTCAGGATCGCTAGGGAAAGGGTCGGCTCAAGCCGCTGCGAGATCAGCTCCAGAACCGGTCGTCCGGCAAAGATCGAGGTGCCGAAATCGCCGCCGAGCATGTCGCGCACCCAACGCATGAACTGAACCGGCATGGGGTCGTTTAGGCCCAGCTGTTCTCGGATACTGGCGATCAACTGCGGAGCGGCATTTTTGCCGGCGATCATGGCCGCCGGGTCGCCGGGAGCCAGCCTGAGAAGCAGGAATATGAAGATCCCGACCATCGCCATGACAGCGATGGTCGAAACGAATCTGCGCAGGATGTAGGCAGCCACTAGGCGGGAACCTTCTGCATGTTCCACATCGCTGTGAGCGACGGCATTTCGATCAGCCCAGTGAGCGTCTTGCGGCGCGCGATTGGCGAGAGAACTGATCCCAGTAGAACGGTGCCCGCGATGTCCCATTGTATACGTTGCATCTCGCGCGCCAGTGCCTGGCGCTCTTCGAGTGTTTCGACCTCCGCCCATTTGGCCCGAAGAGCCTCATATTCATCGCTCTGCGGCCAGCCCCACCAACCCTGCTCGCCATTCGCGGTCAGAGTGGGATTACTGAGCGTAGTGCTGCGCTCATAATCGGACTCGGACGTGATGAAAATGCTCCAGCCGTCGTTCTCAACGGAGCCCTTGTTCCTTAGGCGGGCGCCATCTAAGGCCGAATCGCCCGGCGCAAGCTCGGCATTGACCCCAATCTTGCGCAGAGTGACCGCCAAGAGCTGCGCACAATTGCCGGCCTCCGCCCAGTCCGTGCGCTGCAGGATGACGATTTTCTCGCCCGCATATCCCGCCTCCTTGAAGAGCTGCTTGGCTTTTTCCGGATCACCGCCCTTCTTGTACCACCCCGTATTTTCGTCGTTGGTATAGGGCGTTTGGTTTCCGAAAAACGAAGTGATGTTGCGGGTGTATTCTGGGGGAAACGAAGTACGCATAAATGCCTCCTGATCGATCAGGTGAAGCATTGCTTGGCGTGCCTTGACGTTGTCGAACGGCTTCTGCAGGCAGTTCATGCGCATGAAATATACATCGCCCGCCTTGTTAAGAACCTGCAGTGCAAGGTTGGTATCGCTCTCAATGGCTGGGTAAAGATCGGCGGGTGGCAATAAGTGAAAATCGACCTCGCCCGACTGCAAGGCCGCAAAGGCAGTCTGCTGATCAGTGATATTTTCCCAGACAACGCGATCGACGTTGACGACCTTCCCGCCCGCGAACCCGTCTGTCGGCTCGTGGCGGGGTACATACTTTTCATTGCGGTCGTAGGTGAAGCTGGCGCCCGGCTTAGCAAGGGCATGGTTAAACTTGAACGGCCCAGATCCGATGTTCGCGGTCACCTGCTCTGCGGCGGCGAGACTCGCGTCCTTTTCGCGCATGATGTACAAGACCGGCGTGACCGCTCCCGCTAGGATTTCGATAAGAAGCCCCATCGGTTCCTTGAGTGAGATGACGAAGGTTTTATCGTCCTGCGCCGAGATATCGCTGGCCCGTTCCATGATCAGCTTTCCGCCAGAAGGCACCTGGCCCCAGCGACGGATCGAGGCGACACAGTCGGACGCGGTGACGGGGGTGCCATCATGCCAGCCCAGACCATCCCGCAGCTCGAACGTATAAGCTTTCTTGTCATCGGAAACGGCCCACTTCCCCACCATTTGCGGTTGTGGAATCAATTTGGAATCAAGCGAAAATAGCATGTCGTAAATCGCCAGGCCATGATTGCCGGTCATGGTAGCCGCCGTAACGATCGGATCGAAGCTGCTGAGGTCGCCCATCACCATGCGGACCGTCCGCGCGTCGGTTGGTGCTGCTTGTGCCCTCAGGACTGAGGGGATCGATATAGCCGCTCCGGCGGCCAAACCCGCCTTGATCATTTCACGTCGAGAGATCATGATTCATTTCCCCTTTGCCATAGCGCCGTTTATCACGCCTATCGGTTAGTTGATTACCGAGAGAAGCAATTATGCGATTTAATGCTCCGTCGCGCGATCTATGCTCCGTCGCGCCGCGACCAACGTCAAATTCAGTTTGGGTATCGTTGCCATCTGGTTTTGCGATAACTCAGAGCGATCTGGATTGTTGATACGAGGTATCCTGGGCCTTTCCTCTGCTGAAGACCTCCGTGCTCGCCCGTCCTGAGATTGCCGCCAAAGGAGCGCCTGCCGAAAGGTCAGCCGGTTCTAGCCGGGTAACCGCGCTCGATCACCGCGCCCCACAGGATCAGGATGTTGATGCGGAATAGTTGCGGCTGGTGGCGGCGTTCTTCGGCAGGTCGAAGGCCGCCTTCGCCCTGCCCCAAGCTTTACGCCTGGCACGCAGCCCCCCAGATCGGCGATGATGCGAACGGTGATTTCGGAATGAACGCTCGCCCTTGGTGGCGCACCGGTCTTTCCATCAGCCTCGCCACGGGCACAGTTTGCCGTTCTTGCGCATGACACTCGCCTCCGCTTCGCGCGTCCTTCCCCGGAAGATCCCATGGGCGGTGGAGGCAGCGCTCGATCCCGATCTCGCGTGCCTGCCCCCGTGAGTGGGGTGGGCGGCAGAACGCGACTGGCTTGGCCCGCTGAACGAGGCAGGCCGCACCCGAAGGGCCGGAACGGAGTGGAGGATGTGAGCGGAGCGAACATTGCGGCCTGCCGCAGCGGGCCTAGAAAGGAGCGTCGCCCACCCCGCGAGCGGGGGCAGGCAACTACCAAAACCACATCGCGAAGCGATGACCGCAGCTGCGATCAACTCGCTTTGGCCGGCGTATTGCTCATGAACAACTTGGAGGGATAGAACACATGAAAGCTGAAAACGTGACTGAGATTGAAACCGATGCGGTCCATACGACACTCGGCGCTATCTTCATGTCCCTGGAACTCAGTCGCTCGAGCTGGTTGGTGACAAGCTTGTTGCCGTGCAACGGAGAGAAGATGTCAAAGCGCGTCGTCAAGGCAGGCGACACGGCCGGATTGTTCGATCTTATCCGCCAGTTGAAGGCGACGGTTCGGCGCAGAACGGGCTGTGACGTGCCGGTGATCGCAATCCAGGAGGCTGGCCTGGACGGCTTCTGGATACATCGGATCCTTGAGCGTGACGGTATCGAAAGCCATGTGGTTGATGCTGCATCCATTGCCACGTCACGCAGGAAGCGCCGGGCGAAGACGGACAAGCTGGATGGCGAGACCCTTCTTCGCGCCCTGCTTGCCTACAAGCGCGACGAGCCGCGGGTATGCGCCATGGTCGTTCCGCCATCGCCCGAGCAAGAGGACCGAAAGCGCAACAGTCGTGAACGACGCGCTCTCATCGCAGAGCGGATCAAGATCGTGAACCGGGTCAAGGGGCTCTTGTTCTCGCAGGGCATCGTTGGATTTGAGCCGCTGAAGCGGGACCGCCGCACTCGACTGGAAGAACTCAGGACCGGAGACGGTCGTGAACTACCTTCGAATCTCAAAGCGGAGATTGTCCGTGCACTGGACCGGATCGAGCTCGTGCTTCGGCAAATCAAGGACGTGGAGGCAGCGCGTGACGAAGTGGCTCGCGATGAATGCGACCCATCAAAAGTCCCCAATGGAATGTCGATGCTCAAGCAACTGCGCGGCGTGGGAGCGGACTTTGCCGAGGTGCTTTGGTCCGAGGGTCTGTATCGCGAATTTGCGAATCGAAGGCAGCTTGCCTCCTATGCCGGTCTGACACCGACACCGTGGCAAAGCGGATCGAACAGCCGGGAACAGGGCGTATCGAAGGCGGGAAATCCGAGGCTGAGGACCGTAATGGTGCAATTGTCGTGGTTCTGGCTCTTGCATCAACCTCGATCGGCTTTGGCACAGTGGTTCCAGGAGCGGGTCGCGCTCGACGGTGGCAGGCGCCCCAAGCCGGCTATCATTGCGCTCGCGAGAAAACTTCTGATCTCCCTGTGGAAATATGTCCATCAGGGTGTTGCCATTGAGGGCGCTGCCATGAAGCCGGCATGATCAGCGTGCTCTTTTCCATCCGCCGGGATTGATCCCTCCCGGCTGATCCAGGGCGAACGAACCTCCCACCCCACTTGGCCTAAAATGCCGTCCGGAAGATTGGTCGCGTTCCCCTGAGCCTTACCGACGAAAGCGGGATGTTGGTGCAGCTGCCACAGCGCAGCGACCGTATGTGAGTTTGGACCGGTGTTGTCACCGCGCCAAGACGACAGGCTCAGACCTTGGATCACAACGCATTGAGGTTGATATGCGAAGACAGCCTTGACGACAAAGTCCCCATGTGAGCGGGGTGGATCGGAAGGCAAAGGCCCGCCGTCAGAGGCGGCCGGCATCCGCCGCGGCGGGCCTAGAAGGAAAGTGCCGCCCACACCGCGCCACCGGGAAGGGCCACCGACAAAGCGTGCTGCCGGCAAGGGCAGCGGCGTGTCACAGCCCAATAGTCTGCCTGCTCCGAGGGGCGAAGCGTATGGCCGAGACCGCTGAGCCTGTCGAAGAAAAGCGGGCTTGGTTTACGAGCACCTGGTGCGCGCCGTCAAGCCGTAGCACCGGCATACCCGATTGAACCAGCACCTCGTTCCTGATAGCATTTCGTGAATAACGCGCGTCCCAACGGTCACGGCGGAAACGACGTTAAAGGGTGCTGGCATTGCAGAAAAGGCTTTCGATAAGGACCTCTCTGCTGTCACCAATGTCGTCCCCATTGAAATAGAGGATTGCGCCAGTCCCGTCCTTTTCACGAAAGCCCATAAAGGTTCTGACACCAGGATCGCTGCCAGTGTGTCCCCAAATAACATCACCATTTTCAAGGATGAATTTGTGCCAGCAGAGGGGCCGACCATCGTGGACTTGAGAGAGCATCAGGTTGATGGTTGACTCTTTCAGCAACTGATTTCCGCCTCGGTTTCCATAGGTGGCGAGAAAGAGCGACAGTTCCTCAATGCTCGTGCGCGCTAGTCCCTCCATATAGGTGGGGTAACTGTAGAGGCAAAGCTGCATGCGCCCCCCCGGCGTAAGCCCATCAATTGTCAAGCCAGGAACTGCAAATCGGGAGGAAAAGGCTTGCCCGCCCCCCTCCCACTTTTCTTTGGTGCCCCTGCTATACAGAACTGCATGCTGGTTAATATTAATATCGCGCACATACCAGCCAGTGCTGTTCATGCCCAAGGGAGTGAAGATGTGGTCGGCGCAATATTCGGTGAAGTGCGCGCCAGCTACGCACTCGACAAGGTGGCCGAGCAGGCCATAAGCAACATTGCAATACCCGCCGGGGTGATCCGGATCGAGTTTGCCGGGCGCCCACCCGTGGAAATTGTCGTTGTCGTCAAAATAGACCCCTCCTGGCGTTAGGTATGCCTTGAGCCAGTCCCCAAGAGCAACCGTCGGATCGCCGCAGGCGTAGCTGTCCGAGTAAGACTTCCCGTCCCGGATTGACGAGCGATGATTCAAGAGCCGCCGTGCTGTGATGGCCAGCGATGGGTGTTTCGGATTGACGACCTGATAGGGAAGATACCTACTGACATCCGCATCCAGGTCAATCAACCCTTGTTCCCAAAGCTGCATCACGGCTGTTGCAGTAATAGTCTTGGACACGGAGCCGATATTCATGATGGTTTTGGGCGTCATCGGAACGTTGCGTGTCACATCTGCCAATCCATAACCCTTCGCCCAAACAAGCCTGCCATCTTGCACGATCCCAACTGCCGAGCCTGGAATCGAAAATTCCTCGAGCTTGCCCTCGATGATCGCATTAATAGATGATTGCATAGATCTTACTCCTTCACGAGAATCGCCAAATCCTAAAAGGGACGCCTCTATGGAAATCGAGGTACCGAAATCGCCGCCGAGGAAGTGCCAGCGGTTTGCCAAAACGCTCATCCTCCCGTCTGCGATTGGCTCCTATTTGGTCAGTTGATTCTCAAATGCCGCGGGGGTTTACGTCAAATTCAGTCTGTGTATTGCGGCCATCTGGTTTTCAGATGAAACTCAGATTGTCGTAGGGCCGGAATTTGGTCGCCCTTAGCACAGCATCCCGGCGCTAAAGCACCGGCATCTCTGAAACGCGGTTGTCGAGGCTGGTCACTCACGGAATGCGGCGCGGCACATTTTGGGGGTCGGTTTCGTTCGCCGTGATTTGATGAGGACTATCGAAAGACCGAGAGCTGGCGCCCAAGGTCAGCGGCGCCCGTCGACATTCCAAGCTCGACCCGCATTGTGCGTTCCTGCTTGGCCTTGTGGCCGATGTCCTGCCACTGAAGTTTCATCCAACGGCGATTGGAGCCTCGGCTCATGACCATTCCCCGCATTGGGCCGCTTGGCGCCACTGCGCTGCTCGCTGACGCAGTCGACTGCCGTCAGTTCAGACGGCACGTGACCTCGCAGCATGGCTCGCCCTGGGCGGCAGGAACACTCGACCGGCGGAAAGGCCACACTCCTTGGAATCAGCAAACGCGGTGACCGCTACATCCGGCGGCGGCTGATCTACCGGCACGCTCCTGCGGTAAGCTCTGTTCAAAAAGCCGTGCTCCTGCACGAACCAACATGCGCGCGGATCTCATCAAGGTGCCAAAAAAAGCATCGGCGAATTCATCGAGCGGGCCTGCAACAGGCAGCGCCAGCATTCCGCGCTCGACTATCTCTCGCCGGATGAATGCGAAGCCGGCCTAACGCGATTGCGCCAGCTCCCCCGACCGCAATCTAAAACCTGGAGAACTGTCCCTAATTGGCGTCTCACCGAAGGGTGCAGTCCACTTCGTAAACGCTTCATCGCCAGCGCCTGTGATGCCAAGCCGGTTCCGTTCTGGCCGAGAAGTGTCGTTCGGATTTGAACAGCTCGGCTCAAGCGTTTTCATCATCAGCAGTGACGCACCGATCAGGCCGACACGAGGGATCTGCGCCAGACGCCGGCTGCACTCGTCAGTGCGGTGCCAAGCCGTCAATTTCAAATCGATGCCACCAATTCCTCATGCAACTGCTGTTATTCCGGCCGTCGCGCGAAGGGGAGCATAGGGAAGGATAGGGTCTTGCCCGCAGGCGACGATTGTGTCCCGCTGCGTGGTGTAGCTGGCGGCATTGGTCGCCGTGCTCTCCGGCATGGACCGGGCTGATCAGCGCGCCACGGCTGGCAGGCTGATGAGGGGATCATCGCTCATCTGGCTGATCGTTTCCAGATGGGGTGGATGCCAGCCTTCTCCGACGGCATCGCAATGTGCCAAGTTTGTGGTGCTTAACGCCACAAAATGGAAGGAGGCATCCGTGGGAAAAGTTACCATCATTGGGATCGATCTAGAGAAGAACGTCTTTCAGCTGCATGGAAGCCGCGGCTGACGGAACTGTCGTATTTCGCAAGAAGCTGTCGCGCCTACAGTTTTGCAGGTTTATGGAGGGTCAGCCGGCATGTGTCGTGGCATGGAGGCGTGCGCCGGCTCCCATTATTGGGCTCGCGAGATGGTCCAGCTTGGCCATCAGCCGAAGCTGATTGCACCTCGGTATGTCAAGGCGTTCATCAAGCGGCAGAAAAACGACGCAGCGGATGCGGAGGCGATCGTCGAGGCAGCGCAACGGCCAACGATGCGCTTCGTCGAAATGAAAACCGAGGAGCAGCAGTCTCGGTCCATAATGTTTCGCACGCGAGAACAGCTGGTCAATCACCGCACTGAGTTGGTCAACGCATTGCGTGCGCACCTCTATGAATTCGGCCACATCGCGCCGCAGGGAATTCGTTATCTGAGCCGACTTGAACGTTTCGTTGAGGTCGAGAACGCCAATTTGCCTGATCTGGTCCGCGAGATCTGCCGCGATCTGCTGGACCAGATCTATCAGCTGACTGGCCGGATCGACGCACTGAAGAAGAAGATCGATGCCCTATCGAGGGATAGCTGAGGCATCTCGGCGCTTGCAAACCATGCCCGGCGTTGGCCCCATCGCCGCACTGGCGATCGAAACTTTCGCGCCGCCGATGGAGACGTTCAAATGCGGCCGTGACTTCGCCGCTTGGCTTGGGCTCGTCCCGTTGCAGAAGTCGACTGGCGGCAAGCAAGGACTAGGAAAAACCTCGAAGATGGGCCAACGCGATATTCGACGGCTGCTCATCATCGGCGCCATGGCTGTGGTCCGATGGGCATCCCGGAAGGGCGCGCCCGAGAGCTCCTGGCTCGCCCGTATGATGGCGAAGAAGCCGCGCATGCTTGTGGCCATCGCGCTGGCCAACAAGATGGCGCGTGGCATCTGGGCCATGGTGACAAAGGAAGAGGATTACCGGAATCTGGCAATGGTGCCTGCAAGAGCATTCAGCAGCACACCAAGCCGGTCCGTCGGGGAATGTGAGGAAGGCCTGAATCGCATGGGCAAATGATCGATCAGATCGGGGTCAGGAAAACCAGAATGACGCACCGACCCTCACGCTCGCTTTCTAGATTTGGACCTGATCCGCGCATCACCATACCGGCCCGCAGCACGTCATGGCCGCAACTCAAGGCCTGACACAAGACCGCACTCGATCACGTGTTCAAAGGTTCAAATCTTCCTTGCAAAACGGCTGGCATCCACACAAGGGTCATATATCTGGCCCGCTGCACTGCCCATTTGATGGCATGGACCGCCAGTTCCGAACCGTGGAGCGTGTTTTATCTCTATAGCTCAAGGGAAGCCTGCCATGCCTGTTGTCACCATCGGAATCGATATCGCCAAATCCGTCTTTCAGGTCCACGGTGTGGACGCATCCGGCCGTGCGGCTCTCCGGCGACGCCTCGGGCGCAGCCAGTTGATGAGCTTTACGCCGGGCAGGCCACGCGGATCGCCCCACAGGACCGGCAGCCCTCCACATGGCCGCCCAGTTCGGCGGTCCGGCACAGTTCGATGGCGCTCATCGTGCGGCGCTCGACGCGTCCGAGATGGCTGCCGACGGCGATGATGACGGCGACCGAGACGATCGGGCCACCGCGGCGCACCTTCAGGTAAGTGGCGTCGATCCACAGGTATGGCCAATCGCCTTCGATCGGCCGCTCGAGGAAGGCCTTCACCTTGCCGTCGATCGCCTCGCACAGCCGCGAGACCTGGCTCTTGGAGACTTGGAGATGCCGCTCATCCCCATGGCCTTGACCAGGTCGTCAACCGACCGGGTCGGGATGCCTTGCACATAAGCTTCCTGGATGACGGCGGTCAGCGCCTTCTCGGCCATGCGCGGTTCGAGGAAACCCGGGAAGTAGCTCCCCTTCCTGAGCTTCGGGATGCGCAGCTCGACCGTGCCGGCCCGCGTCTACCAGTCCCGGTCGCGGTAGCCATCGAGTTGGGCAAGCCGCAGTGGGTTCTTCTCGCCATAGGCGGCGCCGGTGGCCGCGGCCACATCCATTTCCATCAGCCGCTCGGCGGCAAAGCCGATCATCTCCCGCAGCAGATCGGCATCCGGGGTCTTCTCCACGCGTGCGCAGGTTCATCATGTCGTCGGTCATCGGTGGTCCTTCCGAAATGGGTTGCGTCAACAACCAAACCCACCGGAAAGCGCCGATGACCACTGACACGCCGCTCACTCGCTACAGCGCCACTAACGGCACGCTCGCGAGCGGCTTCGTAACCGCCGAGCTACACCACCTGATGGGACACGACCCAGGCGACGCCCATCGCATAGCTTTTTTCGGCGCCGGGCGATTGCCCATGTCGCCATGTTGCCTGATCGGAACCAGGAGCAGATAGGTCGGAGCCCGAGTGGCTCCGATGCTCTCGCCTGTCGCGAGCGGATATGGACATAACCTTTCGGCCGCCCTTTCTGCCTATCGATGGGATCACGCTCTGCCAGTAAAAAATTCCTATGTGATCGACGCGATCATCATCCGGCACAGACTTGTGATATCGTAGACTGGCAGGTTGGTGAGCCGACGGATTGCCGGCGCGACCACCGGGAATCCCGCACACTCGAAAAGGATGGCTGCAATCTCCGGATGCGCAGCTCTCAGCCTGGTGATGCAAACGCCGACATCCGCTTCCATCGCGGCGACGTCGGGCGGCGGCGCAGGAATTTTCAACTCATCATGCCAGTACTTACTGCCTTCAACTCCGCTACCACAATTCTCGACCGCTCGGTCGGATCGCTAAGTTCGAGCATATCTTCGCCGAAGGCGTTAGAGTCATAAGTCAGAACGGCGATCTTGGCCGATAGCGGCAATTGACGGATGAGCGTCGGCAAAAGCAGCATGCTCGACATTGCCACTGGTACTTCTACAGAAGCTGCTACAACCGCCTGGTATCGGATCAAGAAGCCGCAGTTTGAACTGATCACGACAGCTCCTCGTTTGACCAATCGCTGCGCCGCTGCAACATAGCTGCGCTCGAGAATTGGATCGCCGGGCGGCGTTCTTCTACCCAGTGTTCCCTCTGCGATTTCCGTGATGACAGGAAAACCAAGGGTCGCTGGATTTTCGATCGCGCCCGGTTCGGTACCCCTCTCAGAGTTGGGCAACTGCCCTTGGTCGGAAGTTAGTATCCCGAGAGATGCTTGGGCTCGCAATACCATGGATGTCAGTCCTTATAAGTTACACCAGGCAGAACAGCGGCCAGAACGAGCACGGTTGGCGGGCCAGTAACCTCAATAAATAGCCGAAATCAGAGTATAGACTTTTAACCGGACCATTTCCTAGCGGATACTTAGACGCTGTACATTTTCTTTGGCTATCTAATCGGGGGTCGCTTTCAACCATACACGGGACGCGCAAGGAGCGCTAACCACTCGTCGACCTGGACATAGCCTCCGGACCGAATGCCGCAGATGATGGAAGGTGCAGGCGAGCGGATATCAGCGGAATTGGCCGAGGAAGAATCCATCGGATGCAGAATGCCGATGAGATCTCCCTGCTTCACTTCATGGAACATCGAGCACCGAGGTTCGAAGATACCCCGCCCCGGCGATTTCAGTTCATCGGCCGGACGCTGGGTGTGCAATGTCTGGCTGGACTTCCGTTGACGGTACATCGGATACTCGGCTTTTCCCTCGACGAGTCCGAGCGAAATGAGTGCGTTGCGAATTCCAGCCTCGTAGATCGCGAGAGCTTCGGCACCAATGGTGCCCCCGCCGAGTTCAGCACAAACGAATACCTTGCCCTGGTTATGGGCCGAAATGTCGAACATTCCAGGCGTATCTGGATGATCCCACACCAACGTCATTGGTAATTTGAACGCCTCAGCCATTCTGATCGTCTTGGCCATGAGATCGGGATCAGCAATGGGATGTGTCGTGGTCGATGGTGGAAAATCCCACGTTGGTCCGAAACTGTGCAGATCAAACACAGTGTCGGCCGTCGGCAACAACAGCCGCGAAACGGCATCCGCGATTCGTTCGGTTACGGAACCGTTGGCACGGCCCGGAAACACTCGGTTAAGGTTCAATCCGTCGATCGGCGTATTGCGCCTGAATGCCTGCACGGCCGGTGGATTGAGCACGGGGACGATGATGACCCGTCCACAGGTTTGCGCTTCGGGCAGCCACTCGACAAGCCGTCGCGCAACAAGAGGCCCTTCCAATTCATCGCCATGACATCCGCCAGTTATAAGGAGCCGTGGACCATCGCCTTTGTTGAGACTGATGACCGAGAGCGAAAGAGCTTGGCAATCGGCGCCTTTTGGAACAATAAGATGCCCTTTGCTGACGCCGGGCGTGTCGAGATCAAACGTAAGATATGGTACTTCGTTCATTTTCAGCCTACTGTCAGTATTCCGGCAACTTGGCGCCGGGTGAGTTTGCGCGCTGCAAGTATGCGTCGAGCTGCCTTCAATTCGCCAATATAATGTCCCGGGCGGTGCCATCGCGTTTTCAGATGGCCGCCTTGGGGGAGCGACCGAAGACAGTGCGCCGGCTGTCAATGATCGTGGAATCCGTTTGTGCGAAAATCACCCCTCAAACAGGGTTCTCATTCGGGTCTGACGCACTCTCGATGAAGTTTGGGTCATGCCACGCCGATCAATCCGGCTTGCAGGAGGTCGATCTTTCCGCGCCCATACATGTGCCGTTTTACAAGCTTGAGCTTGGTTATCTGGCCATCCGTACGGCCATTCGACCATGGCTTGGTCATCGCGGCACGGACGGCCGCATGATCACGAACGTTGCCGTCAGCGAAGGAGGCGACGAGACTTCTGCTGGCGGCGGCGATCCACAGTGCGAGATCATCGGCACCTTTCTTACGGATCATGGAATGGAACCGGTCGATCAGACTGCCACGAGCATGGGTACGCCACCTCGATGGCGGCGATCATGACCGTGTCGGTTTTGCCTAAATGATCGCGGGCTGTGGTCATCAACCGCATGATCGTTCTGGCTGACGGTACCTTGTGGAGTTGCTGATCGGATGCCCGCTCGACGCGTCGGCGTCTCGAAGCCTTCAAAGACTCCGAACGTCGTTGCTCACGCAATCGACGACATCATCATGCGGCACAGCACGGTGATGTGGTAGACCGGCAGCTTAGTGAGCCGGCGGATAGCGGGAGCGACCGTCGGAAAGCCTGCGCACTCGAATAAAACTGCCGCGATATCGGGATTTGCGGATCTCAGTCGCGTGATGCAAAAGCGCCGACCTCAACCTCCAAAGCGGGAATATCGGTTGGCGGGGCTGTTTGATCCCGGGCTTTGATGGGCATCCTTATCCTCCGAATCAAGGGATGCGCTATGGGCCAGGTTCTTCATGGGAGCGCCACGACGACAGAGGCGATCCGTAGAGCGATACAGCATAGTCAAGAGAGCCTGAGGGCGCTGGCCAAACGCTACGGGATCAACCAGAAGACCGTCGCCAAATGGCGGGAGCGGACCTCGGTGGCCGATCTGCCGACCGGTCCGGAGCCGAGATCGACAGTGCTCTCGCTTGAGGAGGAGGCCGTCATCGTCGCCTTCCGACGCTACACTCTGTTGCCACTCGATGACTGCCTCTACGCCTTACAACCCACGATCCCGACGTCGGTCATTTAGGTTTTGGGATCGTCGCACCTGACGCGTTCGTCATTGCATCGTTGTCTGCAGCGTCACGGCATCGGTCGCTTGCCGGACGTAGAGGACGACAAGCCAGCGAAGAAGAAATTCAAGAGCTATCCGATCGGCTACTTCCACATCGACGTTGCTGAGGTGCGCACCAAACAGGGCAGGTGCATATGTTCGTCGCCATCGACCGAACCTCGAAGTTTGCCTTTGTCGCTGCATGAGAAAGCCACCACCGCTGTCTCGAGAGACTTCCTGCTGCGCCTGATCGCGGCTGTTCCCTACAAGATCCACACCGTGCTCACCGACAATGGCATCCAGTTTACCACCCCTGGTGCCGGCGGCTCGGCCGTGCCACTGATCAAGGAGGCCATAGCAAACGGCGAACTCTTCCGCGCCCATGCCTTCGAATACGCCTGCGCTAGGAACGACATCGAGCACCGGACGACCAAGCCAAGGCATCCGTGGACTAACGGCCAGGTCGAGAGGATGAACCGGACCATCAAGGATGCGACCGTCAGGCGCTTCTACTATGAGAGCCACGACCAACTCCGCCAGCACCTTTCCGACTTCGTCTCGGCCTACAACTTCGGACGCAGGCTCAAGACTCTCAAAGGCCTCCCCCCTATGAGTTCATCTGCAAGGCTTGGGCCACACAGCCCGAACGTTCAAGCTTTTACTCATATGCCCTCCCCACTGACGCCAGGGCCGGGGAGCGGTCAGACGCATAGCTTCAGCCCTTGCAAAGATCAGCGGTCTTGCTGCCATCCGGGAGATCGCGTTTGGTGTAACCATATTTGCCGGCCGAGGCCATCATTTCGTCAGAGCCAATGTAGTCTTTCAGCACAGCGTTGAACGCGTCTACCGCAGCCTGTTCGCTTAGAGAGAAGGCGATGCCAGGATGTTCGTTGGGCGCCGGCGGGGTGAATGGGAGGGCCACCTCAATACTGGGATCGTTCTCGGAAAGAGTAGTCGCGCTCAGACTATAGAGGTCGCCGGCGGCGGCGGCCGGCCTTTACAGCCTGTACGACCTCCGGCGGTCTTGCTACCTGCATGACCTTGTCGGCGGCGAAGCCTAACTTCTTCGCATACTCGACTCCGGTGGAGCCTGTCATGAGGGCGAGAGTAAGTCCCTTGTCAAGCAGATCCTGAAAAGAATGCGGTGCTTCTGGATTGCCCTTCGGCACTACGAGCCGGTCATTGCTCGTGGCGATCGGCTCACTGAACAGCACATTGCGGCAACGCTCTGGTTTAATCCACTTGCCGCCCGTGATGATGTCAAAGCGCCCAGCCTGGATGCGCGGGACAAGGGAGCCCCAATCAGTGACGACCGGCTCGATCTTGGCCGTCCCCATCTTTTTTAAGACGTCCAGGGTCATTGGTGAAGCCAAGACGGATTGTTTCTCCATTCTTGATCCTCTCGAGGAGCGACCCCGCCGAGGCCGAACCGACAAAGGACGAGATTGTCATCGCCGCCAGGCCGAGCGCGGCAATCCCCTTCAAGATTGCAGTTTTAAAGCTGTGTTCTTCATGTTTCAACTTGACCATTGGTTAGTCTCCGTTTTCGCTTCGCCGATTGTCTCCCGATATGCCTCGGGAAAAGCATTGCATTATTTTCTGAGCTTTTAGTCCGGCGGTTCCCATCATTATGTAGGTTGCAGAGCCCCCTCGTCAGTATCCTGGGTACGCTTCATCCAGCCAAGCAGCCCATCCTTTGCTGCTCCCAGCCGCTTGTGCAGCTTCATGAGCGTAGCAGCGCAGCACGGGCGCTTTATGCGAGAATCGCAATACATTTGCAGAAATTCGCCGTTTTCGGCGCTTGCACTGGTTTCCGTCATAAACTTGGTTCGTTGAAAATGAATAAGTTCAAGTTGTGATATGGCCAGCTGAGGCGCACCACGTCCGGCATGTTTCCTGCCTACCGTCCTCGATGAGAGGGCAGGTGCCAGCCATGACGGCCTCCCGGCGGTAATATCGACGTAGCCGAGTGCATGATCGGTGGCTCATGCGGGGGCGCAGGCCGACATCGCGTCCGCGGTTCGCCGGGTACGGCGGTCACGAAGCGCTGCCCGACTTCCTCTTCAACGCTCATGATTGCCGGAAAGGGTATCGGTCAGTTTGCGAACAAACGCCTTGGCCTTTTCCTTGCGTATCATCGTGACGACGGACATGTGCCCGTTCGACCCTCGCTTGCGAATGATCCGATGCCCGAAAGACGAACTCGTCATCGACGTGGGTGATATACCTTCGCCTCGTAAGGATTGCCTCTGCGGCCCATCGAGCCCGTCATCGATCACTTAGCCCATATTGTCGCTGCTTGCTCTCCGCCGCCTTGCCCGGTACATCGCCCCCGTCGGCAGGCGCGATCGCCCCAGCGAGCTCACCTCATCCTTGCCAGCCGTCACGCTAACCGCGGAGCAAGCACATTGCCTGACCTCAAAGTCACCGCCGATCAGCTGCGGCGCGACGCCTACCTCTACATCCGTCAGTCGACGCTTCGACAGGTCGCCGAGAACGGCGTAAAGTTGGGTGTTGTCGTTGCGGCCTTGATCCAGGCGACCATGCCCTGACGGTGCAGGGTTAGGAGTCCTATCCGGTGATCAGCCGGGCGCTGAGCACCGCGGCGCGCAGTTGTTCGTATGTGCCGACGAGGCTGGTCGCGCGGACGGTTAAGGCTGATCGAGTCGTTTTCTTGGGCGCCATGGCCCGCTCCAGACTTCGCCGGTGCACCCTGACGCCAAAGCGTCTGGCGATAGCGTCTACACATTGCGGCACCGTGAGGTCGGGCCGCGTCGTCCTGATTTGGTCGATGTAAGCGAGGACCGCGGCAGAGATCTTGTGTCCGCCGTTTGGACCCCACTGCCGGGGCACCAGCCCGTCGAGGCCCTGGTCGGCCAAGGCGCTCTGAGCTTTGTGAAGGTCGGCCGCGAGACCCCGAAGGCGCTGGCGACGTCGCTGATCGGCACGCGATCGGCCTGATGGCGGCGCACCATCTCGTAGCGGACCTGCACAAGGTCCCTAGCATCGAAGAAGAGATTGGCGGCAACAGCGTGTCGCGCACGGCTTCGGGGTGGGGGTTGAGCGCGCCGTCGCGGGCCAAGGCCTCGGCCCTTGGGTCTCGTCGTCTTGGCTTTGGCTTCGCCGACCATCATCCAAGCTGATTCGTAATATAAATACGCCTTATACGATGAGACGTCAAAGAAGACAACTCCACGACGCTCAGGGAAATTCCCGCAATACTGGGCGTATCTCTGGTATCCGAGCAGGCACTGCGGCGTAATTTGCCTAACACCAGCGGCGTATTTTACCTTACTCATCCTCCGCCTCCACCGGCGCAGCGATCCGATTCAGCAGCGTGAGCAAATACAATAGGTCGACCGTCCAGATCGCCGCGCGCCCGGCCGCGACGGGCCGGAATGCGTCAGGCTGCTCCATGTCCGACATTGCGGCGGCAATCGTGGGCAAGGTCCCGTCCGCCGCTCGGTAGATCACCCGGTCGTCGCCCCGGGGCTGCGGCTGATCATGTCGAGGTCTGGCCTTTAAG
Organism: Mesorhizobium sp. WSM4844; assembly: GCF_055811775.1. Taxonomy (NCBI): domain Bacteria; kingdom Pseudomonadati; phylum Pseudomonadota; class Alphaproteobacteria; order Hyphomicrobiales; family Phyllobacteriaceae; genus Mesorhizobium; species Mesorhizobium sp. WSM4844. The sequence goes on along the minus strand of NZ_JBVVQB010000052.1, from coordinate 11,212 downwards.
CGGGTGGAATGGGTGACTAATGCGGACCGTGAGGCCGGTCGTCCCCACATGGGCTGCAGTTGACGGCTTTATCCAACGCCAAGGCGGAGAGCTTCATGAAGACCCTGAAGGTCGAGGCGGCCTACCCGATGGCCTTCGAAACCTTCGACGACGTCATTGATCACCTTCCCCGCTTCATCGAGGAGGTCTATAACAAACGCAGGCTCCATTCGGCGCTCGGATATCTGAGCCCGCGAGGATCAACACATCCGGCAGACTGGCAAATCAGCAGCCTGATATCTGTCACCCCTCAGGGGCGCACTCCAGAAACACGGCTAAATCAGCAGATCGGTCGCCTTGCGCGAATTGATCACCAGGAACGCGGAAAGCTGCGTTTTCTCGACTCGAACGCGCAAACTCGATGACTGCTGTTGAAAAGTTATCTTGCTACATGGCGATCAACCAGGATCGTGAAAGCCTCTATCGCAGGATCCACGTCATGCTGGACCGGCAGGGCATCGTAATGAACCAGAAGAAGCTGATGGCGCCTCTACCGGAAGGAGAAGCTGCAGGTGCGCAGGCGTGCGACCGCAAGCGGGCACGGGGCCACGCCCAGGCCCATGCTCGTGCCCGATCGGGCCAACATCCGATGGAGACTTGACTTCGTCCCCGACACTATCCGCCGCCATGAAATGCCAGTGACTATTGTGTATTGCGAGGAGCCAAAATGATGGAGTGCTTCAGAGCCATACCATGGGCGCAAATAGGAATGGAACTGAAGTGCGACTCCATCTTCTGAAGCTGGCCGACAGTGCGTATGCCGGCTCGCTCCAGCGCCGCGTTGACGAGTCCCCAATCGCGACTGGGAGGTACGGTGGATGCGACAGGATTGTACCGGCTTAGGCGGTCGACCTACCCGTTGCCTCGGACAGTAGCGCATGTTCGTCACAACTTTTAGCTTTCCAATTCATCTCGGATAGCGCGGAATGCCGCGAATGAATTAAAGGGAAGGGGTCTAGCGGGCTCACATACTTGGTCAGGCCACTGTGCGCGTTTCAGAGGTGTTTGCTCAGGCCGGTGGGAGAGTTTCACCACCGCGAAATCCGCCTCGGGATCAATATAGATCAGTTGGCCAGCATGTCCCCACGCGATATAGGCTCCTCTCTTCTGGTCCTCGATCCAGAAAGTATTGTGATAAGCACCGTTTGGCAACTCTGGGCTCGCATCTCCGAATAACTTGAACAAAAAAGGCTTAGGACTTCGTATAGCTTCGATCCATTCAGATGGAACGATCTGCCTCCCATTCAGTCTGCCGCCGCGCAGATGGAGCAGTGCGAAGCGCGCAAAATCACGGAGCGTGGCTTGGAATCCGCCAGACGCCAGGGAGAAACGCGATTTGTCTATGATTTGGAAGGCATCCTCTTCCGCCCCCATCGGCCCCCATAATTCGCTGCTGTACAGTTCCGGAAGAAATTTGCCGGATACGCGTTGCATAATGAGCCCAAGCACGTCAATGTCAGCGTCAAAGTACTTGAAACGTGCACCGTGGGGCGCCTCCAGCTCCGTTATCCGCAGAATGCCCTGCCATATGTTAGCTGGAGCGTCTGGATGTCCCTCCGGCGGGCCGAAATATCCTGAAGCTACGCCGTAATTGAAGTTATCGGAATGCGGCACGTACCATAACCCGTCGAGTGTCGCGCAAGCAGTCATATCCAGCAGGTGCTGCACGGTGGCGCCCTGATAGGAGGTGGCCTTAAGTTCGGGCAAATACCGCGTTACCAGACTCTCGGGATCGATAAGTCCCCCATGGACGAGTATCCCGAACACCGTCCCCGTAATGGATTTCGAACACGATCTTCCAATGTGCTGAAAATGAGGTTCCATGCCATTCATATATGTCTCGAACACGATCTCGCCGCGATGCAGAACCAGAAATCCGGCAGTATAGTCCTTCTCGAGATATTCACGGATTGTTGCGCGCCGGCCGTCTCTGGAGGCAACCTCGATGTCACCAATATCCCTTAGCCGCTGTGGAAGCGGCAGGACCGGCCCTGGTCCCCGCCAAACCCGGGCGGTTCGCGTAGATTCGCTTACGTGCGAAAACGTCCACCTGCTGTAAGGCCAAAAGGACCACTCATCCGCCGGGATCATGGGCGCGCCCAGCGTCGGATCGATCTGCCACGACTCGGGATCGGACTGCGGTGATTTGTCGGCAGTTGCAGCGACGGGCGTGGATTGCGCCTCTCCCAATTCTGAAAGGTCAGGAGTGGGGGTCGTGGCTACATCCTTCTTCAATAAATCTTGCTTACTTTTCATACATCATCCCTACGCCAAGCATTCCTGCGACAGGCAGTTGCGTCCAAAAGTCGATCCAACCCGCCGTTAGGCGCGTCTTGGAACGTCAGTCCCTAGGTAGGAAGGCCCGTTACCCGCAGTCCGATTCACCAAATTGCATTGACAATTTTTTGTATTAAGTCCGTTTGGTAGGTTTACATCAGGCGGCACCGAATCACGCCGTCAACCAGCATTTGGCGAATGCGCGATCGCCCATCAGGTCGCGGTAACCGACATAGCCACCGACCTTGTCGGAGATGGCATTGATGAACTGGGTGAACATTGGAACGATTGCCCCGCCCTCATCCCGAACGATGATGGCCATCTCGCGATAGAGGTTCTTGCGCTTGCTCTCGTCGAGTTCAGCGCGCGCCTCGATGAGAAGCCTGTCGAACTTCTCGTTTGAGAAGTGCGTATCATTCCAGGGCGCCGCCGATTGATAGGTCGTCGAGTACACCTGGTTCTGCGTCGCGCGCCCGGACCAGTAGGTAGCGCAAAAGGGCTGCTTGTTCCAGACCTCTGACCAGTAGCCGTCGTCAGGCACGCGCCTGACGTCGAGGCTGATGCCAGCCTTGGCGCAGCTCTGCTGGTAGAGCTGGGCGGCGTCGACGGCACCTGGAAAACCGGCCTCGGCGGTCCGGAGTAGAATGGATCCGCTGTGACCAGATTTCTTGTAGTGGAAAGCCGCCTTGTCAGGATCAAAAGTTCGCTGCTCGATGTCTTCAGGGAACAGCGGATAAGAGGCATTGATCGGGAAGTCGTTGCCGACCGCGCCGTAGCCGCGCAGGATCTTGTCGACCATCTGCTGCCGATCTATCGCGAGCTTGAGCGCAATCCTGAGATCCTTGTTGTCGAAGGGCGCCGTGCCGCAATGCATGACGAAACAGTAGTGCTCCGGGCCTGGCATGACCTCGACCTTCAGGTTGGACGCGCGCTTGATGAGATCGACGACCTTGGGCTCGACCTTGTTAATCATGTGCACTTGGCCGCCCTGTAGTGCGGAAATTCGAGCCGTGGCATCGTTGATTGCGAGGATCTCTACCTGGTCTGCGAAACCCATCTTGTCGGGCTGCCAGAAATTGGCGAAGCGCTCGCCCACGTGGCGGACGCCGGGCTCATTGACAGTCACTCTATAGGGCCCTGCACTGATGCCAGCGGCCGGTTTGTCCTTGCCGCCGGCGGGCTGGATAATGAGATGAAAATCCGTCATCAGGAAGGGAAACTCGGCGTCCGGTTTCTTGAGGGTGATAACCACGTCGCGGCCGTCGGCCTTGAGGCTCTCGATGTTGCTCAAGATACCCAACCGCGCCGGACTGTGATTCCTTGTTGGAGTGGCGATCCAACGTTGCTACCACGTCTTCCGCCGTCACCGTTTTGCCGTTGTGGAATTCCACATCCAGGCGCACCTGGAAGGTCCACATCCTGGCGTCCTTGGAGGAGCCGAATTCTTCGGCGATACGGTTCTCCAATCCGCCGTCAGGCGCCTGCTCTACAAGATACTCGCCCCAGCAAGCACCGAATTTTGACGTTAATACTCCGAAGGCTCCTGCTGGATCAAGGCTTTGGGACGAGTCACCGCCGTGGAGGCCGCCCTTGATGATGCCGCCACGGACCGGTCCCTGGGCTCGCGTAGCGCTGGCCAGGAGGGAATTCGCGAATGTCGCTGAGACGCCGAGCGCCGCTGAGCGGCCGAGAAAGTCACGTCGGCTCAGCCGGCCCGCTGCGACGCTGCGGCTGAGAAAGTCGAGCTCCTGCGACATTAGGATGTTCCTCCGAGGATATGCAGCCTTTGGCCGACTTACTAGGCTCCGTTAACGTACCAACGTCTACGGGCCGCCGTGCAGGAATTGTCCAGTCATCAACGCAGGAAATCTGCGTATTCTGGCTGACTCCGGGCACATGCGACGAACCGGAAGGCTTTTTTCCTCGACAAATCAAAGCGCATCGGGGGTCATGCTGGAAACGGGAGCCGTCGCGTTCGGAGCTGCCAGGCTAAGCGGCATCCGGCAGGTTTGAGGCAAAGTCGCCCGCACGACAGCGTCAGCCCGAGATGTTGTCCAAGAGCTTACCGTCGATCGTCAATCAACGTATCGCAATGCTCGCCCCTGGCGGTCTTTTCTCCATCACGGCCTAGGAACACCCGGTCAGTCAGTTGGCATGGAACCTCGGGGACCATTGGAGCGAACGCAGGACTAAGTCCAGATCGGCTCGGGCTCCGATGTGCCAATCTTAACTCTCACCCTGCTCAAATCATCGCGGTGGTCGAGATCCTCACCATCAGCAATGCCCTCGACTACTTACCGCCAACAAGCAGCTCGAACAGGGGAGTCAGCGTGGGTCGCCTGTCAAGGTCGTAGACGAACTCACCGATCAGCCCCAGCCGTCTATCGGAGAACGGCAGCACGGACGTCTGCGCGCAGGTCTTGAGCTTCCGCATGCCGTCCGCGAGCGATGCCGGGTTTTCCGGATGTCCGAATGGCTTGTAAATACGAATGAAATGTTCTGCCCCACCTTTTAACTTGACTTTGACGGATGTCGGGGAATTCCCATACTGACCGTGAGTGCGGTCGATCTCTGGATCAACCTCGATCTTGGTAGCAGCCATAATCCTTTGCACCGCCGGGTCCAGAAGCGCCTCGGTACGAAAATCGTTAATTCCTACTCTGCCGTGTTGCGCCGCGACAGAGATGACGTAAGGTAAGCTGAAACGCGCTTCGACCGGGCCCTTTGGCCTCCACTTTTGGGCGCGCGGCTGGACCACATAACCTTCTTCAGCAACGACACGATTCACCCCGAGCTCAAGTGAAGCAATATCGTCGCCCACAAATTTGTGCTTCTCGCGCAATTGCAGCAGTCCGTCGATCCCCGGATGCATAGCCCTACAGGCCGGCCAGGCCTTGAAACTAATCAAAGCGTTCAAGTAGTCGTAGCCGAGTTTGTCTTTAAGCAAGTCAAGGTCGTGATCAGGTTCGAATGCTTTGTAGAAGCCACACTTCCCGAAGAACGGCTCCCGCGGGCCCTTGAAGCCCACCATAGCTGAAAGGGCCGACTCAAGACCTGACCGGGCCCGCAATCCCTGCTGCAGCGACACGGTGTCGGCGCTTTCTTCGTACATCTGCACTTCGCCGGCGGCGTGGGCGTAAGCGATGCCGAACGCATTGCGGGTTTTCTCTTCGTCGAGTCGTAGCAACTTGGTACCAACCGCAGTCGGGCCCCAGACAGCGACCATGTTGTCCCGACCGGTATTTACAGAGAGAGAGGTAACGCTACGCGCAAGACGCAAGTGCAAGTCCATTGCCGTCGCGAGCGCGGCCAGCAATTCGCGTCCGGTGATAGTTGGATCGCGTTCGGCAAGGGCGAGCGCCGGCGGCACGTTGTATGCGCTTGCGTGGCAACCGTTGATACAAAGCTCGTAGGTTTCATCAAAGTCGACGGCCCTAGCTGTCGTGGCATTGATAAGGGCCGCCGAGCACGCCGGAAGCTTTTCTCCGGAAACCCAGACTGTGCAATCCGCCTTGCCACCGGACAATGCACCAAGTTGGCGAGCCGAGTGCGCAATCGGGTCATTCGATCCGCCGATCGCGCTCGCAAGCGTGTCGAGTATGGAGAGCTTCGCCCGCTCAATCGCCTCCTTAGGTATTTTCTCAACACGACAATCGAGAACGTGCCTAATGATTCGCGTGGTCAAATTCATCGCCAAACCTTCCAATTGGAGCAATGCAGTACTGGTATTGTCAAAGACGGTCCCAGCCTGAATTACGATGGATGTGCCCACCGAGGCAACGTCACCCCGCGAAGACTACACCCTGCTCATGAACTTAAGCGTCCAAAGTCAGCCTTTTGCGCAAATTGTCGTGAGCGCGCGCAGGAAATCGGCGTTTCTCGCTGCCGCTCAGATTGGCAGCGGCTGGACAGCACTGTGACCTCAGTAATCATGCACGAACCGAGCGACAGCAGCCTGCTGTGGGACACTGTCCGGGTCATGGTGCGCCTGTTGAAGCAGCTGATACCTTGATCGGCAGCGCAGGTTTTGGCATGGCGAGATCATTGCCGCGCGGCCAAGAAGCGTGCCCGGAAGATCCCGTTCACACGCGGTCGACCCAACCGCGGCGAACTCTACCGTGAGCTGATCGGGATCACCCGCGTCACACTGGCTTATCTGCAGCAGGCAGCGGCGCGGTTGGCGGTGGCGACCACTCCGTTGGTCGAACTTTGGCAAGGTCAGATTTGCCACTATCGGCCGCTGATCGAGCGCATCATCACACAGAGCGAAAGGCGAGTGTTGGCCGGCGAACCGGTGCCGGCCAGCGAGAAACTGGTCAGACTGTTCGAGCCCCATGCCGATATCATCGTCAAAGGCAGCCGCGACGCCGAATACGGCCACAAGCTCAATCAGACCACCCGCAGGAGCAGTACGATCCTCGACCTGGTGATCGAGGCGGCAACCCACGACAGCCATCGGTTGCTGATGCTGGAGCGCCACATCGCCATCTACGGCCAGTCCTCGCGGCAGGCAGCGGCCCGATGGCGGCTTTGCCAGTCGCGGCAATCTGGCCACAGCGAAGCCTTGGGCGTTTGCGACATGGCATTCCACAAGAAAGCCGGCCTCAGGATCGAGGACATGGTCCGCAGCAATTGGGTCTATCGCAAGCTACGCAACTTCCGTGCCGGCACTTCAAGCGCGCCTTGTCCTCGGTCGTGGCCTACAACCTCGTCCTCTTCGGCGCGCCTAAACTGATACCACCGACCCGGCATCGCAACTGCGTCGCACCGGCCAAGCCGGCCTCGTGGCGCGCCCTTCAGCGCATCAACAACGCCTTTCCACCGATACCATCGTTCTACATCCCACCTTCGTCCATCAACGGCCTCTCCCGACGATCGACAAGTGTTTTCAAATACTCGCAAAAAGAGACGTTTGTGGACGGGAACTAATCCAGTCCCGCCGCCAGACCAGCAACACCAGACGCCCCTTGGGCGCTAGCCCAGCGTCGCAGATCCTTCGCATAAATATACACAATCTTTGCAACCGGAAATCGCCGGCGATGGTACTCTCACTTCTGAGGTAAGGCACAGCCGAACGGCCCTGATGCCGACTTTGCTTCTGTAGATCGCAGGGACACAACGTAGGAGACAGCCATGGCAAGGAAAGCGCTCATCCTGATCGAAGGTCATAGGGGTAATGGTCTGCTCTATGTCCAAGCGGCTCAGCGTCTTGGTCTACATCCAGTTACACTGTCGGCTGATCCGACCCAGTACGAATATCTTGCAGCGAAAAACCTTGAGACAATCCGTGTCGATACAGACAATCTTGATGCGCTAATCCAAGAATGTTCCCGGCTGCAGGCTACGTTTGGCATTGCCGGCATTACCGGCTTTGCCGGCGACGACGAGTCGGTCTCTGCGACAGTTGGTAAACTCTGCCGGTGGTTTGATCTACCCGGACCCAACCCAGCCTCGATTGAACAATGCTGCGACAAATTCGTTCAACGTCAGCTCCTCGCGGAGGCCGGCGTTCCAATCCCTGCTTATCGCTTGGCAGCGAGCGCGACGGACGTAGAAAGCTCGGCCGCGGAAATCGGCCTTCCGGTGATTGTTAAGCCAGCCGTAGGGAGTGGCAGCATGGGTGTCCGATTGTGCCGCAGCCTCGATGAATTGGCCCAACATACGGCCTATCTGTTCGAGGGGAAGCACATATGGCGATCTCCGCCGAGGGTACTGGTCGAAGAATTCGCACAAGGCCCGATGTACTTCGCTGCAGTAATGGGACATGAGGTCGTTGGGATTGGCGCCGCTGACTTCGGTCCCCAACCGCATTTTGTCTATCGTGGGGGGACCTTTCCCGCTCTGCTGACTGATGAGGAGCGTGAGCGTATTGCCGATGTTTCGCTGAGCTGTTTGCGAGCTCTGGGCCTTGGCTGGGGGCCAAAAAGCATCGAACTCCGGTGGACCAAACGTGGCCCAGTCATCATTGAAGTCAATCCGCGTCTTAGTGGTGCGCCGACTCCTCAACTGGTTAAGCTGGCTTACTCTGTCGATCTCATTGCCGAGCACGTCAAGCTTGTCATCGGCGGTGAATCGAACTTGCGAAAAAGAGAATCGCAGATTGCGGCTGTTCGATTTCTTGTTGCTGATAGCGATGGCACCCTCGATTGGATTGATGGGGGCTGCGGGGCTGCCGCTGTAGCAGGTGTCGCCGAGGTCAGATTGTACGTTGGGTCCGAGACGCCGATCGTCAGGAAAGGCGATTACCGAGACTGCATCGGACATGTCGTCGCCGCTTCACCCAGCCATGCTCAGACGGAAGCGATACTGCAGCGTGCCGTCGCCTCAATCGGTTGGTCGATAAAACCATTGCCGACTGTTGACGAACGGGAAAAGCCTGCGGCCCCCTCACCTCCCCAACCCAGCGCAGATGACGCGAAATCGTCGCCGAACATTGGCGCAATTGAGTGCAAACCGGGTTGATGCACGGCGCTGAACGTCAAAACCAGAGTTTAATACTAATGATGGTTTCGATAGCCCTAACAATAGCAATTGAAAAGAATTACCGGACTAAAGCACAACGGAGTACAACAATGACCACGCTACCGCAAATTTCTCTCGCGAAACTGGCAGCCGATGCAACGCAGCACGACGAGCGCGAACGCCTACGCATAGCCTGCGAAGAGTACGGGTTCTTCTACCTTGTCGAGCACGGCATCCCGAAGGAACAGATCACACAAGCCATCGAGGCTTCCCGCCGATTTTTCGGCTTGCCACATTCGATTAAGGAACGCTACGGTCACGCGTTTCAAGACGTGTACCCCGCTGCCGCCCGGGGATACAGTCCGTTGAACGGCGAAATGCTACATCCGGAGGCCGGCTTCGATCCAAAGGAGGTGTTTGATCTCGGAATCGAGAACGAAGGCGACCGGCGTCCGTTTGCCGGACGCACGCGCCTTCCAGACGACGCCTTGGCTCCTGGTTTCGCGCTAAGCCTGCTCGCTTTGCAGGCTACCGTGCTCACGGCGGTTGTCCCGCAGATCGGGACCGCGCTTGCCGACTTGATCGATATGGAACAAGACTGGTTCCAACGCCATTTCAGCCCGCCAACGCTCGGCCAACGCGTGATCCGGTATCCGGCTCGCGGCGGCACGTGCGCCAAGCACACCGATCATGGCTTCTTCACGCTGTTGCTGCAAGAGGAACTCCCCACGCGCTCTTTGCAGGTATGGTTCCGCGAGCGATGGATGCCGGTGCCCAGCCTTCCCGACAGTCTGGTAGTTAACCTAGGCGACATGCTTCAGACTATGAGTGACGACCGCTTCAAGAGCACTCCTCATCAGGTCGCGCATAATGGTCCGACTGACCGGATTTCGCTTCCCTTCTTTGTCTATCCCGACATCGACGCTCGCCTGAGTTCGCGGCAAGGGCAGCACCCCATTAGTGTTGTAGAAACGATGCTGCGCAACGTGGAGGCAATTTGGGTTACCGGGAAAGGCGCCGGACGCGCGCGCGAGCTCCAGTGAACCTCCGGTCTCTCAAGCCACAGCAAACTATGGCAACGGCGAAGCGCACTTCGGCGTAGTGCGCTGGAAGCACTCTTCCAGAAAGCTACCCTCTCCGCATCGGAGCGATAATTAGTGCTCCCTTGTTCATGGCGCATGAGGTTCACCCGGTACTTTTGAAGCAAGCTGCAGCGCCTGTTCTGACAAGCTAAGGAGAATTCTATGTGCATGAGCCGTGATCTCAACCACTCGCTGCACGCAACCCAAGATTGGATTGGTGATCTGGCGCGGAGACTTCGCTGGCATGATCGCGAGCAGGTCTACCAAGTCCTGATTGCGGCACTGCACGCCCTCCGCGACTGCCTGGATCGCGACCAGGCCGTTTACATGGGCGCGCAGCTGCCAGCCGTGCTGCGCGGCTTCTACTACGAGGGCTGGCGTCCCGGCCGGCGCGCTATAACCCAAAACCGAAATTCATTTCTCGACAGGGTACACGACGGCGTCCACCGGGACCCGGCGGTTGATCCGGAAGAGGTTGCCCGCTCGGTGCTAGCCCAATTTGCGGACCGTTTGCGGGCAGTAGGGGTTGAAGACCCCAAGGCCTCCATTCCAAGAGTGCTGCATAATCTTTGGCCAGCCTGAGACAGACGTGTGCTCTATGGGCATACCGACGAAGCCACCACTGGAGGCCTTTCGACCATGAACCGAAGTGATCGTCATGCGCTCGAACCTCCTCTGGTGCTCGGACGGGCATAAGCCGACCGTTCGAGGAACGGGGGTGCACTCCAGAAACCAATTTTACATGCTTGCTCCACTTCTTAACAGAGCCCCATGCGGCTCGCCAGCGGAGGACCATATTGAACTTGGATTACATTGTCGTGGGTGGCGGTTCCTCCGGATGCGTGATGGCGAACAGGCTATCTGCCAATGGCGCACGTGTGCTGCTCATTGAAGCCGGCCCGGACACGCCGCCGAATGCCATTCCTGACGAAATCCGGGATGGCGACCCGACGCGGGCTTACCTTAATCCTGATTATCGCTGGCAATCACTCCACGCCAGAACTGTGCGAGATGGACGCAAGCCTGTCCATTACGAACAGGCTCGTGTCATGGGCGGCGGCTCCAGCATCAATGCCCAGGTCGCCAACCGCGGTGGCCCCGGAGATTACGATGAGTGGGCCTTAAGCGGTGCAACGGGCTGGGCATGGGAAGACGTGCTGCCCTACTTCCGCCGTCTGGAATGCGACCTGGATTTCGGTGGCAAATTTCACGGCAAGGACGGCCCCTTGCCAATCAAACGTGTGCGTCAATCAGACTGGTCGGGCTTCATCCGGGCAATCTCCGATGCGTACGATGCTCTGGGGCTTCATTTTAGGCCAGACTTCAATGGTGCATTCGGTGATGGCTATTCA
>NZ_JBVVQB010000051.1:0-49000 GCF_055811775.1 Mesorhizobium sp. WSM4844 | reverse complement strand
ATCGGATGTCACGAATGCTTTCGCCAACCTCCGACGTTGCCAAGAGGGCGGCCACAGTGACACTGCCAATCTCCCCCCTTGCGGGGGAGATGTCCGGCAGGACAGAGGGGGGTGTGAAGAAACTCGACGGAGGGTGATCGGTTCTGGACCGCTGCATTCTTCGGCAGATGTCACGGCATGGAACCCAGGGCCTGCACTTCGCTTCGCGTTCGCTCCGTCCTGGTATGACGAAGGCGCGAACGCTCGCTCGTTCGCCATCACCGCCTAGCCCCATGCCAGCTCCCTCCAAACTCAAGGCCTATCGCGCCAAGCGCGAATTCCGCAAAACGCCGGAGCCCGCCGGCGGGCCGGTTGCCGCAGAAGGCAATCGCTTCGTCGTGCACAAGCATCACGCTACTGCCGACCATTACGATCTTCGCCTGCAGGTCGGCGATGTGCTGAAGAGCTGGGCGGTGCCTCGCGGCCCGTCGCTCAATCCGGCCGACAAGCGGCTGGCGGTCGAGACCGAGGACCATCCGTTTGAATATATCGACTTCGAAGGCGTCATTCCCGAGGGCGAATATGGCGGCGGGCCGATGATCGTCTGGGACACCGGCGTCTGGGCGCCGATGGACGATGTCGAAAAGAGCCTGCGCACCGGCTCCTTCAAATTTCGTCTCGCCGGCGAGAAGCTGAATGGCGGCTGGATGCTGACCAGGCTGAAACCGAAGCCCGGCGAGGATGAAGGCAAAAAGAACTGGCTGCTGTTCAAGGAGCGCGACCTCGCCGCCGATGCCAGGCTCGACATACTGGAAGCCCGGCCGGAAAGCGTCAAATCCGGCCGCCGCATCGAGGAGCTGGTGGCAATCCCGAAGCCTGCCGCAAGGCTTGCGAAACCGGTGGCATTGAAACCCGGTGCGCTGCCGGGCGCGGTCAAGGCGCCGCTGCCTTCCCGGATCGAGCCGCAGCTGGCCACGCAGGTTCCGAAGCCGCCGGGCGGCGAAGGCCCTGGCGAAAAAACGCGCGAAATCTGGCTGCACGAAATAAAATTCGACGGCTATCGCACCATGGCGCATCTGGCCGACGGAGTGGTCAAATTGATCACCCGCGCCGGCCTCGACTGGACCAGGCGCTATGGCGACCTGCCGCTCGCCTTTGCCAGGCTGCCCTGCCGCGATGCAATCATCGACGGCGAGGTCGTCGTGCTCGACGCCAGGGGCATCAGCCGCTTTGCCCTTTTGCAGGAGGCGCTGGCCGAGGGCGCCGGCAACAAGCTCCACTTCTATGCCTTCGACCTGTTGTATCTCGACGGCTGGGACCTGAGAAAAGCGCCGCTCGGTCGGCGCAAGGCGCTGCTGTCGCAATTGCTGTTAGGCCTGGGCGCCAACTCCGCCATCCAGTTCTCGGACCATGTCGAAGGCGATGGCCAGGCGCTCTACGACCAGGCCTCCGAGATGGGGCTGGAAGGCATCGTCTCCAAGCGCGCCACGGCGATCTACCAGAGCGGCCGCACCAAGACGTGGACCAAGACCAAGGCGCTGAAGACCGGCGATTTCGTCATCGCCGGCTACACCACCTCCGCTGCAGCCGAGGGGCTGGCCGCACTCGGGCTCGGCGAATTCGAGGATGGCGAGCTGCACTATCGCGGCAAGGTCGGCACCGGCTTCGACGCCGCCACCGCGAACGCGTTGCTGGCCCGGCTGCAGCCGCTGCGCGCCGGCGCGTCTGCACCCGAAGGCGTTCCACGCGAGATCATGCGCGAGATGAACTGGGTGCGGCCGCTGCTTTCGGCCCATATCCACTATGCCAACCGGACCACCGATAATGCGCTGCGCCATGCCGTGTTCCGCGGGCTGCGCGATGTCGGCCTGTCGACGCCTGTATCGGCCAAGCGCAAGCGGCTGATCGCCGAGGCCGACCTCGCCACGATCTGGGTGACCAACCCGACGCGGCGGCTGTTCGGCAGAACCGGACCGACCAAGCTCGATATCGCCGTCTACTACGCGCTGGTCGGCGACTTCATGCTGCCGCACATTTTGGGCCGCCCGGTGTCGCTGGTGCGCTGCCCGACCGGCAAGCCGCAGGACTGCTTCTTCCAGCGCCATGCCTTCACCGGCATGCCGAAATCGGTGGCGACTTTTGAGGCGACCAATTCCGAGGGCGAGACCAAATCCTACCTGTCGGTCGAGGACGCCAAGGGCTATCTGGCGCTGGCGCAGTTCGGCGTCGTCGAGTTCCACACCTGGGGCACCCATCGCACGCGGCTCGACAAACCCGACCTGATCGTCTTCGACCTCGATCCGGGCGAGGGCGTTAGCTGGCGCGAGGTGGTCGAGGCGGCGGTGCATATCCGCGCCGAACTGGAGGCGATGGGGCTGGTGCCGTTTGCCAAAACCTCGGGCGGCAAGGGCATCCACATATCAGTGCCGGTGACGCAAAAACAGAACTGGAAGAAGCTGCACCAGGCGACCAGCGCCATCTCCTCGGCATTGGCCGCCACGGCGCCCGACACCTTCACCACCACCATGGGCAAGGACAACCGCAAGCGGCGCATCTTCATCGACTTTCATCGCAACGCGCGCGGCCACACTTCGGCGGCACCCTATTCGCTGCGTGCCCGCACAAACCTGCCGGCTTCGACGCCGGTGAGCTGGTCCGATCTGGAATCCATCGACGCTCCGGAAGATTTGAATTATTCTTCGCTGCCGGACCTTCTGGCCACCTCCGGCGATCCTTGGGCCGACATGGAAGATTTCGCTAGGGATTTGCCGGTATTGTGAGGGCGATGTAGGTTTTGCGCAGCGTCGTTCGTCCTTTGGACGAAGCGCTGCGAAATGTTCGACAGTGCACGGCCGCGTAGGGAGAATTTCATGGCGCCCAGGGCAAGTTGGAAAGGTTACCTCAAGCTCAGTCTCGTCAGCTGTCCGGTCCGGCTGTATCCGGCGACGAGTGCCAGTGAGCGCATCAGCTTCAACCAGCTGCACAAGGACACCCACAACCGCATCAACATGAAGCCGGTCGATCCCGAGCTCGGGCTGGTCGAGCGCTCGGATCTGGTCAAGGGTTACGAATACGAGGACAAGCAGTACATCATCATCGACGATGCCGACCTCGAGACGGTGCGCATCGAATCCAACCACACGATGAACATCGAAGCCTTTGTCGACGAGGGCGAGGTCGACGTCATCTATCAGGACGCCCCCTACTACCTGGCGCCGGATGGCGCGATGGCGGAGGAAACCTTCGCCGTGCTGCGCGAAGCGATGCGCAAGTCCGGTAAGCTGGCGATCGCGCGGCTGGTGCTGTCCAGCCGCGAGCGCGTGGTGACGATCGGCGCGCGCGAGAACGGCATGTTCGTCTGCACCTTGAGGAACCCGAACGAAGTGCGCGGCACGGCTGAATATTTCGGCAACATCCCGGCCGGCAAGCCCGACCCGGAAATGCTGCAGCTCGCCGAAGCGCTGATCAAGCAGAAGGAAACCACCTTCGATCCGAAGAACTACGAGGACCGCTATGAGATCGCGCTGATGGCGATGATCCGCGAGAAGCTCAAGGGCCACAAGCCGATCATTGCCGCCGCGCCCGAGCGCGGCAACGTGATCAATCTGATGGATGCGCTGAAGGCCAGCCTGTCGCAATCGGCCAAGCCGCCGGCCAAGAGCAAGAGCAAGGCCGATGAAGCGGCGAAACCGGCAACGAAATCCGCCAGGGGCGGCGCCGGCGCGGCCAAGGAAAATCCGCTCAAGGCCAATCTGCTCAAGGCCGTCGGCAAGAGCAAAGGGTGACAGCGCCCACCGGTATGATTTCCGGCAGCGTCTTCGGCGCCATCGGCGCGCTGGCGGCGTTCCCGCTGAGGCTGGCGGCGCGTGAAGTCGAGCGCCGGCAGGGCCAGTTGCGGCGCGGCGTCAACAGGCGCACCAGCCATGTCGTGTTCGGCCGCAAACTTCTGGCCAAGGCCGGGGATGCCGAGATCGAGCGCCGCGTCGCCGCCGAGCGCGCGACCGGCCGCAAGCTGATCAGCGAAAACGGTTTTTTGCGCTTGCTCGGGCTGATCAAGGCGCCGGAGGCTTCGGCGCTGCCCAGGCAGTCGCTCGTTGACCAGTCGCGGCTTGCCGCCGCCGACCTCGACCTGTTGTCGCTTTTCGATGCCTTCGAGCATGATTGCGAACCCTATTCGTTTCGCGACCTGATCCTGGCCCGCAAATATGCCGGGCTGATTGCCGGCGGCGCCTCGTGGGGGGCGATCGCGCGCTCGGTGCACCGCTGCGGTCCGATCGCCTCGCTGACTGCCAAGTCGCTGAATGTCGGCTCGCAGCATGGGCGCGCCGATCAGATCTACCTCGAAGGCGGCCAGAGCGAACTCGACGGCCAGTTGCTGTTCGATTTGGGCTCGCCGGATGACGACACGCTGGAAGAACTGTTCGCCGACGCTGAAGCGGCGGAACAGGCTGAAGATCACGAGCAGGCGGCGGCACTCTACCAGCGCTGCCTGGCCATCGACCCGGGCGATGCGATCGCCGCCTTCAACCGCGCCAACTGCCTGCGCGCCGCCGGACGCGCGGCCGAGGCGGCGCACGACTATGCCCGCGCCATCAAGTGCGACCCCGGCTTTGTCGAGGCCTGGTTCAATCTGGCCGGGCTGATGAGCGATGAGGGCCGCGAGGCCCCGGCGCGGCGGCACCTGCAGAAGGCGATAGCGCTCGACCAAAACTATGCCGACGCGGTGTTCAACCTGGCAAGGCTGGAGTTCGACGCCGGCAACCTCGCCGAGGCGCGGCGGAACTGGGCGCGCTATCTCGAGCTCGACGCCAGCTCCGAATGGGCGCGGATGGCGGCCAAGGGTATTCAGTTCATCGATTTGCAGCTGGCGCGGATGTCGGGGTGAGGCGATGGCGCTCCCTTCTCTCCTTGTGGGAGAAGGTGGATCGGCGCGTTTGCGCCGAGACGGATGAGGGGTGCTGGAAGAAATGAGGCGTTGGCGCTCCGTCCAACACCCCTCATCCGACCGAGCTTCGCTCGGCCACCTTCTCCCACAAGGGGAGAAGGGGTCGTCAACGTTGGAGTTCCCCATGACCACCTTCCTCATCGACGGCCCAGAAACCGCTCCCATCACCATCCTGCTCGCCCATGGCGCCGGCGCGCCGATGGATTCTGCCTCGATGACCGCCACGGCAAAAGCGCTGGCCGAAGCCGGGTTCCGCGTTGCGCGCTTTGAATTCCACTACATGGCGGCCCGCCGCTACGGCCACCGCAAGCCGCCGCCGCGCGCCGAGACGGTGAACCCGGAATACATCAAGGCGATCGCCGACCTCAGGGCGAAGGGCGTGAACGGGTCGCTCATCATCGGCGGCAAGTCGATGGGCGGCCGCGTCGCTTCGATGATCGCCGACGAGATGTTTTCGAAGGACGAGATTTCAGGGCTGCTTTGCCTCGGCTATCCCTTCCATCCGCCGGGGAAACCGACGCAGCTTCGGACAAAACACCTCGCCGGTCTCAAGACGCCGACATTGATTTTTCAGGGCACACGCGACGAATTCGGGACCAGGGACGAGGTCGCGACCTACGATCTTTCCGACGCCATCGAGATGCGGTGGCTGGAAGACGGCGACCACGATTTGAAGCCGCGCAAGAGCATCTCCGGTTTTTCGGCCGCCGATCATCTGAAGACACTCGCCGATGCGGTGAAGGCGTGGACCGAGCGCATCGTGCGCTGAAGCAGGCCGATGAAGATCGCCACCTTCAACGTCAACAACATCAACGGCCGGCTGCAGAACCTGCTCGCCTGGCTGACTGTCGCCAACCCCGACATCGTCTGCCTGCAGGAGCTGAAAGCCAGGCAGACGCAGTTTCCGCGCACAGCACTCGCCGCGGCCGGCTATGGTGCGGTTTGGGTGGGACAGCCGACCTGGAACGGCGTTGCCATACTGGCGCGGGGTTCAGAACCCGTTCTGACCCGCGAGGCGCTGCCCGGCGACGACAGCGACAACCAGGCCCGCTACATCGAGGCGGCGGTCAGCGGCATCGTCGTCGCCTGCCTCTATGCGCCGAACGGCAACCCGCAACCCGGCCCGAAATTCACCTACAAGCTGGCGTGGCACGAGCGCCTGAACGCGCATGCGGAAGAACTGTTCGACACCGGCCTGCCGGTGGTGCTGGCCGGCGACTACAACGTCGTGCCCGAGCCGCGCGACATCTATCCGACCCGCTCCTATGACGACAATGCGCTGGTGCAGCCGGAGAGCCGGGAATCCTTCGCAGCGCTGCTCGACCAGGGCTGGACCGACGCGCTGCGCAAAAAACACCCGAAGGAGACGCTCTACACATTCTGGGATTATCGCCGCAACCGCTGGCAGCGCGACGCCGGCCTGCGGCTCGACCATATCTTGCTGTCCAAGAAACTGACGCGCCGGCTGGCCGGGGCAGGCATCGACCGCGACGTCCGCGGCGAGCCCGGCGCCAGCGACCACGCGCCGGTTTGGGTGGAGTTGCGGTGAGGGGGAGAGCCAATCTCCCCCTTGTGGGCAAGGCAATCGCATTTGGATTCTTGCGAAGGTGGACCCCCACCCTAACCCTCCCCACAAGGGGGAGGGAACGCTGCCGCGCGCTTTTTAACTTCCCCTTTGGCGCCGAAAGGCAGGCAATTTGCCGAGTTCGGCGCCAACGAAGTCTCCCTCCCCCTTGTGGGGAGGGTTAGGGGTGGGGGTCCATCGTAGAGCGAAACCTTAGCCTGGTCGCGCGCCTTCGCGGGCGAAGGCCTCGATCAAAGGTGTGTACCCCTCAAGGTCGGGTTGGGTGGCGAAGCTGTGGCTGGCGGCGGTCGTGGCCCAGGGCAGCCTTTCCGACGTGAAGACCTCGACGAAGGGCACGTACCAATTGTGCTCGTCGAGCATGGTAGCGCGAACATTGACGAAGAAGTCCAGGCCGTGCGGATGGGTGAACATCCAGTTCTTGCAGTGCGGGCAGTAGAGCTGCCGGTGCGGGCCGTGCATGCCGCCGACCACCGGCTCGCCTTGCGTAACGGTGAAGCCGCTGCTTGGCACCGCCATAGTCAGGGAATAAGCACTCGCGCTCAGCTTCTGACAGCCGGTGCAATGACAGGCCATGGTCAGCAAGGGCGGCGCACTTATGCGAAAGCGTATCCCGCCGCACAGGCAGCCGCCGTCCCAGGGTAGTTTCCAATCATCCATCACTTGGCCTCGGTGCTGAGTTCCCTGGCAGGCGATTCTAGCGCGCGACCGGGCAACATTGCGGCGACCAAGAGTGTCGCCAGGCCATATCGAGCGCTTTGGCGCCGGCGCGCGTTTTGCGCTCGCTGTTTCGCTCTTCGGAATTGACCGGGCATCGACAAGCCCGGCGCCGACCTGCATCATTGCGGACGAAGCGACAGCGGCGCGAGGGGAGCCCGATGAACAGGTTTGTCGACAGGCTGCTGGCAATGCTGCTGCTGGCGATCGGCATGCTCTGCTTCACACGCGTGTATTTCGCGCTGGGCGGCGGGGGTGTCGGCGACGCTTTCGCGTCGGTGCGCCTGGCTTTCTTCGCGACAGCGGGTGTTGTCTCAGCTCTTGCAGCCCTGCTGTTCTGGTCCGGCCTGTTGCCGGGCCGATCGACGCTCGCTCCGAAGACGCCTCTGTTCGGCAGGGGCGCCGAACTGCAACCCGGCGGACGACCACGCCTGCGGCGGCTCCTTGCCGTCGTTCCGTTCCTCGCCGTGCTCGCTCTGGTGGCCGACCAACTCAGCCCGTGGTCGCGGCAGCCACAGGACGCCGGCAAAAGCCTGATCGCCGAGCAAACCGTGCCGAGCGCGCCGGAAGGCCAAGAGGTCACCAGCGCACCGGCCCCGGAACCGGAAGCGGCTCCTGCCTCGCCATCCGAGGTCGCGCTGGCCCCACCTGTCTCACCGCCGGAGCCTGCTCCAGCCCCGGCTGCGCCACCGCAGACCGTCGCGCCGCTGCCTCAGGCTCCGCCGCCGCAGCCGACGCAGCCCGATGGCCACCGCCAGCCCGTCATCTGGCTGGCGGTGGCGTCCGACGGTCACTCAATCATGAGCGCCAGTACCGACCGCACGATCAAGCTCTGGGATATCGACGGCAAGCGCCTGATCCGCACCCTTGGCATCCACAAGGACATGGCGCGTACCGCGCTTTTCCTGCCCGATGGGGCGCGGGCGCTGACGGCGGGCGACGATGGCGAGATCGTGCTGCGCCAGCTCTCCGATGGCGCGGTGCTGCACGTCTTCTCGTCAGGCCAGAACGGCGGCGTCAACAAGCTGGCGATCAGCCCCGATGGCAAACGTGCCGTCAGCGGGCACGACACCGGCAGGGTCATCGTCTGGGATATCGAGAAAGGCTCGGTGCTGCATGTGATGCCAGGGCACGACTGGTCGATCAGCGGGGTCGCCGTCTCGCCCGACGGCACACGCGCGATCAGCGGCAGTATCGAGGGCACGCTAAAACTATGGGACATCGGCGCTGGCAAGCAGCTGCGCAGCTGGCACGGGCATGAGCGCGGCCCCTATGGCGTGGTGTTCATGGCCGACGGGCGCCATCTTATCACCGGCAGCGGCGATTATACGATCAAGGTCTGGGATCTCGACACAGGCCGCGAAGTCCGCCGCCTCGAGGGCCATTCGGGCACGGTCTATGCGCTGGCGCTGTCGACCGACACCAAGCGGCTGCTGTCCGGCTCGCTCGACGGCACGGCACGGCTGTGGGATATGGAAACCGGCAGCGAGACCGCGCTGTTCGACAGCCGGTCCGGACCGGTCTACGCGGTGGCGTTCGCCGCCGACGGCACGGTGCTGACCGGCGGCTACGACCGCACCATCCGGGACTGGCCGGTCGATGGCGGTGAAGGCGTGGTGCTTTTCGCCGGTGCTCCGGATTGATTAGACTTTCAAGGTGCGGATATTTCGGGAAGAGGCGGCGTGCGCTAATGATTACCGCTATCGACAAATGGATTGGCGAACATGAGCAGTGAAGATTGGCCGCTTGAGGCGAACACAACTGTGTCCGTTTTGCCCGTGCCACATCGCCGAAGACTCTTTCCCATCGTCTTGCTTGTGTTGGCTGCTGTCGTGCTGTTTTGGCCAGCTCGCAATTATTACGCTCAGTGGTCGGCCATCCAGAAGGCGCAAGCGGCATTCCTCGCCAAGGACTACGCCGAGGCATTCCGCCAGTGGAAGATAGTGGCCGACGCCGGCAACCCCGTTGCGCAGAACAATATTGGCCTGATGTATTGGTCAGGCCAGGGCGTTGCGCAGAATGACGCACTGGCAGTGAACTTGTGGCGCCAGTCCGCAGAGGCAGGAAACCTAGATGGTGCGTCCGGCCTCAGCCAAGCTTATTATGATGGAAGAGGTGTCGGAAAGGACGATCGGTTGGCCTTAATGTGGGCGCGGAAGGCTGCAGACAATGGGCACGCAAATGGTCAACACTTCCTTGGCGTTCTCTATTCAGAAGGTCGAGCGGTGGCGAAGGACGACCGCCAGGCGTTCGAATGGTGGATGAAAGCCGCGGCCAGCGACCTCGCCGATGCGCAATATGCCGTCGGAACTGCATATGCGTTGGGAAAAGGCGTGGGCAAGGATGAAGCACAGGCATTTTCCTGGTTCAGTAAGGCGGCCGATCAGGGATATCCCAACGCTCAATTCGCTGTTGGCCAAGCCTATTCACAGGGTTGGGGGGTACAACATGATCATGGTCTGGCTGCGGTCTGGTGGCGTAAAGCGTCCGAACAGGCCAACCCCCAGGCACAAGCCGCGCTTGGCTATGCGTACTCAATCGGCAATGGTGTTCCCCAAAGCGATGCGGACGCGGCGTCCTGGTGGCTCAAGGCGGCCAATCAGGGAGACGTCAGTTCGCAACTGAACCTGGGGGGCGCCTATTCGAAAGGCGCCGGTGTTAGCCAAAGCAAGGCGGACGCGGTTTCGTGGTGGCTCAAGGCCGCAAAGCAGGGAGATACCCAGGCCCAGCTCCTCGTGGCATACGCCTATGCCAATGGTGAAGGCATCGCCAGAGACCACAAATCTGCTGAGTTCTGGTGGCTGGCTGCCGCGAAAACGGGAAATGTCGATGCCGAAGCCAGTCTTGGGATGCTGTATTATCGCGGTATCGATGGACAGCCGAATTACAAAGAAGCCGCTAAATGGTTGCTCAAGGCTTCTTCCCATCGCCATCCCGGTGTCCAGATTTATCTGGATATGATGAAGGAGGAAGGTCTGTTGGACACCAAGACATTGTAGGTAAAGATCATATTTGAAACTGTTGCGGATAACAGACGTTTGGCTTTCCCAAAGTGACCAGTCTCCACATCGTCGAAGCGTCGATCGCACAGCTGCGGCAGGCGCTGGAGGCCGGCACTGTCACCAGCGTCGAACTGGTCAGCGCCTGCCTGCGCCGGATTGCGCATTACGATCGCCATGGCATCGCCCTCAACGCCGTTCCGGTGCTCAATCCCAAAATGTTCGAGGAGGCGGCCGCGTCCGACTGGCGCCGCAGGAAAGGTGCTGCGCTCGGGCCGCTGGACGGCATCCCCTATACCGCCAAGGACAGCTACAAGGTATCAGGCCTCACAGTGGCCGCCGCCTCGCCGGCCTTCGAGCATCTCGTCGCCAACGAGGACGCCTTTACCATCGGGCGGCTGCGGGCCGGCGGCGCGGTGCTGATCGGGCTGACCAACATGCCGCCGATGGCCAATGGCGGCATGCAGCGCGGCGTCTACGGCCGGGCGGAAAGCCCCTACAATGCCGATTACCTGACCGCCGCCTTCGCGTCGGGCTCGTCGAATGGTTCCGGCACCGCGACCGCCGCCAGCTTCGCCGCCTTCGGGCTTGGCGAGGAGACATGGTCGTCGGGCCGCGCGCCGGCGTCGAACAACGCGCTGGTCGCCTACACGCCGTCGCGCGGCGTCATTTCGGTACGCGGCAACTGGCCGCTGGTGCCGACGATGGACGTGGTGGTGCCCCACACGCGCAGCGTGCCCGACATGCTCGAACTGCTCGACGTGATCGTCGCCGACGACCCGGACACAAGCGGCGATTTCTGGCGCGCGCAGCCCTGGGTGGCGCTGCCGAAGAGCTCGGACGTACGGCCGCCACGCTACACCGGCCTCGAGCTGGAGGGAGCGCTGCGAGGCATGCGGCTCGGCGTGCCCCGCATGTATATCGGCCGCGATACGGAGGCCGAAATTGCGATCCAGACCCGCGCCTCGGTGCTGGAACTGTGGCAGCAGGCGGCGGCCGATCTGCGGCGGCTCGGCGCTGATGTGGTCGAGGTCGATTTTCCTGTCGTCTCCAACTACGAGCGCGACCGGCCGGGCACAAAAAACATGGTCGATCGCGGGCTGATTCCCAAAGGATTCGCCGAGCGCGAGATCTGGGACCTGTGCGTCTTCGCCTGGGACGATTTCCTGCGCGCCAATGCCGACCCTACCATCCCCGATCTCGCGTCGGTCGACGGCGCAAAAATCTTTCCGCAGCCGCCGGGCACGCTGCCGGACCGTTATGAGGACAGTTTTGATGTGGCGGAATATGTCGAGCGGGCCAAGCGCGGCGTCACGCCATTCCTGGCCATTCCCGAGCTGCAGGCCGGCGTGAAAGGCCTGGAGGCGACGCGGCGCATCGATTTCGAGGATTGGCTCGACGCGCAACGGCTCGACGCAGTGGTGTTTCCCGCCGTCGCCGATGTCGGGCCGGCCGATGCGGATGTCAACGAGGCCTCCGCAGTGCTGGCCTGGCGCAACGGCACCTGGGTCGCCAACGGCAATCTGGTGCCGCGCCATCTCGGTATTCCGACCGTCACCGTGCCGATGGGCGCGATGGCCGATATCGGCATGCCGGTCGGCCTAACCTTCGCCGGCAAGGCCTATGACGACACCCGGCTGCTGCGGGTGGCCGGCGACTTCGAGCGTTTTGGCCAGCGCCGCAGCCGCCCGCCGCGCACGCCGGAACTTCCCGACGATGTTTTTTTCGCCCGGCCTTCCGCCCGCCGGCCCGGCGAGGCGCCGCCGCTCACCGTCGCGCTTGCCGCCGAGACGCGCCATGCCGGTGATCAGGATGAGATAACCATCATGCTCGACATCGATGGCGAGGCCGGGACCGAAACCCATGTGAAAGTGCATGTCAACGGCGAGCCTGTCACCATGCAGCAGACCGGGGCGCGCCTGACCCGGCGCGCGGTGGTGCCGGCCAACGAGCATGAGAGAATCCACAGCGTCTGGCGTGGCTCGTACGGCTCGATCGTCACCGCTATCGTGCGTCTTGAAGACGGACGCGCCGCAGGCGCCTACATGGTGACCGGCGGGATCGGCTGACCGTCGCGCTTCGCCTTGTGCTACGGCGCGCCGTCTGCAAACGGCATTTTCAATGCGCGTCAATCCGGCTTGCAGGGGTCGGCTTTTGCAGCTGCTGTCTTCTCGCCCTCCTGCTGCGCCTCGACATCCTGCTGCGAGGTGGCAAGGTTTTTATCGCCGCCGGCTTCCTGGTTGGCAAGCGGCATGGTGTTGCCGGTCTTGTTGGCCGGGCCGCCCTTTACCCTGTTACCGGTATTCGCGTCGGTTTCGAGGGGCGCGCGCGTTGCGTCTTTTGCGACGCCTGATTGAGCTTCGATCGATGCGGTCGTGTCGTGGCAGGTAGCGCTTGCCGTGCCGGCCGTCAGCCCGATCATTGAGGTGGCGAGCAAAATAGCGGTTAGGGTCTTCATCTCGTCCTCCTTCGCTGTTTGAGGTCATCTTTCTAAACTGCCGGCACAATCTGAGGTTCCGCCAATTCAGTTCGAACTTCGAATGTGGCGTCCTATTCCCGTGATTTGCGGGCTTCCGCAGGCGCCGCCTATCGCGTATTGGCGCGGGGAAATCCCTTGGGCGCGCGTGAAAAGCATGATTCGACTGGAAAGCATTAGCAAGCAGAACGGCCGGCAGATCGTCTTCATCGAGGCCTCCGCCTCCCTGCAGAAGGGCGAGAAGGTCGGGCTGGTCGGCCCCAACGGCGCCGGCAAGACGACGCTGTTTCGCATGATCAACGGCGAGGAGCAGCCCGACGAGGGCCAGGTCTCCGTCGATCGCGGCGTCACCATCGGCTATTTCAGCCAGGATGTCGGCGACATGGCGGGCCGCAGCGCGGTTGCCGAAGTGATGGACGGCGCCGGGCCGGTGAGCGAAGTGGCGGCCGAGATGGGCGAACTAGAAGCCGCCATGGGCGATCCCGATCGCGCCGACGAGATGGACGCCATCATCGTCCGCTACGGCGACCTGCAGGCGCGTTTCGAGGAACTCGACGGCTATGCGCTGGATGGCCGCGCCCGTGAGGTGCTGGACGGCCTCGGCTTCAGCCAGGAGATGATGGACGGCGACGTCGGAAAACTTTCCGGCGGCTGGAAGATGCGCGTGGCGCTGGCCAGGATCCTGCTGATGCGGCCCGACGCCATGCTGCTCGACGAGCCGAGCAACCATCTCGATCTGGAAAGCCTGATCTGGCTGGAACAGTTCCTGAAGAATTATGACGGCGCGCTGCTGATGACCTCGCACGACCGCGAGTTCATGAACCGCATCGTCGACAAGGTGGTGGAGATCGATGGCGGCTCGCTGACCGCTTACTCCGGCAACTATGAATTTTACCAGCAGCAGCGTGCTATCGCCGACCGGCAGCAGCAGGCGCAGTTCGAGCGCCAGCAGGCGATGCTGGCCAAGGAGACCGCCTTCATCGAGCGCTTCAAGGCACGGGCGTCACACGCCGCCCAGGTGCAGAGCCGGGTGAAGAAGCTGGAGAAGATCGACCGCGTCGAGCCGCCAAAACGCCGCCAGAAAGTGTCGTTCGACTTCCAGCCGGCGCCGCGCTGCGGTGAGGACGTGGTGACGCTGAAGAACGTCCACAAGGGCTATGGCAGCCGCTCGATCTATCAGGGGCTGGATTTCCAGGTGCGCCGCCGCGAGCGCTGGTGCGTGATGGGCATCAACGGCGCCGGCAAGTCGACGCTGCTGAAGCTGGTCGCCGGCACTTCCGCGCCGGACAATGGCACGGTGGCGCGCGGGCCCAGCGTCAAGATGGGCTATTTCGCCCAGCACGCCATGGAAGTGCTGGAGGGCGAACGCACCGTGTTCCAGACGCTGGAGGATGCCTTTCCGCAGGCAGGCCAGGCGCCGTTGCGCGCGCTGGCCGGCTGCTTCGGCTTTTCCGGCGACGAGATCGAAAAGAAATGCCGGGTGCTGTCGGGCGGCGAGAAGGCGCGGCTGGTGATGGCGCTGATGCTGTTCGACCCGCCCAACCTGCTGGTGCTGGACGAGCCGACCAACCACCTCGACATCGCCACCAAGGAAATGCTGATCACGGCACTTTCGCAATATGAGGGCACCATGCTGTTCGTCTCGCATGATCGGCATTTTCTGGCGGCGCTTTCGAACCGGGTGCTGGAACTGACGCCCGAGGGGATTCATACCTACGGCGGCGGCTATACCGAGTATGTCGAGCGAACGGGGCAGGAGGCGCCTGGGCTGCGGAGCTGAGGCGCAGACCGGCGTTGCCGCTCACCATGACCCAAACGCTCGATTCCGGAAGGAAGCACGGGCTGCTCAGCCGTGTATCACAATTTCGCGCAGCGGATCGCCGCCGTCGATGAACAGTCGGCCTTGCGCCGTCAACGCCGCCTTGAGCCGTTGCAGGGCGATTTTCCCTGCCTCGGGATGACGTCCGTCCAACGCGCCGACGCGCACCGCAACGGCAATGTCGAAATGCCTCTCGTCCGCCTCCAACTGGAAATCCTCGATGGCGACCTGACGCAGGCTCAGCCGGCCCGCTGCAATCTCGGCGCGCGAGGCGGCCCTGGCCTGCGTGATGGCCTTGGCCGAGCGGTCGATCGCCAGCACGTGGCCGTCGCCAATCCGGCGCGCGATCTCGCGCGCCGCAGCACCCGGTCCGCAGCCGATCTCCAGCACCCGCATGCCCTGCCGCAAAGGCAGCGCATCGACGATCGCCAAAAGCCGTGGCGACAAGTCGTTCGCCATTCCGCTTCTCCAGCCTTTCCGTGAGCCGAGATTAGCGACCATGGCTGGCGACGGGAAGGCCGACACCTGAGGGGATCGCGGACGTCGTCGATGTGTTCACCGCCGGTTATTGAGGAGGGGCGCCCCTTGATCGATATCGAAGAGGCCGACAATCGGTCGACTTCTCAACTGCGCGACAGGAACAGCAGGGATACTTAAAGAGAGAATAAGGGCCGAGCGGCCCGGCGTCGTTGGCCTGAGGGGGGCGGGACTGGCGCCGAGCCTAACCGGTTGGGGGGTAGATCACCGGCCACCTGCATACATACGCTAAATCTAATTTAAGAGCAAGCTAATGTAACAGTGATTCAATGTTGCGCGTTGGCGATTTTCCAGCGGTTGTTTCCAGTCAGTTGTTGTTTCTGGCGGCCGCTGCCTGGCCGCGTGCGTCACTCTTATGGCGGCGGCTATACCTGACATGTTGAGCCCACCGGCCAAGAGGCGCCGGGGGCGCGGGGTGAAGCGCAGAGCGCCGGCTTGACCCTGCACCAGGCCGGCGACATTGTGCTGGTCGCCAGTCCATAACGGTCGTGTGGGAATGGATTTTCGCAACGCCATCGATGAATCGCTGGCCTGGGCCAGCCGATGGTTCGACTACGCCGTCACGCCGTGGTTCTTCTATCAGGCTGCCATCATCGTCGTGCTCTTCCTCGTCGCGAAGCTCGCAGCGCAGCGCATCGAACCGCTCGTGGAGAACCGAGCACGCCAGATCAAGGGGCATCCCGGACTGTTGAGGGTCGTCGTTGCCCTGTTGCGGCGCACCGACTGGATCCTGTTCACGGTCTTCCTGCTTGCCGCGCTCGTTCTCATGCGCGCCGTCACCTGGCCGAGCCGGACCCATTTCATCTATATCGCGCTCTCGCTATCGCTTGCGTGGCTGTTTGCGTCGGTGCTGTCGCGCATCGTCCGCAATCGCTTTGTCGCGCGGGCTCTCGCCTGGCTGACCTGGATCTATGCGGCCCTCGTCATCCTGGGCATCGATGACGACGCCGCGACTTTCCTGGAAGGCCTCGCAATACCTTTGGGCGCGGTGCGCCTTTCGGCGCTCATGGTGCTGAAAGCGGCGCTGCTGCTGATCGCCACGGTTTGGCTTGCGGTGGTCGTCGGCAAGTATATCGACGAGCGCGTCCGCATCTCCGAAGAGCTGACGCCCTCGATCCGCGTCCTCGTCGGCAAGGTCGCAAAGGTCGGCCTTGTGCTGGTGGCGGGTGCCATCGCCCTGTCTTCCGTCGGTCTCGACCTGACGGCCCTGACGATATTTTCCGGCGCCGTCGGCGTCGGCCTGGCTTTCGGGCTGCAAAAGGTGGTTTCGAATTTCGTCTCCGGCATGATCATCCTGCTCGACAAGTCGATCAAGCCGGGCGACACCATTTCGCTCGAAGGCACTTTCGGCTGGGTGCGCGAATTGCGGGCGCGGTTTGTCTCGGTGGTGACGCGCGACGGCCGCGAATACCTGATCCCGAACGAGGACTTCATCACCCAAAGGGTCATCAACTGGTCGTTCAGCGACAACCTCGTGCGGCTCGACGTGAATTTCGGGGTCTCTTACGACGCCGACCCGCATAAGGTCAGTGAACTGGCGATCAAGGCCGCCATGAGCGTCGGCCGGGTCGAAGCGGACCGGCGGCCGGTTTGCTGGCTCACCGACTTCGGCGAATCCTCGCTCAATTTCGTCCTGCGCTTCTGGATCCACGACCCTCAGCAAGGCCTGACCAACGTGCGTGGCAGGGTGCTGCTGGCGCTGTGGGACACTTTTAGGGAAAACGGCATAGACATCCCATATCCGCATCGCGAGATCATCATGAAGCCGGATGGGCGTGCTGAGAAACCAGGCGGGCGCTGAAGCTGCCAATCTCCCCCCTTGTGGGGGAGATGTCCGGCAGGACAGAGGGGGGCGCTGTCCCGCCGACTTCTCTCACCGATCCGCTCTCACGCGCATTCGCTTAGAACGTCCTTTGCGCGTTCAGAACGAACAATGTTGGCGATCCTTCGCGCCCCCCTCTGCCCTGCCGGGCATCTCCCCCACGAGGGGGGAGATTGGCAGCTTCGGCGCCGCGCGCGTTCGCGAGTGCACCCGGCAAGGGTTCGCACCTCGGCTCCAATGCTGTATCCAGCCCGAATTCAAGGAGCTTTTGATGACCTCACACCTCGACACCCCCGACGCCGGCATGGCGGCCGACGACGACAACACGTGGCAGGGCGATGTTCGCGCCGGCGTGCGGCAGGTGCGCGATCTCGACTCCCTGCCGCTGTCGCCAGCCGAGCGCGCGGCGGCTCAAGCCGCGGCCACGCGCCACAAGGTTCGCATCCCAAAAGCCTATCTCGACCTGATCGACTGGAGCGACCCCGCCGATCCGATCCGGGCGCAGGTCATCCCGTCGCCCGAAGAACTGGCTGAGCAGGAAGGCGAGCTCGACGATCCAATCGCCGACCACGCCTTCAGCCCGGTGCCGCGATTGACGCATCGCCATGCCGACCGGGTTCTCTTGTTCCCGACCTATCAGTGCGCGGTCTATTGCCGGTTCTGCTTTCGCAAGGAGTCGCTGACCTCGATCGGCCGCGGTTTTTCGCGCGAGGCGCTGGAGCCGGCCTTCGCCTATATCGAGGCCCACCCCGAAATCCGCGAGGTGATCCTGACCGGCGGCGATCCGCTGTCGCTGCCGGACAAGGTGCTGGCAGAAATCCGCGCCCGCATCGAGGCGGTTGCTCATGTGCGGCTGTTGCGCATCCACACACGCGTGCCCGTAGCGCTGCCCTCGCGCGTCACGTCAGGGCTGGTTCGCTCGCTGCAGGGCCGGCTGATGGTCACAGTCGTCACCCATTTCAACCACGCGCGGGAGATCACCCCGGCCACCGAAGAAGCCTGCCGCGCGTTGCGGCAAGGCGGCTTCGTGCTGCTCAACCAGAGCGTCCTGCTGAAAGGCGTCAACGACACAGTCGAGGTGCTGGAGGAACTGTGCCGCGAGCTGATGTACCGCCTCGGCATAAAACCCTATTACCTGCACCACGGCGACCTCGCGCGCGGCATGGCGCACCGGCGCACCACGATTGCCGAGGGACGGGCGCTGGTCAGCGCCTTGCGGGCGCGCCTGTCGGGCATCTGCAACCCCGTCTACGTGCTGGACCTGCCCGACGGGGGCGGCAAAGTGCCGCTCGGCCCGTGCCATGTCGAGGCGCAGGACGGCGACAAGTGGCGGATTCGCGGGCAGGATGGCGAGCTGAGGACCTATACGGAGCTCGTCGGCGATCCTTGAAAGCTGGGTTCCTCGCCCCGCAAGCGGGGGAGAGGTGGCCGCCCACGGGTCTTGCCTTTGGCAAGCCCGAGGACAGGCTCCGCGGCCGGAGAGGGGGCCTTTCGAAACACGGAAACCCCTCCCTGGATGAAGGCCTTATGGCGCAAGCCTGCGCAAATTCCCCCTCTCCGTCTCGGCTTCGCCGAGCCACCTCTCCCGCACGTTCGTGGGGGCGAGGAACCCAGGTTCTGCGAGAGGAGCCAGCCTCGGCGACATCCGCAACATTCACCACAAAACCGTGTCCGCCCCGGGTCGACTGCGCCCCCGCACACGAGCCGCGCCTGTCCGAGTTGCCTGGCACGCCGCGCTTGGTTGGAACCGGATCCAATGCCTCGCATTTTAACAGATGACGGGGGCAAAGGAGCGCAAGGTGAAAGCTTTATCGGCGGTACTTGGCGGCTTCGTGCTGACGCTGGCGGTTTTCGCCAGCGGATTGGCCTTCGCCCTGTGGATTCTCTCCGCCGAACCGGTGCAGCCGGTCGCTCCGACTTCTAGCGTTGCCGAACTGTGGCCGAGGGAGCCGCGGAAGGTGAACCCCGCTTCGCAGCATTTTGAGCGCCTTCCCGCCCGCTCGGTCCCAGCGGTCGCAGCGGTCCCAGAGGTCGCAGCGGTCCCAGCGGTCCCAGAGGTCCCAGCGGTCCCAGCGGTCCCAGAGGTCCCAGCGGTCCCAGCGGTCCCAGAGGTAGCAGAGGCCCCATTTGATGAGGCCCCAGTTGATGAGGCCCCAGTTGATCGCGCCGCGAAACCTGCCGATGCCGCATCTTCGTCGCCCGACACCACCGCTACCGCCTCCATCAAGCCGACAACGCCGGCAACGGACGAGCAGCAGGCGATGCCCGCCGCCCATGTGGAATGGTGCGCCAGCCGCTACCGCTCCTACAGACCAAGCGACGACCACTACACATCCTACAGCGGCGAGCAGCGTCCCTGCATCTCGCCCTATCTCGATGCCGGTGCGGCCGACCGCGCCGCTCCCGACGATGGCGCCAGCTATGTCGAGGCGACCGACATGTCGCCAATGGATGACGACGTTGCGTCGGATGAAAGCGGCGGCGCCTGGCTTCCGCCCGACCACGTGGAATATTGCTTCAGCCGCTACCGCTCCTACCGGCCGGAAGACAACACCTACCAGCCCTATTCCGGCGGCCCGCGCCGGCAGTGCGAGTAGGTGGGTGCAGAGCGGCGAACTGGCGGCCGCAGTGCATGGCGCCTGTGCGACCGCCGATCACGCAGATTTCTTGGATCGTTCGTGTTGGCGCGGCGTTCATCCGAATACCCACAGGAGGAATCAGCATGAGCGACGACCGGGAAGACAAGATTCGTGAGCGCGCATACCAGATCTGGGAACGCGAAGGCGGGATCCACGGCGATCCCGAGCGGCACTGGCACCGGGCCGAGGCCGAGATCGACAGGGAGGCAGCCCTGCCGCTGACGGCAGGCGATGCCCTGCCGGAAACCCGCGAGGTCGCGAACTCCGACGTCTTGACGGTGGAGGCCCTGGCGGTGCGCACCGGCATATCGGGCGAACAGGCGCAGGAACTGATCGACAGGCTGGGCAACGACCGGGCGGCGATCGAACAAGCCGCGCGCAACCTCAAGGGGAAGCAGCGGCTCGGGGAGTGACAGATGATCAGAAAACTCAAAGACGGAAAATACCGCCTCTATTCGCGCAAGAAGGACGAAAAGACCGGCAGGCGCCGCAATCTCGGGACGTTTGACAGCCGCGAGGCTGCGCAGAAGCACGAACGCGAGGTGCAGTATTTCAAGAGGCATTGAGGGGGCGTTGATGGCCGTGCCTTGCCAGGCAGCCGCGCCGGATGACCCCTTACTTCGGCGTAGGGTGTAGAATTCTAGCGAGTGGAGGATACCGCTCTGGGGACAGCGAACTTTCATGTTTCCCTGCCTCTTCGTGTTATTGTGGATACGAGGAGATTGGCCCGTGAGCGAGAGCCGCAAGCTAGCCGCGATCCTTGCCGCTGATGTGGTCGGGTACAGCCGGCTGGCGAGCACGGATGAAGATCGTACGTTGGCCCGGTTGCGGGCACTTCGAAGCGACCTGATCGACCCGACCATCGCCGTGTACAACGGTCGTATGGTCAAGCGCACAGGCGATGGTGCGTTGGTTGAATTCCGCAGTGTGGTAGACGCCGTGCGCTGCGCCATAGAAGTGCAGAATGGCATGGTCGAGCGCAACGCCGGCGTGCCCGAGGACCGCCGCATCGAATTTCGGATTGGGATACATTTGGGCGACGTGGTCGAAGAAAGCGACGGCGACCTGATGGGCGACGGCGTCAACATCGCCTCGCGTCTGGAGGGTGTCGCGGCCCCGGGCACCATCTGCCTGTCCGAAGACGCCTATCGGCAAGTCAAGACGAGACTAGACGTTTCGGTCAGTGATCTCGGCGACACCCAGCTCAAGAATATTGCCGAACCGATCCGGGTTTATTCACTCCGAGTCGGCACCGCGGCTCACGCAAAGGCGCCTGTGACCCACGAACTTTCGGAAGCTCTGCTTTCCACAGCGGCACCGCCTCAGTTATCGATCGCCGTGCTGCCCTTCGCCAACATGAGCGGTGATGCCGAGCAGGAATATTTCGCCGACGGAATCTCCGAAGACATCATTACAGCTCTCTCAAAGCTGTCGCAGCTGTTTGTGATCGCTCGCAATTCGTCCTTCACTTTCAAGGGCAGGAACGTGAACGTTCAGGAGGTCGGCCGGAACCTCGGCGTGCATTACGTGCTGGAGGGCAGCGTTCGCAAATCCGGCAACAGGGTACGTATCACCGCGCAGCTTATTGACGCGACCACAGGCGGACATCTGTGGGCGGAGCGCTTCGATCGCAACCTGACCGATATCTTTGCCGTACAGGACGACGTTACGCAGCAAATTGTCGACGCGCTGGCGCTCAACCTGACAAAGGGCGACCAGCAGCGGCTCGCGACCGAGCAAACCGGCAACCTGGACGCGTATGACTGCTTTCTTCATGGCCGAGAGCAGCTATGGCGGTTCACGAAAGCGGAAAACATCAAGGGCCGGGAGCTGTTGCAGCGCGCCGTCGAATTCGACCCGAAATTCGCTCCCGCCTACGCGTTCCTCGCGTTCGCAAACATACTGGACTACGCAAACCAGTGGAGCTCGTCGTGGTCGAACGCAATGGCACAAGCGGAAATGTTCGCGGCACGGGCAGTGGCGCTCGACGATCGATATCCTTACGCACATTGGGCGCTGGGCATCGTCGAGTTGTATTCGCGACGGCATGAGGCGGCCATCCGCTCGGCGAAACGCTTGATCGCTCTTGCGCCAAATCTTGCCGAGGGGCACGAAAATTTCGGTTATGCACTGTATTATTCCGGCAAGCCTGAAGACGCACTCCGGTGTTTCGACAAGGCAATGGCCTTGAACCCGTATTATCCGGACGTGTACCTTCACTTCCAGGCGCAAGCGATGTTCCAGTTGCGCAGGTACGAAGAGGCAATTGGGATCCTGCGGCGGCGACTTGTTCGTAACCCTTCCACCGACGTCTCACGCGTGCTCCTGGCGGCGAGCTACGGCCATCTGGGTCGGTTCGAAGAAGCCCGTCGCGAGTGGCAGGAAGTGTTTCGCGTCAACCCCCAATATTCTCTGGAACATCGCCGCAAAGTGTTGCCCTATAAGGATCCCAACGATTTCGAGCTAATCGTGGATGGCCTTCGCAAAGCCGGCCTCGTATGAGCGCCTGACCGGGCGAGGTCCGGTATTGAACCTTCTGCAGCCACTGCTTCGAAGGAACAGCACGACCGCTGTGTGGCGCGTTGAGGACTGGAGCGGGGCCGTTAGCAGTCAGGCGGCTTAAGGCTACCGATTCGCGAAGACCAGACGTTCGCTGGTGCGAGAAGCGTCGTAGCCGTTCCGCTCGAAGAGGCTACTTGCCCGAAGGCACCGATACATCCATTTCTGGCACGTAGCTGGAAATGAAGTTCGAGCATCGCCACATCAGTATACGGACCGGCAGTCTGATGGAACTATTGTCATTGATAACAATCTTTGCGACCGACGAAGCGTCTCGCTACTGCCGTTGATGTTTGAGGAGTGTGAATGACGGTACGCTTTGCATTTGACAACAGCTATGCTCGGCTGCCGAGCTCGTTTTATGCGCGTGTTTCCCCGACCCCGGTCTCCGCACCGCACCTCCTCAAGCTTAACCAGGAGCTGGCCGTCCAGCTCGGGCTCAACCCGGTAGAACTCGCCACGCAGGCGGGTGTTGAGATTCTTGCCGGCAAACGGATTCCCGAAGGTGCCGAGCCGATCGCTACCGCCTATGCCGGACACCAGTTCGGTCAGTTCGTGCCGCAGCTCGGCGACGGAAGGGCAATCCTGCTAGGCGAGATCGTCGATCAGGAAGGAGTGCGCCGGGATATCCAGCTAAAGGGCTCCGGCCGAACACCGTTTTCCCGCGGCGGCGACGGGCGGGCGGCGCTTGGCCCCGTTCTGCGCGAGTACATTGTCAGCGAGGCCATGGCGGCTCTTGGCATTCCGACCACTCGGGCGCTTGCTGCGGTTATGACGGGTGATGAGGTTATACGAGAAACCTACCTGCCAGGCGCAGTGCTGACACGGGTCGCATCCAGCCACATGCGGATCGGAACCTTCGAATTCTTCGCGGCGCGCGGGGACGTGGGTGCGGTGAGGGCTCTCGCTGATCACGCGATCGCCCGGCACTACCCGGATGCCGCGGGCGCTGCTCGCCCCTACCTGGCACTGCTGGAGAGTGTGATTGCGCGCCAAGCGAACCTCGTAGCGCAGTGGCTCCTCGTCGGCTTCATTCACGGGGTTATGAACACCGACAACATGTCTATCGCCGGCGAGACGATTGACTATGGCCCCTGCGCTTTTCTGGACATCTACAATCCCAACACCGTATTCAGCTCGATCGACCAGTTAGGTCGCTACGCTTATGCCAATCAGCCTGCGATCGCCCAGTGGAACCTGACGCGGCTGGCGGAGTGTCTGCTGCCCCTCCTGGCTGAGGATCAGGACAAATCCGTGGAGCAGGCCCAAGAGGCGCTTTCTGCCTTCGCAGCACGGTTCAGCGACGCGTATAATAGTGGCTTGCGTCGCAAGTTGGGACTTTTGTCGGAGCGGGAGGGCGATCTTGCGCTGACGCATGATCTTCTCGATCGGATGGTCGCTGGCAAGGCGGACTTCACCCTGACTTTCCGACGCCTGAGCGAGGCCGCTATTGGACCCGAAAGCGACGTCGCGGTGCGCAGCCTCTTCGAAGACCCTGCCCCATATGACGACTGGGCCAAGCGCTGGCGCAAACGGCTCGGGCAAGAGCCGCAGGAAGGTTCAGTGCGCCGAGCTTCCATGCAGCGCGTAAATCCGGCCGTTATCCCGCGCAACCACCGCGTTGAGGCGGTCATCGAGGCCGCCGTGGAGAAACAGGAGTTCGGACCGTTCGAGGACCTTCTGACCGTGCTCGGCAAGCCATACGAAGTCCAGCCAGGCTTCGCGAGCTATGCCGAGCCACCACCGCGCGATGGCCGCGTCTATAAGACCTTTTGTGGGACCTGAACCTGAGGTTCGTTGCGAAGAGATGCGTTGGATGACGAAAAAGAGCGCTCGATCGCGCGAGCGACATTCCGGCTAGCATTCCAAGCTTTGCGCTCCGGCATCGCAGGATCGTGCTGGAAATGTCCATCCTGCTTCTCCTTCGGCGCACCATTGGCCGGAAGGGAAGCGAAAGGGGACTAGTCGGCAGCGGGGCGACTGCGGACTGTCAGTTTTCGGCCATCGAGGTGCAGAAGCGGACGTACGCAGCGCTCAAAGGGTGGTCTGGATGTGACCCACAGCGGACGCTCGCTTTCTTCTGAAGCAGAGTCAGACTACGCAGCCATCTGTGCCCGCCGTATGTCGCGGGCCGGTGGTTTGCCGAACAGACGGCCATATTCGCGGGTGAACTGAGGCACGCTCTCATAGCCCACCGCGTATGCCGCCGAACGCACGCTCGTGCCATCGGCCAGCATCTGGCGCCGAGCCTCGATCAGGCGCAACTGCTTCTGAAATTGCAAGGGAGACAGCGTGGTGGTCTGGCGGAAATGCTGGTGGAAGGACGAGGTGCTCATCCCCGCGGCCTCGGCCAGTTCCTCGATGCGGATCGGCCGTGCATAGCTTTCGCGGATCATGGCGACCGCACGGGCGATGCGTTGTGCATGGCCATCGGCCCCGCCGAGGCTGCGGAGGGCCGATCCGTGCCGTCCCGCCAGAAGCCAGAAATGAATCTCGCGCAGCAACGGCCCTTGTAGGACCGGGAGGGCAAAGGGACGGTCCAGAAGCCGCATCAGACGCAGCGCCACATCGGCGACATCTGCGTCGGTCGGCTCCACTCGGACAGGCTTGCGCGGATCGCCCGGTACCGCCGCTATCTCCACCGCGAGTTCCCGCATAAGGACGGGGTCGAGTTCCAGCACCAGCGAATAGTAGGGCGCGCCGAGGGTTGCCTGCGTGATCTGGCTGACCGTGGGCACATCGGCCGAGATCAGCAGCGAGTCGCCCGGACCGAATTCCAATGTCTCGGCCCCTATCGTGACCCGCTTGGCACCTTGTAACAGCATGGCCACCAGCGGCCGATTGACAGCCACCTGCAATTCGCCGGGCTGCGTGGCGCGGATCGCGGTCAGGCCGGGAATAGGCGTCGATGCTGCCCCGAAACGGTCGGCATGAGTGTCGGCAAAGCTGCGCACGAGGTCGAGAAGCGTTCGGCTCATATGAGCAAGATGAAGGGTGGTGGCGCTTCAGGCAAGACCTGAAGAAGGATCAGGCAAGAAATCAGAACACTCTGGCAAATCCTGTGTGGCAGGCCGATCCAGATTTGCAGGAACAGGCAAGACTACGCGAGGAATCGGCAACAACTGGAGACGCTCTTGCCGCATGTTGTTCCCATCACTTCGGATGAAAGGACTTCCCGCATGACCAAGATCGCACTCGTCACCGGCGCCAACCGCGGCCTCGGCCGCAACATCGCTGTCAGCATCGCGCGGCATGGTCGCGACGTGATCGTCACCTATCGCGGCAACGCATCTCAGGCCAGCGAGGTTGTGGCCGAGATCGAAGCCCTGGGCCGTAAGGCGGTTGCTCTGCAGCTCGATCTCGGCGTGGTCGCCAGCTTCGAGGCCTTTGCCGAGACCCTGCGCGCGGCGCTGAAAGAGACCTGGGGCCGCGACAGCTTCGATTACCTGATCAACAATGCCGGCCACGGCGAATTCGCCATGATCGGCGATACGACCGAGGCGCAGTTCGACGGTCTGTTCGACGTCCATGTGAAGGGCATCTTCTTCCTCGTGCAGGCGCTTCTGCCGCTCATCGCAGATGGCGGGCGGACCGTGAACTTTTCTTCGGGCCTGACCCGCGTGTCCTATCCGGGCTTCTCGGCCTATGCGGCCGCCAAGGGGGCGGTCGAAATCTTGACCGTCTATATGGCGAAAGAGTTGGGTGCACGCGGGATCACAGTGAACACGGTCGCGCCCGGAGCGATCGAGACTGATTTCGGTGGCGGGCTGGTGCGCGACAATGCCGAAGTCAACGCGCAATTCGCAGGGATGACCGCGCTTGGCCGCGTAGGGCTGCCCGACGACATCGGCCCTATGGTGGCAAGCCTTCTGGGCGAGGATAACCGTTGGGTTACGGCACAGCGGATCGAGGTTTCGGGTGGTCAGGCGATCTGATCAGTCGGACCTCCGACAACTAAAGCGCGCGGCTGTATGGCCGCGCGCAAGCCTCCTTTGGCCGTCGACTGAAGCTGAACGGCCGGAATATCCGCAAGCACGATTTCCAGGATAGCCTCCGGCAACGTCTGCTATTGGGCAACAGTAGAGATCACCTCAACGGCCGACATTAGGCGCGAAGCGGTCATCCATGGCTCCACTACGGGAGTCTGCTTCGGGTCGAGGGTGCGTTTCCGAAACGGCTCAGGTCGGGCAAACCGGACGTTCAAGGACCCTGCTAAAAAGTAGCGGGCTTGCTTCGGGCGGTTAAGGCCAGGAGCGCCTCCGAGAGACGTTTCTTTGCCCGTTCGACCCCGTTCTCGTCGATCGCTTCGACATCGACGAACAGGTCGAGGCCAGTCGCGTGCTCGCTGATGACCTGAGGGCGCTGTGCCAGTTCACCAAGGAGGCCCTCGACTTCATAGGGGACAACCTCCCGACTGATCCCCTTCATGGCGATCGGCGCCAACGGACGCGCTCGGACAAGGTCGCGCACGAGCGCATAGGTCTCATAGCTAAGGCAGATGCCGCCAGGTTCGGCAATCGATTGCAGGCGGGCCGCCAAGTTCGCTTCGGCCCCGATTATC
Source organism: Mesorhizobium sp. WSM4844 (assembly GCF_055811775.1). Taxonomy (NCBI): domain Bacteria; kingdom Pseudomonadati; phylum Pseudomonadota; class Alphaproteobacteria; order Hyphomicrobiales; family Phyllobacteriaceae; genus Mesorhizobium; species Mesorhizobium sp. WSM4844. The sequence continues at coordinate 22,365 of NZ_JBVVQB010000051.1, read as the reverse complement.
GTGTAGTCCATGCGATCATCGGAGCCGAAGTTGCCGACATTGCAATAGCCCGTGTTGATGCCCATGCGAGCTCGGAACGGCTGCTCAATTCCTCGATCACGCCACAACCTGTTCAGCTGCTCTAGCCGGCGCTGCATGTCGACAGCCATGCGCAAGCAAGCCCTCGCGTCCTCCTCGACACCCTTTGTCTCGGGGTCTCCGAAGAACACAAGAAGTGCGTCGCCGATGAACTTGTCGACAGTAGCCTCGTGCTTGAGCGCGATCATTGACATCTCGGTGAAGTACTCGTTGAGGAGTACCGTCAGGTCCTCAGGCTGGAGCCGTTCCGCGATCGCGGTGAAATCCTTGATATCTGAGAAAAAGATTGTGAGCTTCTTGCGCTCGGTCGCGATAATCACATCCTTTTGGCCGCTGAAGATGCTTTTATAAATTTGAGGCGAGAGATATTTGGCGATCTTCAATGAAATTGCGGCCAGAAAGTCGTTTGCCTCTGCGAGTTCCGTGTTCATGCCGTGAACCAAGGCGGACTGCCGACGCTGCAGGAAAATGAACGTCAGACCCGCCGCAGCTGCGAAGCCGAAATACAGAAGCAGATACTTGAAAGAGAGGACGTTGGCCCCGATCGGCTGGGCGACCGATATCTCCTGGATACCTCGGACATCCCCTACCTTCCAGTCTGTCTTGGGGCTGTCCGGGTGCGAGTTATGGCAGTTGACGCAGACTTGTCCCATTACTACGGGAGCCGCCGCGCGAACGTGCCGGTCAAGCAACGAACCCGAGGCTTCGATGATGGGCTCACTTGGATTGGCGCGAAAGGCAGAGATTGCGTTGCGCTCGAATGTGTCTAGCCGGTGGGGCTCGCGGCCTTTGAAAGGTAGGTCCGAGACGAAGCGATATTTGACGGACCCGTCGTGAGCGCTGATGCGCTTGCCGAGTTCGATTGAGAGGGTTGCTGGGATAGGGATCGCACCTGGCACGTCCCTGTAATTGTGCGTCGCGGTCACGGCGCCGTCTGCTTTCAGGACCCGTCCCACGACGTCGCTGCCGTAGAATCCGCGCATGTCGTCGATGATCCGGCTGATTTCGCTGGCTTGCGTGCGCAGCATGCGTTCCGACAGATCTCGGAGGTCGAGCCAGGCTGCGACGGGCAGACCTATAAGGCCGACGACCACTGCCGCAACCAGGAGCGGTCCCATGGTGCGTTGCTCACGCGCAATCTGTTCACCCAATCCCGCCATTGTCCAGGTTACCGCCCACCCGTAATCCAATACCTGAACTATACCTTCATTCGCGGCTCGCTACCAGCGCCAGTGGCTCGGTGAGAACACGATGGGGCCGGGAGCGGACTTGCGGCTTCGAGGCCTGGAATGTCAGAAGCGGACATTCAGGCGCCCCCCATGCATCGACGTGAACTGACCCGTTAACGACCTTCCTGACATCGCGCTTCAACGTCCGCACAGGGGGAGAATGCTGTCATTGTTGCGCAGTCGTGGAGCGACGAGCCACTGAATCACGATCTGCGAGCAGGTAACGATCGGCCAGCGCCGTGATCACTCGGAATCAGTTCGACTCGCCGCCGCGGGGACAATGAGACCTTGGCATGCGACATGGCAGATACTGTGGGCTGGACAAATCATGGGCCGGCCGCATTCCGCCCCGACCCGGAACTCGGATTGGGAGGCTTTGACAAAGCGCACGTGATTTCGTCGCGTGAGATACCAATGTCGTTAAGAATGTCATCCGGTGACCGGCTCAACCCGTCCGTTATCATCCACATAGCTTTTCGCTCGGCGCGAAGGCGGAACCATCCGCGAATGTAGCCAATGGTGCCATTATGAAAACTTGTCCACATCGAAGTCATCTTAATCATCTGCTCGAACACACGGCACGGAACGGCACTGGCGGTATTCACCGCGAGAAGGACCGGTTACGTCGCATCTGACTCGTCTCAATTCCGAACTTATCGGTCTCGTTCGGCTGGGCGCACCGCGGCGGCAGCGACTGCAACCGCGCCGGCGAGGGTTGAAATGCTGATTGTTTTTCGTAACATAGTTCTGTTTCCTTTCAGCGATGATGGTTCATCAGCGATCAAGATGACATGCATAGGTTGTGCCGGCCGACAACATAAGGCCAGAACCATCATCTTCTTCTACAAACAATTGCTATGCTAAGTTTACGGTGCGTGAGGTTGCGCTCGAACACAACGAGTATATATTTCAAAGCTAATTTTCTAGCTTTAGCAAGCTATATTTTAACGGCAAGCTTGACAAATCCACCGCTAACCTCCCGATGCTCCACCCAGGTGGTCAAGAGACGTTCGGCAAAAACGGGTTTGCGGGCCAGGGCCGCTTCGGAGCGGGCGGCGGATGCTTCGTTCCTTCTCTCACCGCTTGCGCATGGGCGTTTGTCGCTACGCTATCGGCCCGCGTCGTGCTATACTTTTTGTTTGGCTTCCTTCGACGGGAACGGAGATGTTCGACCTGTCAACCTTGACGCGGAGAAGCATTGGCGTTGCTCTTGTCGGTTGCGCGTTCCTCGCGCCGGCTGCCATGGGAGCGGTTACTGAAGATGTCGCGATGGGAATCCGCCTTGCGGAATTGCTTCGCGCGGGGCGAAGCGTTGTCTCCAACTATCAGACACTAATCAACGATCCCGCACTTGGCGACAAGCACCTCGACAGCGAGCGTTTTGCGAGCGAGGCCATCGCCGTTTACTCAAAAAACACCGGCCAGGACCCGTTTTCCGGCGAATTGACCAAACGCGACCGGCGTCTGCTTGAGGCCCAGATTGGGGCTATGCGGGAGGTGGTGGACGAGCAGCAAGATGACATCAACCGCTCTGGGATCGGGTTCAAGGGCTTCGTGCCGGCCGTTTTCGCGCGCCTGTTGAATGAGAAATTCGCCGCCAAGGTTGGCAACGAAGCTCTGGTGCGCGTGACTGCGCCCGAACAACTCGTGCGCAACCGCAAATCTCTTCCGGACGCTTGGGAAGCCAGCGTCATCGTAAGCGTCTTTTCAGATCCGAAGAGAGCAAAAGGCGAAGCCTACACGGACGTGACCGAGGTGGAGGGACGCCCGGCATTTCGAATGCTCCTGCCCGAATACTATACGGAGTCGTGTCTTTCCTGCCACGGCGAGCCGAAGGGCGAGATCGACATAACTGGATATCCCAAGGAGGGCGGAAAAGCCGGCGATCTGGGGGGCGCAATCAGCATCGTCTTGTTCAAATGAGCGTCCTGGAACAGACACCCCACGAGGTGGAAGCCATACCGGTGCCGTCGAAATCCCTGGGACGTCGCCTTGCCAGTCTGCCGATCGCGGCCCGCGTAGCTGCACTGACAGCGGCCGGCCTTATCAGTCTCATCGTATCTTCCATCCTTCTCACGCAGGCGCTTTATCGCAGTGCCGACCGCACCGCAGACACTAAGGCATTGTTCGATCTCGCGGCGACTGCGGCTGCGGCGCACGTGACCTTTGGCGAATTGCGATACTGGCTCACCGATTTGTCGGTCAGCTTGCTAATGAACTCCCAGCGGAATGCCGAGCAGGCGCGTGAGCGACTGCTGGACCAACTGGACGGCCTTTCGAAATTATCCCCCGATGCAGTGAGGGAAATCCGTGTCGAGATCGATGACTACGTCAAAAGGGCACTAGAGGCGGCGGACAGCTATACCCAGGATAACCGCATCATTGGAAACGCTCTCCTGGCCGAGGCGCGAACCCACAGCACAAATGTCGATGCCGCCCTTAACAAACTTGTCGAGCAAGTGAGCGCCGAGGCAGAAGCCGCTCGCAACGAGGCTGTAAGGCTAGCCCAGAAAACCGCGACTACCGCTGCCATTCTGGTGGTCATCGTGCTATTGATTGGGTCGCTTCTTACAATCCTTGTCCTTCGCTCGATCATTGGCCCGTTACGGCGGCTGAACCGGGTCATCGGCGAACTGACGCAAGGACGCTACGATATTGAAATACCGATTGAGGGAGGCGACGAACTCGGCGCAATGTCGCGGACGCTTCGACTTTTTCGCGCGGGCGCGATTGAAAAGAAACGACTGGAAGACGAGGCGGAGCAGCAACGACGGACGATCGCAGCGGCGCTTGAGGCCATTTCTGACGGATTTGTCCTATTCGATCCGCAGGACAGGGTCATCCTGGCCAACAGCAAATTTTGCGAATTCTTCCCTGACCATGCGCGAGCTTCTCTTCCTGGGCAAAGCTTCCAAGAAATCTTGGAGCAACGCCTGGCAGGCGGGCAAGTCGACCTTGCGGGCGCGTCGCCAGAGGAGTGGATTGCCCAGCGGTTACGCATCCACAAGGACCCGGCGGGCTTCGTCGGCGAGGATCGCTTTGGCGACAGATGGGTTCGCGTAAGCAGGCGAAAAACGCCTGACGGCGGCGCGGTCGCCGTTTACACCGACATCACGGAATTGAAACTGAGACAAGACGAACTCGAGCGCGCCAAGAGCCGTGCTGAATCGACGAATGAAGCCAAGAGCCGCTTCGTCGCATCCGTCAGCCACGAACTGCGTACGCCGCTGAACGCGATTATTGGCTACAGCGAGATGCTGATCGAAGATGCGAGCGACCAGCACATGGTGGAATTCGTTCCGGAACTGAAGAAGATCGCCGCGGCTGGTCGCCATCTCCTGGGGCTCATCAACGACATCCTCGACTTGTCGAAGATCGAGGCGAACAAGATGGAAATTTTCTTGGAAACGTTCGACGTCGCCGATTTGATGCGCGACGTCCAGGCCACAGTCGCGCCTCTGATGGCGAAAAACCGAAACGGTTTCGTACTGGACCTCGAGGACGACCTCGGGAAAATGCATTCGGACCAGACGAAGTTGCGTCAGAACCTGTTTAACCTGCTCAGCAACGCCGCCAAGTTTACCGAAGGGGGTCGAGTAACACTCGCGGTGCGTCGCGACAGGCGACCAAACGGCGATTGGCTGATATTCAAAGTGTCCGACACCGGGATCGGAATGACGTCGGAGCAGCAGGAACGGCTCTTCGACGCTTTTACGCAGGCGGACGCATCCACCACTCGCAACTATGGCGGAACGGGGCTTGGCCTCAGTATAACCCGGAGTTTTAGCCGAATGATCGGAGGCGTTGTAAAGGTCGAGAGCGAACTCGGAAAAGGCTCGACCTTCACAATGGAGATTCCAGCCGAGTTCAAAAAAGAATTTAGCGAGCAACACCCCTCCGAAGCTGGGCCGTTGCCGCCACGAGACAAGGCGGTTCTGATCATAGATGATGAACCAGCCGCCCGAACCGTCATCGCCAGCGCCTTGGCGGAGGCGGGACTGGCATCGTTCGAAGCAGCAAGCGGCGAGGAAGGAATAGCCGCTGCTCGAGCGCATCGCCCCGCGGCGATCATTCTCGACATCATCATGCCGCATCAGGACGGCTGGTCAGTGCTGCGATCTCTGAAGAACGATAGGGAGCTTTGCGAGATTCCTGTGATCCTTGCGACGATACTTGCAGATCGCGAACTCGGCCTCTCACTCGGGGCGGTTGAATACCTGACGAAGCCGATCGACACCGAGAAGCTGATTCAAACAATTGAGGCTTGCGGCGGTGGCAACCGCGATGTGCTTGTAATTGATGACGACCAAGCCTCCCGCGATTTCCTTCGGCGTATCCTGATCAAGAAGGATTGGCGGGTTCACGAGGCAAGCGACGGCGTGCGCGGCCTTGGCCTGATGAAACGGTTGTTGCCGCGCCTGGTGGTGCTTGATCTGCTGATGCCCGAAATGGACGGATTTCAGACATTGAGTGAGATGCAGCAGACGCCCGAACTGCAGAACATTCCGGTGGTCGTAGTTACCTCGAAAGATCTGTCGATGAACGAGCTCGAATGGCTCCGCGATAGGGCGGTTGCCGTTGTGACCAAGGGCGCGAACAGCAGGTCTCAATTGGTCAAGGCGCTCGAACGCCAGATTTCCGCGGCCGAGTAGGCTGGCCCGGCATCTCAGTTCGTTGACCCATCGTTAGAAGGGGCCGAAGATGACGAGAATCCTTCTGGTGGAAGACAACGAAATGAATCGCGACATGCTCTCGCGGCGGTTGTCGCGGCGTGGGTTCGAAGTGCTTATTGCAGAAAACGGACAATCCGGCGTGGAACTAACCATTTCGGAAAGACCGGATCTGATCCTTATGGATATGAGCCTGCCCGTGATGGACGGATGGGAGGCGACACGGCGGATCAAGGCTGATCCGGCCACCTCCGGGATTCCTATAATCGCGCTTTCTGCACATGCTATGACCAGCGATCGGGAATTGGCGCTTGAGGCCGGCTGCGATGACTACGACAGCAAGCCGGTGGACCTGCCGAGGCTCGTCCAAAAAATCGAACAATTGCTTGCCGCAAATCCGTGAGCCGCCGAGTCGGCGGATTGGAGACATGACTGCCAAGAATGAGTTCCAACGCCACGCAATAGCCGCCCATCTGGCGCAGACGCTTGCTGGACCAGCACGGGCAATCTCGGGATTTCAGGAACTGCTGCTAGAACAGGTGCAGAACCACAGTCTGGTGCACATCACTCCAGATCTTGAGAGGGTCGGCGCCGCTGCCCGGCAATTGAACAGCCTCATCGACAGCTTGATCCATGGCAAAGCCGACTATCCGGACCATGCAGGGCGCGAGATCGAGGCGAAACTGCGCCACGATTTGCGAACACCACTCAACGCGATTATCGGCTACTCCGAAATGATCCTTGAAGAAGCCGAAGAATTGCACGAACACGCATTGGACGAAGATGTCAGGGTGATGCTCGCGGCTGCGGCCGAACTGTTGGCGCATGTCGATGCAATTGCCGGCCTATCGCGCGCCAGCGACAACGAAGGGCTGTGGACGACGGATCAGGCAGAGATCGATGCAGCAGGGCTCGAAAGGGCGCTGGGCAAGACGGAGCGCGATGCATTCTCAGGACGCAACGGTAGAATACTTGTCGTCGACGACATCGGCAGTAACCGCGATCTTCTCTCGCGCCGCTTGCTGCACGACGGTCATCAGGTAGTCACTGCCGAGTCAGGCCTGTCCGCGCTGACCCGCCTTGCGGAATATGAATTCGACCTTGTTCTGTTGGACATACTGATGCCGGACATGAACGGCATCGAGGTGCTCTCGCGATTGAAAGCTGAGCGCCGGTGGCGGCATATCCCGGTCATTATGATATCGGGGCTGAACGAAGTCGACGCCGTGGTCCGCTGCATCGAGGCGGGAGCCGACGACTACTTGCTTAAACCTTTCAATCCGGTCCTGCTGCGCGCCCGGATCAACTCCAGTCTGGAGAAGAAGCGTTGGCGCGACCGCGAGCACCAGTATCTTCAGCGGATCGAGGCGGAAAAGCGGCGGGCCGACTCGCTTCTTCATGCCGTCCTGCCCGGTCAAATCGTTGCGCGGCTGCAAGGGGGCGAGGAGATCATTGCGGATAGGTTCGAGGAAGTGACCATCCTTTTTGCCGATATTGTCGGTTTCTCGCCTATCGCAGCGAAATTGCCGGCATCCGACCTTATCAAGCGCCTCGACCGGATGTTCAGCATGTTCGACGCGCTGGCGGAGAAGCATTCCGTGGAGAAGATCAAGACTATTGGGGACGCGTATATGGCCGCTTGTGGTCTTCCGGAGCCGGTGGCCGATCACGCCGACAGGACCGTGGCGCTGGGAAAATCCATGCTGGACTCGTTGAGGCTCTTGGCGTCGGGCAGCGATAGTTTTCGTGTCCGAATCGGCGTACACACTGGACCGGTGATCGCCGGTCTGATCGGCCGACATCGGTTCGTCTATGATGTCTGGGGCGAAACCGTGAACATCGCAAGCCGACTCGAGTCCCAGGGCGTAGCCGACCGCATGCAAATCTCGGAGGCAACCAGACGCGCTCTGCACGCCTCTTGGGAGCTAGAACCGCGCTGCACTGTGGAACTGAGAGGCGTCGGCAAGATGGAGACCTATCTCGTTCGACACTGATGTCTGATTTCCTCAAAGCGACGCGTAAGCGAGTAGCTTACGGCACCGGCGTTGAGAGGCTATTACTACCATAGCATTCGCGAATCGAAGAGCAGATTAACCAGCGTCCGTATCATCATCAGCATGACTGGGTTAGGCTCGGCGGACTTGGCTACCGCCACCCGTCCCATCCATATCGAATTTAGGTCATGGGTTGCTGGCGAGCCTGGAGGCCTATGTCGAGACGGGCTTTCTGTGCTTCCGCCGCATCTCCAAGCGGAAGTTCATCCATCTGTGATGGTAGAGAATAACGCCAGAGGTATCGCGACACGGGTGCTGATCTGCCGTGGCACCATACGTCCGGAACGTGTCCGAGACGCGACCTCCATAGCGATGGCCGCGCAAGTCCGATTATGGCGCAACCAGGACCAATAGCTTCGCGCTGCCGATATCCGCTTTCGAGTAACAGGGAAATTGCTTCGAATGACCAAGATAGGCGCTAAGCCGACCTTCGAACGGCACGATTGAACACGCGTCCTGCTACGTCATCTCTAAGCGCTTACCGCGTCGCCCGGCGCCGTCCCTCCACGGCGGCAAAGCCGCTCCTGCAGATGCCCATTGAGCACGATCATTTCCTTGAGTGCCTTCACCGCGTCGCCCTTGTGCTGTGCAATGAATTTTTCTGCAACTACCTGAAGGGCGGCTTCCTGGCGGCTGTCCAGCGCCACCATGTGGTCCAGGCGATGCCTCCAACAGTTTCTGTTCAAATTGAACAAAACGGGAACAAAATTGTCAAGTGTGAATTGACTCCGCGAGGAATACCTTCCTATTTGACAGAGGTGGGGCGGTTGCTCACAAACTGGGGAGAGCCGCGATGGGCAGACGAAAAAGCCGGTTCGACAGGCTGTCGGCGAGGCATGCGGAGGCGATCATCAGCGACGCTCTCAGCCTGCGCAGGACGGTGCTTTCGTCGCAACTGCATCTGAAGGCGCATGGCGAGCTGTTTTGGCAGCTTTGCGGGCTTGTCGAGAAACTGCATGAGGTGATGGCCAGCGTAGCGGAAAAGGAGCCCGATTTCCGGATGCCGGATCTTGGCCTGCTTCCGCTTCCCGAGGACTATTTGACTCGGAATTGAGCCATGGCCGGGCCGATGGACAGCGTTGGACGTGCCGCGAAGGCCAACATGCTGCTGATCGTCGAGTGCGGCCACTGCTACCATGTCGGACGTTTTCGGGCCAACGACGTGGCCAAGGTGGTCGGCTGGAACAAGCCGCTGGAGACCATCCGATTCAGATGCAAGCGGTGCAACCGAACGGACACGACGGTGAAGACCCAGTTCGTCGACCAGGACCATCCGCCAAAAGGCTACATCTGGGTGCTGCAAAAATTCAAGCTTTAGAACAGCGAACCCTGTACCGGCGCCTGTGGCGCCTGCGGCGGAAATTTTATCTGCGTCGCGGGCTTATCGACGATCACCAGCGCGTCGTCCGCTGCCGTGCGTTGCAGGTGCCTGGCTTGCGACCACGGCGCGCTCAGCCAGGTCTCGGTTTCCTCCTGCGTGGTCAGGATCACGGGCATCGCCTTCTCGTGGATCGGCGCGATCAGCGCGTTTGGCCTTGTGGTCAGAAAGCCGTAGAGCTCGAAGTCGCCGGGACCGTCCTTGACCTTGCGCACGCCTTGCCAGCGCGTCCACAGGCCGGCGAAGAAGAACAGCGGCCGCGCCTCGTTCAGCGCGAACCAGTAGTTTTTCTGGATACCGGTATCCGGATCCTTGTCGCCCGGCGTTGGGCTCGGTTCGGCAAAACTGGTGAGCGGCACCACGCAGCGGTTTTCGACGCCGAGATATTGCTGCCAGTGGCCATATTGCGGGTTGCGGATGTTGGTGGTGCCGTAGTCGGCCTTGCCCTTCACGCGCTCGATCGGCGCCGGCATGCCCCACAGCAGGTTGGCCAGCTCGCGCGTCCCGTCAGGCGCGTTGCGCACCACCGGGCCGGGCTGGTTGGGATAGATGTCGATGGAGGGCTCGAGATTGCCGAGATTGTCGCGCAGGGCGCGGGTCCACTGGCGGATCGCCTCCTGGCTGGTGGTGATGTTGTAGAGGTTGCACATGTCGAGCCCCAGGGATGTTCAGGCATCTTGTGTGAAAGGGCAGGTAATTTCCAGCGCTGTCCGGCTGGCTGCTGACACGCTACCCCAGCCCACAGCGCCGCGATCACCGCCGTCATTCCGGCGATCGACCGCGGCAGGAGGATACCGTCGTGCGCAGCGGCGAACCGCGGGCTCCGCCTACGCAACGCACACCGCTCGCGCGCGTTCTACCCATTAGGAGGAGCATGGCGATGTGACAGCTGGTCTCATGCGCTCACAATTGGAGGCAAACCACCATGTCCAAGTTCAAAGATGCCCTTGACCGCGGCAAGGAAGCTCGCCGTGAGCAAGAGGAGAAGGTCGGCAATGAGAAGGCCGAGGGGGTGGACTTCGGCGCGCAAGCAAGGGCCTGGCTAAACGACGTCGTGGTTGCGTCGCTGGAAACGGCCAGGGCTGACGTAGCAGGCGAGGTGGCCGTCGAGATGGACACCGCGCCACGCCGCCAAGCCAAAGCATCAACACCATCTATTCGGTTCAGAATCTACAGGAAGCGGGGAACGGAAAAGGAGGTGGTCGGAAGAACGTTCACGGTCAACGTTCAGCTGAGTGGACAAGTGTCGGTCTCTTCGCCGGGGATGGTGGCAAGAGAAGTGGGAAACATCGGGGATAGGGCTGACGAGCGGTTCTCTAGCTTGCTGGCGGAACTGATCGAGGACGCAGCGAAGGGCACTTAGCCAGCAAGGTGTCGAGGAGGGGCCGGCGATTTCCAGCGTTGTCTGCGGCTGCTGACACGCCGAGCCTGTCAGTAACAGCTTTCCGGACGCCGCAAACAGCCCTCCGTTAACCTTTCGTTAACCATGGCTGGCTAGCGTTTACCTATCAGTAAGGAATCGCTGTCCGTGACCTTCGCCGCCCCCGTCGAGACCAAATCCATTCGCTTTCGCGCCCGCTCCTTCGTCGCCTTCACGCTCACCCCGGAGACGCCGCTTTCGGAGTGGCTGGAAAGCCTCGACCGCTGGATCGGCAATTCTCCCGGCTATTTTGCCGGCCGCCCGGTGGTGCTCAACCTCAACACGTTGAAGCCCGCGGTCAGCCAGATCGAAGCGCTGGTTGCCGAGCTTGGCCTGCGCGGCATCCGCATCTATGCCATCGAGCTCGAAGGCAACACGGTGCTTGAGCCCAGTCTGCCGCCTTTGCTGATCGGCGCCAAAGAGGCCACAGCCGGGCTGCTCATGCAGGCCGACCAAAAGGCTGCCGGCGGGCCGGAAGAGGCGGGCAGGGCGGAAGAAGGCAGGGCGGAACCGGGCAAGCAGTCAGAAGACAGGCAACCAGAAGACAGGCTGCCGGACGCGCCGGCCACGCTGATGGTCAAGACGCCGATCCGCTCGGGCCAGTCGATCTTCCACGCGCATGGCGATGTCATCGTGCTGGGCTCCGTTGCCTCCGGTTCCGAGATCGTCGCCGCCGGCTCGATCCATGTCTACGGCACGCTGCGCGGGCGGGCGTCGGCCGGTGTGCTCGGCCATTCGGCGGCGCGCATCTTCTGCCGCAAAAACGAGGCCGAACTGCTGTCGGTCGACGGCTGGTATTGCACCGCCGAGGAGATGGAGCCGGCCTTGCGTGGAAAAGCGGTGCAGGCGTTTCTGGAAAAGGACACGCTGCGCATCGCGCCGTTCAGCCAATGAAGGTACCGAAAGTACGCAGCGGTTTCGAAATAGGAACAAAGACTTAAGCGCATCGCATAAATCAAACGCTTAACAATACGAACAACAATAAGGAGGCATAGATGGGCAAAGTTGTGGTGGTCACCTCGGGCAAGGGGGGCGTCGGCAAGACGACCTCGACGGCCGCCCTTGGCGCCGCCGTCGCGAGAACCGGCAAGAGGGTGGCGCTGGTCGACTTCGACGTGGGTTTGAGGAATCTCGACCTGATCATGGGCGCCGAGCGGCGGGTGGTGTTCGACCTGGTCAACGTCATCCAGGGAACGGCCAAGCTGTCGCAGGCGCTGATCCGCGACAAGCGGGTCGAGACACTGTTCCTGCTGCCGGCCTCGCAGACGCGCGACAAGGATGCGCTGACCGAGGAGGGCGTCGGCGAGGTGATCGAAAAGCTGAGCTCGGTGTTCGACTACGTCTTCTGCGACAGCCCGGCCGGCATCGAGCGCGGCGCGCAGCTTGCCATGCGCTTTGCCGACGAGGCGGTCATCGTCACCAACCCGGAAGTCAGCTCGGTGCGCGATTCCGATCGCATCATCGGCCTGCTCGACGCCAGGACCGTCAAGGCCGAGCGGGGCGAGCAGATCGCCAAGCATGTGCTGGTGACGCGGTACGATGCGGCGCGCGCGGCGCGCGGCGAAATGCTCTCGATCGACGATGTGCTGGAAATCCTGTCGACGCCGCTGCTGGGCATCATTCCCGAGAGCCAGGACGTGCTCAAGGCCTCCAACCTCGGGTCGCCGGTGACACTCAGCGATCCGACCAACTCCGCCGCCCGCGCCTATATCGAGGCGGCCAAACGGCTCGAGGGCGAGGACCTGCCGGTCGTCGTGCCGTTCGAGCGCAAGGGCTTTCTCGATCGGCTTTTTGGAAGGAGGGCAGCATGAGCCTGTTAGACCTCTTCAAGCGGCGCGGCAGCGCGCCGGTGGCGCGCGAGCGGCTGCAGGTGCTGCTCGCCTATGAGCGCCGCAACCGCAGCCAGCCCGATCTCGTCTCGGTGCTGCGCGAGGAGATCATGGCCGTCATCGCCAGGCATGTGCAGATCGACCAGGATTATCTGCAGGTCTCGATGGATCGCGGCGAGACGATGTCGACGCTGGAGATCGACATCCAGATCCCCAACAAGAGCGCTAGGCCGCTGGCCATGTCGGCCTGAGCGTTGCGCCTGTAGTGGTTTTTGACGCCGGCGGGACAGCGCCCCCCTCTGGCCTGCCCTCTTTGCCCCCACTTGGCATCTCCCCCTCAAGGGGGGAGATTGGCAGCTTCGGCGCACCGCTCGCCTCTGCATCAACGATGCCCACGCTTCCCATCCATTTGCCACTTGCGCAACCAACAAAAGGGTGAAAACGTTGGTCCGGGGTAAATGGGCAAGGGTGGTCGTCGCGGCTGTTAGACGCTCCGGGGCGGCCTTGAAAAGCGATGAATTTTCCACAGTTCCTGGTGGGGATGACCGCCGCGGCATTCATCGTGGCGCTCTCGATTTATTTGGCAACGGGTTCAATCTGGAAGGCGCTCGGCTGGACGGTCCTCACCTTGATCGTTCTGCAGCTTGGATATTTTTTGTCCGTCGTCCGGCTGATCTATAGGGCTGAACGAAAGACACACAGTGACCGCGACCCGCGAGTACTGGACCGTCGAGACTGCATGCGGTTTCGAGATTCAGGTCGGCCACCACAAATATAAACATGCCTAGACCATGATGTTCATCAGATAGACAGTATGGTCTAAACCGCTTGAAAGCGGACATGTTCGGTTCTGGGAATGTGCCTTGGACGTTCCGTTACTTTAGTCAACCAGTATATATCTCCGGGTGCATATGCCCGATACTGCGCAGCGCGTCATCCGCTCCAGCTCCGTCGCTCTGCTCACTCCGCCGCCAGTTTGTCCTGCGTCCTGGTGTCGAAATCGCTGGCGTCGTGGCGCTCGTGCAATTGCATCGCCGGCTCGCCGAAGGCGCGGTTGACCATGCGGCCGCGCTGCACCGCCGGCCGCGCGTCGATCGCGTCGGCCCAGCGCTGCACGTGCTTGTATTCCTGCACCGACAGGAACGCGCCGGCGTCGTTGTACATGCGGCCCTTGGCCAGCCCGCCATACCAGGGCCACACGGCGATGTCGGCAATCGTGTAGGCGTCGCCGCCGAGATATTCGCTTACCGCCAGGCGCCGGTCGAGCACGTCCATCTGGCGCTTCACCTCCATGGCGAAGCGGTCGATGGCATATTCGAATTTTTCCGGTGCGTAGGCGTAGAAATGGCCGAAGCCGCCGCCGAGATAGGGCGCCGAGCCCATCTGCCAGAACAGCCACGACAGGGTTTCTGCGCGCGCCGGCTGCTCGATCGGCAGGAACTCGCCGAATTTCTCGGCCAGATGCAGCAGGATCGAGCCGGATTCGAAGACGCGGATCGGCTTTGGCCCGCTGCGGTCCATCAGCGCCGGGATCTTGGAATTGGGATTGACCTCGACGAAGCCGCTGCCGAACTGGTCGCCGTCGTTGATCCTGATCAGCCAGGCGTCATATTCGGCGCCTTTGTGGCCGCGCGCCAACAACTCCTCCAGCATGATCGTCACCTTCACGCCGTTTGGTGTCGCCTGCGAGTAAAGCTGCAGCGGATGCTTGCCGACCGGCAGCTGCTTGTCATGCGTCGGGCCGGCGATCGGCCGGTTGATGCTGGCGAAGGCGCCGCCATTTTCCTTGTTCCAGATCCATACTTTCGGCGGTGTGTATTGGTTCATTTCGGAGGCCTTTGATGTGAGCGGAGAGGGTCTTGGGGAGGATCAGCTTGCATAGATACAGGTAGTGCGGGCTGACGGAAGTTCAACTTGTGTTGAACTATTGTCGATGTCGGCAGCGCAAGCCTGCGCGATTGCATCCAGCCCTTGCGCCTCGTCACATGCGCCATAGCTATAGAAGATGCCGGCCCTCTGAACGGTCGTCGTGAATATGGCCAGGATTGAGAGCATGACCATCGATACGATTTTGCGGTCCATCGTGACGGTGCGCGCGTCGATCCCGGATGATGCCTTCACCGCGAATGCGCTGGGCACCAGCCGGGAAGGCAGCGGCGTGGTCATTCGCGACAACGGCCTGGTGCTCACCATCGGCTATCTCATCACCGAGGCGGAAGAAGTCTGGCTGACCGACCACAGCGGGCGCGTGATTCCCGCGCACGCGCTCGCCTACGACCAGGAAACGGGCTTCGGCCTGGTGCAGGCGCTGGCCCCGCTCTCCCTGCCCGCAGTGGCTTTCGGCGACGCGGCCAGGGCGATGGCCGGCGACCCGGTGGTGCTCGCCGACGGCATCGGCCAGGCGGTCAGCGCGTACATCGTCACCAAGCAGGAATTCGCCGGCTATTGGGAATATCTGCTGGACGAGGCGATCTTCACCGCGCCGGCTCATCCGTCATGGGGAGGTGCGGCCCTCATCGGGCAGGACGGCAGACTGCTCGGCATCGGTTCTCTGCGCCTGCAGATGAGCCGCGCCGGCGAGATCGCCGACATCAACATGGTGGTGCCGATCGACCTGCTGCCGCCCATTCTCGACGATCTGCTGACACGCGGCCAGGTCGCCAAGCCACCGCGCCCGTGGCTCGGCGCCTTCTCCGCCGAAAGCAATGGCGAGGTCGTGGTGATGAGCGTCGCCGAAGGCAGCCCGGCCGCCGAAGCCGGCCTGCGCCAGGGCGACATCATCTCGGATGTGCGCGACGGCGAAGTCGACGGGCTCGCCGATTTCTACCGCAAGTTGTGGCAGAACCCGGCGGGGGCGGAGATCCCGTTGCGGGTTGTGCGCGACGGCCGCGAAACCTGGCTGCGCGTCAAGTCGGCCGACCGCAACAGCTTTCTCAAGAAACCGCAGCTGCAGTGAAGCGCTTTCCTTCTCCCCTTGTGGGAGAAGGTGGATCGGCGCGCAGCGCCGAGCCGGAAGAGGGGTGTTGGACGGAATGCGGCGATGCCAAGCTGGAGCACCCCTCATCCGACCGAGCTTCGCTCGGCCACCTTCTCCCACAAGGGGAGAAGGAGGCAGGGAGAACCGATGACGACCACAGAAAGGCAGACCCGCTGATGGCGCCGGTCGAGGTCGACCCCACCAAGGTCCGCGAATTCAGCGATGCCGAGAGCTTCTACACCTGGCTCGGCGAGCATCACGACACCGAGACAGAAATCTGGATCAAGATCCACAAGGTCGGTTCGGGACTGCCTTCGATCACGCCCAAGGAGGCCATCGACGTCGTGCTGTGCTGGGGCTGGATCGATGCCGTGCGCAAGGGGCTCGACGACAAGAGCTATTTGCAGCGCTACACACCGCGCGGCAGGAAGAGCATCTGGAGCCAGATCAACGTCGACAACGTCGCCCGGCTGATCGAGGCGGGCCGGATGACCGAGCATGGGCTCAAACAGGTCGATGCGGCGAAGGCCGACGGGCGCTGGGCGCGCGCCTATGCAAGCGGCAAGGACATGAAAATCCCCGCGGATCTGCGGGCCGCAATAGACGCCGAGCCCGAGGCAAAGGCGATGCTGGCAAGGCTCAGCGCGCAGAACCGCTTCGCGCTCGCCTTCCGCATCCACAACATGAAGACCGAGGCTGGCCGCAAGAAGAAGATCGCCGCCTTCGTCGAGATGCTGACGCGCGGTGAGACGATCTACCCGCAAGGGAAGAGGTGAGGGCTGGCGCCGTCGCGGCTGTGGCTGCCACTGCGGCAAAGTTCGCGCCTCGTGGGTGTCAGGGTGAGAGAAATTGGCCGTCCACCCCGGCCGCTGCGCAGTAACGGATTCTTCTTTGCTTTTGCCGCACAATGGCCGCGACGAGGCAGGCGAAGTCCAGAGCATGGCCGAAAAGAAAAATCGCGACGGAGAGTTCTGGGAGCTGGCGCTCGAACGCGCGCATCTTGGCGTCTGGGATTGGGATCTCAGGAGCGGCGACTGTTTCTACTCGGCGATGTGGTTGCAGATGCTCGGCTATGGCGAGGGTGAGCTTGCCGAGACGAGCGATCTTTGGTTGCAGCTGACGCATCCCGACGATCGCGAGCGGGCGGTGGCCAGCGGCGAACGCCACATTGCCGGCCTGACCGATTCGATCGAGACCGAGCTCAGGCTGAAGCACAAATCCGGTCACTGGGTATGGGTTCTCGATCGCGGCGGAGTGGTCGAACGCGACGCCGAAGGCCGGCCGGTCAGACTGATGGGCGTCCAGACCGACATCACCAAGCAGAAGCAGGCGGAAGCAGAGCTTGAACAGGTCAACGTCCGCTTTCGCCTGGCATTGGCGGCCAGCGGCACCGGCATCTGGCATCACGATATCGGTGCACGCAAAAGCTACTGGGACCAGCGCACGCGGGAGATCTACGGGCTTGTCGCCGACACCGACGAAGTGTCGCAAGACCTCTGGCACAGCTATCTGCATCCGGACGACCGGGCCGACGCCGAGCGGGCCCATTTGGCGCCGCTGCAAACCCAAAAGGTCGTCGCCGTGCAATACCGCATCATCAAGCGGGACGGCGAAATCCGACATCTCGAATCGCTGATACGGTTTGCCGACGCCCAGTCATCGGGCCAGATCCTGGGCACGGTGCGCGACATCACCGAGGCGAAGCAACGCGAGCAGGAACTTGCCCATGCGGCCCGCCATGACGCGCTGACCGGCCTTCTGAACCGCGCCGCTTTCGACCGGCTGCTGGCCGAGCACATCGCAACGGCGCGCCGGCTCGCGGTGTTCTACGTCGATCTCGATTACTTCAAGGCACTGAACGACTTCGCCGGCCACGCCGCCGGCGACCTTGCCCTGAAGAGCGTCGCCGAGCGCATTCTGGGCTGTCTGCCGCCGTCGGTGCACGCCGCGCGCCTCGGCGGCGACGAGTTCGCGCTGCTGGTGCCTGATTGCGACGCAGCGCAAGCCGAGCGTCTCGCCGGCGCCGTACTCGCGGCGGTTCGCGATGCCGACCTCGGCTCGACGGCGGCGTCGCGCAAGCTCGCGGCCAGCATCGGCATCGCCTTTGTCGCCGATGCGAATACCGCAGTGGCCGACGCGCTCGCCTGCGCCGACGACGCCTGCTATGCGGCCAAGGCCGCCGGGCGCAATCGCTTCGCGGTGTTCTCGCCCGAGACGACATCCGGTTCCAGCGGCCTCAATGCGGCGCGGCTGGCGGCCGACACCGTCGACGCCATGGCGGACGGAAGGCTGAAACTGTTCGGCCAGGAAATCCACCAGCTCGGAAAACCCTGGCAAGAAAGCCGCCATGTCGAGGTCCTGGCGCGGCTCGCCGGGCGCAACGGGCGGCTGATCCCGCCGGGCGAGTTCATCCCGGCGGCGGAGCGGTTCGGCGTCGCCTCGCGGCTCGACCGCTGGATCATCAGGACGGCGCTGTCGCTTCATGGTCCGGCGCTGAAGTCAGGGGCGCTCACGCTCGGCTTCAACCTGTCGGCGCAGACGCTGAGCGACCCGCAGCTTTGGGATTTCGTCGACGCCATCATCGCCGAGACCGGGGCGCCGCATTCCGGCATCGGCTTCGAGATCACCGAAACCGCCGCAGTCACCAATTTCGCAGCTGCCGAGCAGTTCGTCGGCAAGGCGCGCGAGCGGCGCTGCCGCGTCAGCCTCGACGATTTCGGGGCGGGCATGAGCTCGTTCGAATATCTCAGGCGCTTTCCCGTCGACACGATCAAGATCGACGGTTCGTTCATCGAGCATATTGCCGATAGCCGCTTCGACCGCGAAATCGTCTCGGCGATATCCGGCATCGCCAGGAGCCTCGGCTGCTCCGTGGTGGCGGAGAAGATCGAAGCGCAGGATGCGCTCGACATCCTCGCGGATATGGGCATTGACTTCGGCCAGGGATTTCTGCTGCACCGGCCGGAGCCGCTGCAAGCGATCGTGGCGCGGGCGTGCGCGACCCGGGCGAGCGCGACACAAGCGAGCGTGGCACGGGCGAGCAAGACACGGGCGAGCGCGCCGGCACCAGCCGGACGGCGAGCCTAGCCCGGATCTCTCCGGGCTAGCCGGGCGAAAAGTCCGCGAAACCGGTCCGGCGCCGTGATGCGCGACTGGTCAGGACTTTCCTGGCGGGCGATAGCGGACCGACTTCGCCTTGCCAAGCGCTTGCATCGTCTCTTCGACGCTCAGGAGAACGGTGGTCTCGTACGAACTGAGCGCTCCTCCCGCACCAATGGCAAGCATGACCGATGCCATCGAAACGTTGTCGGGCGCTTCCCACAGGTTCCAGCCATCGTGCTCTCCGAAGCCGTACCAGAACCCGTGCAGCTTTCCGCCTACCGATTCGATGTAGGTGCGGGCTGCCTCGCGTCTATCCTCGGGGTTTTCGATCAGCCGCGCCCAGGTCTCGGGCGTATAGCTGAATCGTGAGAGATACATGGGCATGGTTCGCCTCCAGGGCCGCCGATCCCCCAGCGGCTCGGCGTCGAGGGGATCGAGGGAGGGGCTGGCGCCGAGCCTGACCGGCTTGGTTGGTTCACCGGCTGACAAAATATGCGCTCAGGCTAATATAATCGCAACACCTATCCTGCAGGCCGCCGCCGATGCGGGTCAGGCGTTGCGGCTCGCCATATGCGCGTCAAGCTTCTTTCTCGAAGGCCCGTACCGCTTGATGATGGTCGCGGCCTCGCTCGGCGGTATGCCATATTTTTTCGCAAACGCCGCTACGTCGTAAGGCTCCTCGCCGGCGGCCGGTTTGCGGTCCTGCTTGCTCCTGGATTTGTCGTCGGCCATGTCGTCCTCCATCATATCTGGTGGTTATAGGGTTCCTTGGTCGGCCCGACCATCCATGCCAGTTTGGAAAAGGGGAGGCACGCCGGTCTGACCGGTTGCCCCGACCGGTGAGCTGCTGGTTCCCGCTCATGGGCTCGAACCACGATTCACGCCTTCAAAGGGCGCTGTCCTACCATTAGACGAAGCGGGAAAGTGACGCTGTCTAGCACTTTCTCATCGGCGCATGAAGCTGCTTCATGCCGTGATCTGCTTGAGCGTCTGACGCGCGCCGCGCGAGAGCCTCTGCCCCGCCGATGGAGGACACCGGGCAGCTTTTCAAATAAACAGGGAGCATGAGGCACGCCCTTTCAGCAGGGCCTTGTAGAGACGGGAGCAATCGCCGTGACCAGAACCGACCTCTGTGACATCTACCGAGACTACATTGCCTGCCTGAACAAGCAGGACTGGCCGAAGCTGGGGCAGTTCGTTGATGATGAGGTGATCCACAACGGCCGGCGGCTCGGTCTATCAGGCTATCGCAAAATGCTGGAGAGAGACTTTGCTGAAATTCCGGACCTTTATTTCAACGTCCAGATGCTGATTTCCGATCCGCCCTACATAGCGAGCCGGCTAGGGTTCGACTGCGCGCCGAAAGAAAGCTTCCTCGGCCTCCCTGTAAATGGGAGGAGAGTTTCCTTTGCCGAGAATGTTATCTATGAATTTGGGGACAAAAAGATTGTAGAAGTATGGTCTGTCATAGACAAGGCTGCCATCGAAGCTCAGCTTTAGCGCAGGAATGCTCGGCCGTCGTTCCACATTCCGATATGAACCACGGTATGAACACTGGCAGCTGCCTGTCCCCGCCTGTCAAGGACCCGGCCTTGACGCCTGAACACGCTGCCCCAGTTTACGCGGCGGAGTTTTTAGAAATGCGATACGACTGGCAGGGGCGCAAATTCCTGGAACGGCATTTCGGCATTGTTATCGCAATTGGCCTGGCTGCAGGGCTGTCGGTGCTGGTCGCGCTGGGCTACACGCCTTAGAGACTGTTTGGAAACTCTACTCTGGCGGCCATCTGATGGCGTTTTCTGCGCTTACCTACAGCGCCGCGCGTCCTTTGGACGCGCAAAAGGACGCTGTAGCACTTTTGGTTTGCGCATGATCCTTTCCGAAAATCTTCCGATTTTCGGGTTCATGCGCGGGCTCACGGACCAAAACGTCCGCTGCGCTCCGGTTCTCGAAACCACCACCATGTGACTCGCCAGAGCGAATTTCAAAACAGTCTCTTAAGCCTCGGATTTAGCGTTCTTCTGGGCATGCCCCACGGCATTGGCGAAAGAAATGTCATCCTTGATCTCGCGCATCGCCATCGAGGTGATCGTGCGGCGCACGCCGGGCAGGCGGCTGAGCTCGACGCGCAGCATCCTGTCCAGCGCCATCATGTCGACGGTCACGATCTGCAGGAGATAGTCGGCCTCGCCTGTGGTGGCGTGGCAGCGCCGGATCAGCGGATGCGCCTGGACGGCGGCCTCGAAGGCTTCGGAGAGTTCGAAATCGATCGACACCTGGATGAAAGCTTCGATGCCGAAGCCGAGCTTGGCCGGGTCGATCCGCGTCGAGTAGCCGCGGATGATGCCGGCGTCCTCCAGCGCCTTGACCCGCTTCCAGCACGGCGTCTTGCTTAAGCCGACCTCGTCGGCGAGCACTGCGAAGGAGGTGCGCGCATCGCGTTCCAGCGCCGCGACGATCTTCCGGTCGACGGCATCCAGCATCACACGTTCTCCAAACCTTCGCGATGGACGAACATTCGTCCTCCATTTTCTGGCATTTGGATAACACAAAGGAACAATGTTCAAGTGAAAAGCGACTAAACTGCGGGCTCGGACCGAACAACCGCCCTGAGGACCGGGCAACGGAGCAGCTGCCATGCACAAGCCGGATTATTACGCCCGTATCGAAGCGCCCGAGATGCGCGACTATGGCGTCTATCTCAGCTGCGACAAGCTACTCGCCTGCCAGAAGCCGCTGGCCGAGATGGTCAATGCCGACGAGCTGCAGTTCCAGATCGTCCACCAGGTCGAGGAGCTGTGGATGAAGCTCATCGCCTACACGCTGGTCGATGTCGTCGACTTCCTCGAGCAGCAGAACACCCATCGCATCGTCACGCTGATGGGGCGGGTGCATCGGCTGATGCGGATGATGACGGCGCAGCTCGACCTGCTCGAAACCATGTCGCCCAAGGAATACCAGGAGATTCGGCTGCAACTCGGCAATGGCAGCGGCCAGGAATCGCCGGGCTTCAAGCTCTTGCTGCGCATGCCGCCGGACCTGTGGCGGGCGTTCAAGGCGTCCTATCTCGATGGTCGCGGGCTCTCGGTCGAGGATGTCTACGATGTCAGCTATGACCACGGCGACAGCTATGTCGTCGCCGAGTCGCTGATCGAATTCGACGAGCTGTTCCAGAAATTCCGCGCCAATCATCTTTATCTCATCCACCGCTCGATCGGGCTCGGCTCGAAATCGCTCAAGGGCCGGCCGGTCGAACTGCTGCAGGCCGGCGCCCTGCATCGCTTCTTCCCGGAGCTGTGGGACATACGCTGCGACATGACCGACCGCTGGAGCTGCCAGTATGGGACTGTGCGGGTGCCGATCAGCCACCCGGAGGCGAAGGCAGGGTAAGGCCCGCGATCCCTTCTCCCCTTGTGTGGGAGAAGGTGGATCGGCGCGCAGCGCCGAGCCGGATGAGGGTGTTGGACGGAATGCGGCGATGCCAAGCTGGAGCACCCCTCATCCGACCGCGGAGCCTGTCCTCGGGCTTGCCGGAGGCAAGACCCGTGGGCGGCCACCTTCTCCCACAAGGAGGGCTTTGCACGGGGGCCGAAGTTTGACGCAGATGGCGCATGGGGCGTTTTTTGAA
>NZ_JBVVQB010000050.1:0-49518 GCF_055811775.1 Mesorhizobium sp. WSM4844 | reverse complement strand
CTGCGGGCTTGGCGGGCAGTTCCGATCGGCATTCGAATTCGTGCCGTCGGGGCTCGCAATAATGCTACCGGTAATCCCGGTATCGACAGCATCCGGCTCGGCCAGGTTCGGATCGGTCGGGGCCGGGTCGATGACGACGCTTCTGCCGCTGCCAGGAGCCATGCCAGCCTCTGTGTCGGCTGGGTCGGCTGTGCTCTGGGCCATCGCAGAGGTGGCCAGGCCGGCGGCGAGCACGGACGCCGCGAGTAACTTCGTAAGCATGGTTTGCCTCCATTTGTCTCCATTTTTCGGTCGTCGCCGCATCGCGACTACAGAAAAAACCGCTCGGGGGTGGTGAAGGTTCCCATAAAATTCCAGCCTGCGAGGAACCGTCGTGACCAGCAGGGCCGTCGTGATCGGGAGGGGCCGTCGTGATCAGCAGGGCAATCTTGCCCGGGATGCGGGAACGCAAAACGTGCCGGCCGCGAGCCGTTGACATGACTTGCCCTATCACGTTATTGAACAGGATTATACAGGTTTACTGAACAGGTATTCCATGGCGCGTCGCACGACCCTGTCGTCTCCCGGAACCGGCAAGCCCGAACGGATCGCCACCGTCCTCGAGCACGAGATCCGCTCCGGCGTGCTCGGCTTCGGCGACCGCCTGCAGAGCGAGAACGAGCTTGTCCAGCGCTTCTCCGTCAGCCGCAACACCATCCGCAAGGGTCTCGAGGAATTGTCGAGTCGCGGACTGATCACCACCAAGGTCGGCATCGGCTCGTTCGTCACCTTCGACGGCATGCCGGTCGATGACGCCGTCGGCTGGTCGCGGGCACTGGCCAATGCCGGCGCCAATGCCGAGACGCGCACGCTCAGGCTCGAAGTCATGCAGGATGGCGAGCTCGCTGCCAGGCTCGGCGTCGAAAGCCCGTTCTTCATCGCCGTCGACCGGGTGCGCTCAAACGCCGATGACGGCCATGCCATCTCGATCGAGCGCAGCCGCCTGCCGCTGTCGCCCGAACTGGAGGACGTGCCGCTGCGTGGCCTGCGCGAGGGCTCGCTGCACCAGACGTTGCGCGGCGCGGGGCTTGTCCCCGATCACGGCGAGGAGTGGGTCGATATCGAGATGCTGAGCGCCGAGGACGCGGCCATTCTCGACTGCGCGCCGGGCGCGCCGTTCCTGCGCACGCGGCGCCTGACGCGCGCCGCCGACGGCCGCGCCATCGAATATGTCACCAGCCTGCTCAATCCGGCGCATTTCGCGCTTCACCTGGAGTTCTGAGCATGGAGATGGCCGCGGCGATCGACCGGGCGATGGGTGCGCTTGTCGGCGGGGCGCTGGGCGATGCGCTCGGCATGCCGACGCAGCTTTTGTCGCCAGCCCGCATCGCCGAGCTCTACGGTCCTGTCGAGGGTTTCGTCGCGCCCGCCGCCGACCATCCGGTGTCGAAGGGCCTGGCCGCCGGCACTGTCACCGACGACACCGAACAGGCGCTGCTGCTCGGCCGCATCCTGGTTGCTTCAGGCGACGGCTTCGACCACACGCGCTGGGTCAAGGCGCTGCTCGACTGGGAGCGCGAGGTCAAGGCGCGCGGCAGCTACGATCTGCTCGGACCGTCGACCAAGCGCGCCATCGACGCCATCAATGATGGTGTGCCGGCCGAGGAGGCCGGGCGCAGCGGCGACACCAATGGCGCGGCGATGCGCATCGCGCCGGTCGGCATCATGATGCCGCCGGAGCCGCTCGACGCGCTGGTCGCCAAGGTTGCGGAAACCTGCCGGGCGACGCACAACACCTCGATCGCCATTGCCGCGGCGGCTGCCGTTGCCGCCGCTGTCAGCAGTGGCGTTGCCGGCGGCGATTGGCGCGCCGCCTCGGATCGCGCGGTGGTGGCGGCAAGGCAGGGCGCAGAACGCGGTCACTGGACCACCGGCGGCGATATCGCCGCGCGCATCGACTGGGCGAGGGGCCTGGTTCGCCGCAAGGCTGTCACCGACGGCATCCGGCTGATCGTCGACCTGGTCGGCACCGGCGTCGCCAGCCAGGAATCGGTTCCGGCGGCCTTCGCAGTGCTGGAAATCGCCGGCGGCGATCCCTGGCAGGCGGCCGTCATCAGCGCCAATCTCGGCGGCGACACCGACACGATCGGCGCCATCGCCGCCGGCATGGCAGGCGCCTGCGCCGGCTTTCGCCGATTGCCAAGGGAATACATCCCCCGGCTCAAAGGGCTCGACATGGCGCAGGTGCGCGCGCTCGCCGCCGACCTGGTCGCGGTGCGGATGGCGAAACGCGGTTCAGGTAAGGACGTGGCGGCATGAGCGGAGCTCAGCCTGGCATGAGCGGAGCTCAGCCTGACATGAGCGGAGCTCAGCCTGACATGAGCCGGCGTCTTGTCCATGTCGGCAGCGCGGTGGTCGACCATGTCTACCGCATCGACGCCCTGCCTGAGCCCGGCACCGAAAAGACCGCATCGAGTTATGCCCAGGTCGCCGGCGGCGGCTTCAACATGATGGTCGCGGCCAGCCGCACCGGCATGAAGGTCGTCTTCGGCGGCCAGCTCGGCAGTGGACCGAATGGCGACTTCCTGCGCGCCGCTTTTGCCGCCGAGGGCATCGCAACGCTGACCCCGCCATCGCCTGATATGGACAGCGGCAATTGCGTCGCCATGATCAGCGGTGACGCTGAGCGCACCTTCGTGTCATGGCCTGGCGCCGAGAGTGTGCTCAGCCTCGGCATGATGGCGCCTGTCCGGGTTGCGCCTGATGATTGGGCGTTCGCCTCCGGCTACACGCTGAGCTATCCCGGCAGCCGCGACGCGCTGGCCGACTGGATCGAGGCGCTGCCGGCGGAGATCGCCCTTGTCTTCGATCCGACGCCGGTCGTCTCGGACATTCCGCGCGCCATTCTCGACCGGGTGCTGGCGCGCACGATCTGGCTGAGCTGCAACACAACGGAAGCGGCCGAGATCGCCGGCCGCGGCGATGTCGAGGCCGTTGCCGCCCGGCTTCTTTCCAATCACTGCCCGACCGCCGAGGCGGTCATCATCCGCGCCGGGGCGGAAGGCTGCTTCGTGCGACTGGCTGACGGCACCGCGCAGCCCGTGCCCGGTTTCAAGGTCGCCGCCGTCAATACCAACGGCGCCGGCGACACCCATATCGGCGCCTTCGTCAGCGCGCTGTCGCGCGGCGTGCCGCCCTTCGAAGCGGCAAGTTACGCCAATGCGGCGGCGGCGCTCTCGGTCACCCGCCATGGCGGATCGTCGGCGCCGACCGACGAGGAGATCCAGACATTCCTCAGCCATGACGATCGATCCGTGCACGGCCGGAAGCAAAAGGCCCATTTATGACAGCCTAAATGACGCAACAAGCCCGCCAACCGGGCAAACAATGAGAGGAACGAACATGCGCATGCCCAAACTGACTGCTTTTCTGACGGCAACCGCCGTCTTCGCTTCCGCACTGGTCGCCAGCGCCGACGAGGTGCATGTGCTCAACTGGAAGGGCTACGGCGCCGACGAGCCCTGGGCCATCGCCGCCTTCGAGAAGGCGACCGGCAACAAGGTCGTCAACGATTTTTTCAATTCCGAACAGGAAATGCTGACCAAGCTGAGGACCAATCCCGGCCTCTACGACGTTGTCATGATCAACGCCGCCTTCAACGACCAGGCGATGGCGGAAAAGCTGATCCAGCCGATCGACGTCTCGAAAATCCCCAACTATGCCGACATCAGCGCGGACAAGGCAGGCTCGCCGATGCTCGCCCGCGACGGCAAGGTCTATGGCGTGCCATGGGTGTGGGGCTTGACCGCGCTCGCCATCAACGAGAAAGCCTTCGAGACGCCGCCGACCAGCATCGCCGAGATGTGGAACGAGGCGCATAAGGGCCGCGTCACCATCCGCGACGATGCCGTCGAAGCGGTCCAGTTCGGCGCCATCGCCACCGGCCAGAACATCAACGACATCAAAGATATGGAAGCGGTCAAGGCGAAGCTGACCTCGCTGATGCCGCAGATCAAGACGTTCTGGAGTTCGGAAAACGACTGGAACCAGATGGTCGCCTCCAATCAGATCGACATCGGCACCTATTGGAGCGGCTCGGCCGACCGCGCCAAGACGCATTTCAAGCTGCCGGTGTCGCTGGTCATCCCCGGGGAAGGCGCCGTCGCCTGGCTCGACGCCTTCTCCATCCCGGTCGGCGCCAAGAATGTCGCCGGCGCCGAGGCCTTCATCAACACCATGATCGATCCGAAATTCTACGTCGAATGGGTCACCAAGGTCGGCGCGCCGGTGTCAGCCAACGCCAAGGCGGTCGCCGCCCTTCCCGAAGACGCCTTCAACCGCAAGGTGATGGGAGACCCCGATGTCGCCAAGCGCATCCAGTTCCAGGCGCCGATCAGCGACGCGCAGCGCGAGGCTTATCTGGCGCTGTGGCAGGAGCTGAAGGTCAATGTGAAGTAACGGGCGGGGTGAAGTAACGGCAAGCTTTTCGGGAGGAACATATGGCAGGACAGGTCGCGACCGGTTCGAGGAGCGGATTGCGATCGGCTTTGCCGCTGCTTGTCCCCGCCTATCTCTGGCTGACGGTGGCGATCTTCTTGCCGCTGTCGGCCATGGTGTTCTTCTCCTTCATGACCGAACTGCCGTTGTCGGGAAAGGCGTGGTCGTTCACGCTGGACAATTATGCCACCTTCTTCTCGCAAGGCCTCTACCGGACGCTGCTGCTGGCCTCGCTCCGGCTCGGGCTCGAGGTGACGCTGTGGTGCGTCGTCATCGGCTATCCCGCGGCCTATGTGCTGGCCAAGGTGTTTAGGGGACGCAGCCGCGAGGCGATCTTCCTGCTCGTCATCCTGCCGTTCTGGTCGAATGGCCTGGTGCGCATCTTCTCCTGGGCGATGGTGCTGCGCGAAGGCGGCATTCTCGATACCGCGCTCAACGCCGTGCTGCCGTTCAAGATCAACATCGACCTGATGTATTCCTATCCGGCCGTCATCATCGGCCTGGTCCACTCCTACGTGCCCTACATGGTGCTGACCTGTTACCTGACGCTGCAGGCCATCGACGATTCGCTGATCGAGGCAGGGCGCTCGCTCGGCGCCTCGCGGCTGCAAATGCTGAAACGGGTGATCATTCCGCTGTCGATGCCGGGGCTGGTCGCCGGTGCGGCGCTGATCTTCGTTCCCGTCGTCGGCTCCTTCATGGAACCGCGTATCCTCGGTGGCCGCACCGGTACTTTCTACGGCACGATCATCGAGGACCAGTTCGTCGCCGTGTTCAACTGGCCGCTGGGTGCGGCGCTGTCCTTCATCCTGCTGGCCGTCGTGCTGGTCATCCTGGCATTGGCGTCGCCGGTGTTGAAGAGGGCCGCGTGATGGCGACGACGCGTATCCTGGAATGGTGTGGGCGCCTCTACATCTGGCTGCTGCTCGCCTTCCTCTACCTGCCTGTTATCATCATGGCGCTGATGTCGTTCAACGTCTCGCCCTTCTACCAGTTGCCGTTCGAATGGACGACGGAGTGGTACGCTTCGTTGTGGCAGAACGACCAGCTGATCTCCGCCACCTGGAACAGCATAGAGATCGCCATCATCTCCACCATCATCTCCACGGTGCTCGGCTCGGCGGCATCGCTGGCGCTCTATCGCCATGAATTTCGCGGCAAGAAAGTCCTGCAAGCGCTGCTGTTTCCACCGATCGCCATTCCGTGGCTGATCACCGGCACGGCGATGCTGATCTTCTTCTTCGGCGTCGGCATCGGGCGGGGACTGTTCGCGATCCTGCTCGGCCATGTGGCGCTGGCGCTGCCCTATGTCATCGTCGTCGTCTCGGCCCGGCTGCAGACCTTTGCGCCGGAGCTGGAAGAGGCGGCGCGATCGCTCGGCGCCAACCAGTGGCAGGTGACTTCGCGGGTGACGCTGCCCTGGATCATGCCGGGCGTCATCGCCGGCGGGCTGTTCGCCTTCGCCGTGTCGTTCGACCAGTTCGTGGTCTCCTACTTCCTGTCGACGCCGGGCCAGACGACCTTGCCGGTCGAGATCTACGCCGCGATCCGGAAGGGTTTCACGCCGGAGATCAATGCCGTCTCGACGATCATCATCGTCGTCTCGATGGCGCTGATGCTGCTCACGGCAAAATTCTTCAAATTCGGCGGAGAGAAATAATGGCCGGCGTGCAGGTAGCGAATTTGTCGCGCAGTTTTGGCGCGCACAAGGCGCTGGACGATGTCTCGATCGATTTCGCCGACGGCGGTTTCTACGCGCTGCTCGGGCCGTCGGGCAGCGGCAAGACCACGCTCCTGCGCCAGATCGCCGGCTTCGATTTCCCCGACTCCGGCCGCATCGCCATCGGCGGCGAGAGCGTCGAGCGGGTGCCGGTCGAGAAGCGGCGCATCGGCATGGTGTTCCAGAACTATGCGCTGTTTCCCAATATGAGCGTCGCCGACAATGTCGCCTTCGGCCTGTCGGTGCGCGGGCAAGCCAAGCCAACAATAGCCAGCGAGGTGCAGCGCGCGCTCGACCTGGTGCAACTCGGCAAGCTTGGCGGCCGCCGCCCGCACCAGCTGTCGGGCGGCCAGCGCCAGCGCGTCGCGCTGGCCCGCGCCATCGTCACCAAGCCGCGCGTGCTTCTGCTCGACGAGCCGCTGGGCGCGCTCGACAAGGCGCTGCGCGTCGACATGCAGATCGAGCTGAAGCGCATCCAGCGCGAGATCGGCATCACCACCATCTTCGTCACCCACGACCAGGAAGAAGCGCTGACGATGAGCGACCGCATCGGCATCCTGCGTGACGGCAGGCTTGTGCAGGAGGGGCCGCCAGAGGAGATCTACGACAGGCCAAAGAGCGAGTTCGCCGCCACCTTCCTCGGCGACGCCAACATTTTTCGCGGCGACAGCACCGGCGCCGGCATCCGGCTGCCGGACGGCACGATGATTGCCGCCGGCGCAGGCGCGACGCTTGCCGCCGGTGCCAAGGCCAGCTGCGCGGTGCGGCCCGAACGCATCCGCATTGCTACCGATTCAGGGACGTCCGATCCGAACGCCAATATGCTCCGCGGCCAGGTATCCAAGCGCATCTTCGCCGGCAACAACAGCACCTATTTCGTCGATCGCGACGGGCAAACGCTCAAGGTCATCGTGCAGAACACCGGCGTTGAAAGGTTGGCGGAGGGGCAAGAAGTGGTGCTGCGCTGGTCGCCGGAGAGCACGGTGCTGATCGCTGCAAACTGATCTTGCCAGGCGGACCGCAATCAGTGAGAGCATGGTCGGGCATAGTGCGGGAAAGCGGAACACCCGATGACGCTTGAACTCAGTGCGGGCGACCAGTCGATGCTCGACGGCGAGCACGGCCGGGCCGTGGCCGCAGCCGTGAAGATACTGGTCGCCTTTTCCAACGCCGTCGGTGCGCGCAAATTGTTGGACATTGCCGGGGCGCATATCGACGGCTGCCTTTATCACGGCCAGGCCAGCCTCGATTTCGTCGAAAGGCTGGTCGAGGGCGGCGGCCGCGTTCGGGTGCCGACGACACTCAATGTCGGTTCCTTCGACCTCATCCATCCCGGGCTGGTGAAGATGCCGACGGCGCAAGAAGTGCCGGCGCGGCGGCTGATGAAGGCGCATCTAAAACTCGGCTGCCAGGCGACCTTCACCTGCGCGCCCTATCAGACGCGGTTCCGGCCGGGCTTTGGCGAGCAGATCGCCTGGGGCGAGTCCAACGCCATCGTCTTTGCCAATTCGGTGATCGGCGCGCGCACCAATCGCTATGGCGATTTCATCGATTTGTGCTGCGCGATGACCGGGCGCGCGCCGGCCTGGGGGCTGCATCTCAGCGAAAACCGGCGCGGCCAGATCCTGTTCAAGCTGACCGGTTCTTTCGAACCTTCCGATGCCCTGTTCGTTGGCGTCGGGCTTATTGTCGGTCAAAGGAGCGGCGACCGTATTCCTGTGATATCGGGCCTGCCGCAGCCGCGCGACGAGGATCAGTTGAAGGCGCTTGGCGCGGCGGCGGCAACGACGGGTGCGGTGGCGCTGTTTCATGCGGTCGGCATCACGCCGGAAGCAAGGACGCTCGACGAGGCATTTCGCGGCGTGGCGCCGGAAGCGACGATCCGGATCTGTCGCGCCGACATCGACCAGGCGCTGGCAAAACTGTCGAGCGTCCCCGACGGCGCGCCGCTTGCGGCCGTATCGCTCGGCACGCCGCATTTTTCCCATGACGAGTGGATGCGCCTGCTGGCGATGCTGCGCGAGGTGGCGCCGGACAGGGGGGTTCCGATCTATGTCAACACCGGGCGCGCCACTTTCAAGAGATTGCAGGACGAGGGCGAACTGGACGGCATGGAGGCGTTCAACCTCATTCCGGTTACCGATACCTGCACCTATGTCACCTCGGTGATCGAGCGTCTCGACGGCGTGGTGATGACCAATTCCGGCAAATGGGCGCATTATGCGCCCGGCAATATCGGCGTGTCGGTGGCCTTCGGCGACCTGGCAGACTGCGTTCGCTCGGCCGCTGCCGGCCGCGTCGTGCGAGGCGCGCGATGAGCGAACAGGACGGTCGAGCGCTGAAAAGTCGGGCCCTGAACAGAGTTGGCACGTTCCAGCTTGCCGGCGAGGCGCAGGGATCGGCGCTGGTGCTGTCGCATGCGCTCAGCTTCTGGGGCGGCGTCGATGCCGAAACGGGCGACATCATCGACCGTTCGCACCCGGGCGGCAACGTCGCCCGCAAGATCCTGGTGATGGCATCCGGGCGGGGGTCGTCGTCCTCATCGTCGGTTCTGGCCGAGGCGATCCGCCGGGGCACGGCGCCGGCCGGCATCATCCTGCAGCGGCCCGATCCGATCCTGGCCGTCGGCGCCATCGTCGCCGAGTTCCTCTACGACATCAGCATGCCGCTGGTCGTCTGCGACATATCGGGCATTGTCTCCGGCGACCGGATCGCGATCGGCCTCGGCGAGGGTGGCCGGGCGATCGTGAGCCGGATCTAGCCGGCCATCAGTCCGTACGGCATCCAGCTCAAGGTTACCCTGCTCGCCGCAGCGCCGCAGGCCTGATATCCCTGAGCTTCCGTTCAGATCTCCGGGATGCTCTCCCTGAAGATCACTTGCAGCCTCGGCTGGTGGAGTTCGTAAGGCAATCCCCTGATCGCATGGGTCAAGGTGTTGAGTGCTTCGCGGGCCTCGACGCGCGGGTTCTGGTCGATCACTGCATCGAGCGTGCCGTCGAGCAAAAGCTCCTTGGTGCCTTCGGTCACTTCATGGCCGAGAAACACGGTCGACAACGCCCGCACTCGCTCCTTGAGCGCGCGGGCGATGCCGGTGTTGCCGGCGCCGACATTGTAGATCGCGGCCAGGTCCGGATGCCGGTCCAGCAGGGCGGAGGCCTCCGCATAGGCCTTTTCCCGGTCGTCGAGCATCTCGCGCATCTCGACGATCTGCAGATTGGGCGATTCTTCCGTCAATATGTGGCGGAACCCCATCTCGCGTTCCTCATGGCCGCGATAGGAGAGCGAGCCGGCGAACAGCGCGACCTTGCCCGGACGACCGGCGCCCATGAAGCGGTTGAGCAGATAGCCGGCGAGCCGGCCGGCGGCGCGGTTGTCGATGCCGATATAGGCGACCCTCGGCACGTGCAGGATGTCGGACGCTATGGTGACGACCTTGACGCCGCTGGCCGACAGCGAACGGATCGCCTCGCGGACCGTCGGGTGATCGAGCGCGATGACGCCGACGCCCTGCGTCTGGCCGCGCAATTCCTGCAGCAGGCGGGCAAGCCGGTCGGGATTGAAGCCTTCGATCGTGGCGACGCGAACATCGAGGTCTGGCCGCGATTGCGCCTGCGCCTCGATGTGCCGGTGCAGCATCTTGATGAAGGAATTGGTGCCGGCGGGCAGGGCGAAGTCGAGCCGTATCACATCACCGGACAGCGCGTGGCGCGTGGTCGGGCTGTTCGAATTCTCAGCGATGTAGCCCAGCCGCTGCGCCGTTTCCAGCACGACCTCGCGGGTGCGCGCCCTGACCCCGGCGCGGTTGTTGAGCACACGATCGACCGTCGCGGCTGAAACGCCGGCTTCCCGGGCTATGTCTGTCAGGGTGGACCGCACAGTCGATCACCTCACTGTTTGCGCGCTACGCGCATCAAAATCGCGCGCTCAATGGTTCGAATGCCGGACGACGGCTTCATGCCATCCGCGATTCTGATGGGAAATGATGTATCCGGCCTGAGCCGATGCGCAAGCCGGCGCGCTACACCAAATCGTCGAGCCGGGCCGAAAAGGATCGGCGCGGCGCTCGGTCCCTCAAATTCAAGCACTAGGTGCCGTTGGCTGACCTCGCTGGACTGCATCCTCTCCCCTCAATTGCGATGTTATGATGTGTTTTGATTATTTATGATGTTGACAGCCTTCCCATACTGCCGTCAATATCCATCATGAGGGCTGTGGAGGAACAAGGCCCTCGAGGGAGGACTTCCAATGTCTGATATGATCCGCATGTCGCGGCGCCGTCTGCTGGCGTCCGGTGGAAAGGCGGCCGTGCTTGTTGCCGCCGCAGGTATCGCACCGAAATTCATCCGCCCCAGCCGCGCCTACGCGGCCGATGCGCTGGCGCCGGGCATGATCGGCGGCCCGACCGGCTTCGACGGCTCGGAGCGCTATCAATATGGGCCCGACACGCCGGAAGGCCGCGCCATCGAGGCGGCCAAGGCGATGAAGGGGGCCGGCAAGGCGCCGGCCAAGATCGTGCTTGGCCTGTCCGACGGCTCGATCGGCCAACTGACGCAGCAATTTCCCGCCGGCGCGCCCTCGATCAAGGATCTGTGGGAGAAAGAAACCGGCATTCCGATCGAGATCGTCGGCGTGCCGAACGGCCAGGAATTCACCAAGACGATGCAGGACATTTCCACCAAGGGTGGGGCCTATGACATCTACGCGGTGGAATGGAACCGTCTCGGCGATCTCGCCGAAACCGGCGGCATCCTGAAGCTCGACGACTTCGTCGCCCAGTACAAGCCGGAATGGGACGACCCCGAGCGCGGCTATGTCGATGGCGCCAAGGGCGTCTCGCTGCTCAACCAGTATCGCGGCTCGACCTACGGCGTGTCGCTGGACGGCGATTTCCAGACTTGGGTCTATCGCACCGATCTGTTCGGCGACGCGGCCGAGAAGAAAGCCTTCTCCGACAAGCATGGCTATGAACTGGCGCCGCCGAAGACCTGGAAGCAGCATGACGAGATCGCCGCCTTCTTCCATCGCCCGGACAAGGGCCTGTTCGGTTCGACCGATCTGCGCAACCAGGGCTGGGGCTACACCAACTGGTATCAGCGTTATGTTTCAATGGCTTCGCCAAATCAGTTCCTGTTCGACGATACCGGCAAGCCGCTGATCAATTCCGAGCAAGGCATTGCTGCTACCAACGAGTACATCGCCTCGCTGGCCCACCATTCGCCGGATGCGATCTCTTGGGGCTGGCCGGAGCAGTACGGAAATTTTGCCAAGGGCGGCGCCGCGATGACCTGCGCCTTCTCCAACCTGCCGAAATTTTTGGACAATGCCGGCAACAAGGATTCAGCCGTCACCGGCAAGATCGGCTCGATGCTGCCGCCCGGCCGCGAGATCGACGGCAAGCTGATCAGCCGCTCGGTGCTGTGGCTCAATCTGTCGGCCTCGGTCTCGTCGCAGGCCAAGAATCCGGAGGCCTGCTACCTGTTCCTGCAGTGGCTCGGTTCGAGCCGCATCTATGCCTGGATGACCGCCAATCCGGGCGGCTATTTCGATCCGTTCCGGCTGTCGGATTTCTCCGACCCGCTGGTCCGCCAGACCTATCACGCCTACCACATGGATGTGGTGCGCGAGACGGTCGCCCGTACCGTCCCGACCATCAATTATCCCGGCGCCACCGCCTTCCACAACGCGCTGGACGAGAACCTCGTCGCCGCGCTGACCAAGGCCAAGACCGCCGAGCAGGCGATGGCCGACACCGAGGTCGAATGGAAGAAGATCGCCCGCCGCACCGGCGAGGAGAGGCTTCTCGAAGCCATCAAGACCAACAAGGAGGCCTGGCCCACCGTTCTCGATCCGGTCAGCTGATCCTCCTTCCCAGGATCCGAATGGAGGCGAGGAGTTTGCGCTTCGCCTCCGCAAACGATGGTTACCAGCAAAGCGGCAAGATGAAGCGTTCCGTTCCCTTCGAAATATTCCGCTATGCAGCGATCCTTGCCGCCATCGCGGTGACGCTGGTGCCGATCCTGTGGATGGTGTCGATGGCCTTCAAGCCGATCGCCGAATGGTCGGCGACCGGCGCCGAACTGACCTGGTGGCCGAAGGATCCGACGCTCAGCAATTTCCGCTTCGTCTTCGGTGAATCGACCAACAACCTGATCGTCGCGCTCGATCGCACCGCCCTGAAGCCGATCCTGTCGTCGCTGCTGTCGGCCACCTTCGGAACGGCGATCGCCATGTCGGCGGGCACCGCGGCGGCCTACGGGCTGTCGCGCTTCGGCTCTGGCCAGAACCTGCCGCTGGCGCTGATCCAGCTCCGCCTGTTTCCGCCGATGGCGGTGATGACCCCGGTGATGATCATGTGGGCCTTCCTCAACTTCACCGACAGCTGGTGGGGGCTGTCGCTGATCTACGGCATCGTCACGCTGCCCTTTGCGTTCTGGCTGATGAAGACCTTCTTCGACGACATGCCGCGCGAGATCGAGGAAGCGGCGCTGGTCGAGGGCTGCTCGCGGCTGCGCGTCTTCACCCGCATCACGCTGCCGATGATGCGCGCGCCGCTGGCCAGTGCCGCGCTGTTCGTCTTCATCCTCAACTGGTCGGACTATCTGATCGCGCTGCTCCTGACGACGCGCGAATGGGTGACGGTCCCCGTCTACATGGCCTCGCTGTCCTCCTCGATGACCGGGCAGCTCTATGGCGCCAAGGCAGCTCTCGGCCTGATCGCCGCGGTGCCGCCTGTGATCATGGGTATCGCCATCCAGCGCCATCTGGTGCGCGGGCTGACCTTCGGGGCGCTCAAGCAATGAGCGCCGCGACTGCCGCAATTTCGGAGCAGGCCCCCATCCCGGAGGACAACAGCCACGCGGCCCACGCAAACCCGGCTTTGCGTGATGAAGGGGCAAAGCTCGGTTTCCGGCTGACCTTGCCGGCGCAGATACTGGTGCTGTTCATCGCGGTCTTCCCGCTCTTGATGCAGCTCTATATCAGCCTGACCGACTGGTCGCCGCTGTCAGGCCTCGGCTGGTGGAGCGCCTGGTCGCTGTGGAACAATTTTGCCAACTACACCGACCTTGCCGCCGACGCTCGCTTCTGGAGCGCGCTCAGGCGCACCGTCATCGTGATGATCGTCTGCGTGCCGGCGGAATTCCTGCTCGGCCTGGCGCTCGCCACGCTGTTTGCCGACGAGTTTCCAGGCAAGCGGATCTTTTATTCGATCCTGCTGATGCCGATGATGGTGGTGCCGGCGGTGGCCGGCTACATGTTCTTCATGCTGTTCCAGTCGGGCGGCCCGGTCAACGACATCCTGTCGGCGTTATCAGGCTTTCCCGTCACCATCGCCTGGCTGTCGGACCCGACGCTGGCGCTCGTCGCCGTCATGGTCGCCGATATCTGGCAGTGGACGCCGCTGATGTTCCTCATCCTGCTTGCCGGCCTGGTCGGCGTGCCCGAAGACCAGATCAAGGCGGCGACGCTGCTCGGCGCCAATCCCTGGCAACGCTTCGTCACCATCGTGCTGCCGAAGATGAAGACGATCATCATCATCGCGCTGGCGATCCGGGTGATCGAGAACTTCAAGATATTCGACACGCTCTACATCATGACCGGCGGCGGCCCCGGCGTCGCCACCGAAACCATCTCCGTCTATATCTACAAGCTCACCACCCAGGACCTGATCTGGGGCTATGTCGCGGCGATCGCGCTGGCCATATTGATCGTGCTGTCCATAGCCGCGGTGTTTGCCATGAAGCGCATGGCTCGGGCACGCGAGGTGACGGCATGAGCGCCATCCACCTGCAGAACCTGGTCAAGAAGTTCGGCGACTTCACCGCGCTGAAGACGATGGATCTTGCCATCGCCGACGGCGAGTTCATGGCGCTGCTCGGGCCGTCGGGCTGCGGCAAGTCGACGACGATGAACATGATCGCCGGCATGGAAGAGCCGACCAGCGGCAAGATCCTGTTCGGCGAGCGCGACATGGAAGGCGTGCCGATGGGACGCCGCGGCGTCGGCTTCGTCTTCCAGAACTACGCGATCTTCACCCACATGAGCGTGCGGCAGAACCTCGCCTACGGCCCCAAAATGCGCGGCGCGCCAAAGGCCGAGATCGACCGTCGCGTCGGCGCCATTGCCGAGATGCTGCAGCTGACTGCGCTGCTCGACCGCAAGGCCGACAGGCTGTCGGTCAACATATTGCAGCGGGTGGCGATCGGCCGCTCGGCGATCATGGAGCCGGCGATCTTCCTGCTCGACGAGCCGCTGTCCAATGTCGATGCCGCCTTCCGGGCGGTGATGCGGACCGAGCTGAAGCAGCTGCAGCGGCAGTTCCGGCAGACCATGGTCTATGTCACCCACGACCAGCTCGAAGCGATGACCATGGCCGATCGCATCGCGGTGATGGACCATGGCGTGCTGCAGCAGATCGGCACGCCGCTCGAGGTCTACAACGATCCGGCCAACGTCTTTGTTGCCCGCTTCATCGGCGCGCCGGGCATGAACCTGCTGAGGGGCAGGCCGGCGGAAAGCGACCGGGGCCTGGTCATCGACCTCGGCCCGCTCGGTGTCACGCCGCCGCTGCCGGACAATCTCGCCGCGGCAGTGAGGGCCGCGCGCGGAGATGTGCTCTACGGCTTTCGGCCGGAGCAGGTGATTCTCTCAGACCGCGGCCTGTCGATGCCGGTAACGTTCGTCGAGCGCATCGGCGCGCGCACCATTGTCCATCTCGGCCAGGGCGAGAGCGCGGTGAAGGCGATGTTCGACAATGATGTCGGGCTGGCGATCGGGCAGACAGCGGTTGTCGCGCCGGCCCAGGCGTCGGTGCGCGTGTTCGATGCTGGTACTGGTTGCGCGATAAGGGCGGGAGGCTGAGATGTTCGTGCAGGTATTCCCAGGTCGGTGCTGCCCCTCACCCTTACCCTCTCCCCGTATAGAGACGGGGAGAGGGGGGCGCCGGCGTTGGAGCTTCACCCTTCTCCCCGTCACTATACGGGGAGAAGGTCCCGGCAGGCGGATGAGGGGCAGCGCCAACGCCGGTAGTCTGTCCGCAACCGGTGGAGCGGGCTGAGACCATGGCCGATGTCGTCTTCCGCAATGTGACGAAACGCTATGGCGACACCCTCGCCGTCGACGACGCCTCGTTCACTGTCAACGACAATGAGTTCTACTGCTTCTTCGGCCCGCCGCTATCCGGCAAATCGACGATACTGCGCCTGGTGCTCGGACTGGAAACCCCCGATAGTGGCGAGGTCCTGATCGGCGGCCGGCCGGTCAATACGGTGTCGCCAGCCGAGCGCAATGTCGCCATGGTGTTCCAGAACCTTGCGCTGTTTCCGCATATGAGCGCGCGCGACAATGTCCGCTTTCCCCTGGTCGAACGCCGGGTCGCCGAGGCCGATATCGTAAAACGTGTCGATGACGTCGCGGCCAAGCTGCATATCGGCCACATCCTGCACAAGCCGCCGGCGCAGCTTTCGGGCGGCGAGCGGCAGCGCGTGGCGATTGCCCGGGCGCTGGTGCGCGACCCCAATGCTTATCTGATGGACGATCCGATCTCGGCGCTCGACGCCAGGCTGCGCGAGGAGACTCGCGTCGAGCTGAAGCGCATCCAGCGCGAGCTTGGCAAGACGCTGATTTATGTCACGCACGACCAGGAAGAGGCGATGTCTGTCGCCGACCGCATCGCCATTCTGGAAAACGGCAGGATCAGGCAGACCGGCGCGCCGGCCGAGATCTATGATCGGCCGGCCAGCACCTATGTCGCGCGGCTGCTCGGTTCGCCGATGATGAACATCTTGAAGTCGGTGCGCGGCGCGGAAGGCATGGAGGCGGCCGAAGGCACGATCCGCATCGCGGACAAGGCCGCGCCGGCCGATGCCGTCGAGATTGGGCTCAGGCCGGAAGACATCAAGGTCCGGCCCTGGCAGGATGGGGAAATATCGGATGATGGAATGTCGGTTGGGCGCGCGGGCCGCCCGGCACGAGTGTTCGAGGTCGAGCCGCTCGGCGGCTATACCGTTGTGACACTCGCTGCCGGGCAGGCGCGCCTGCGGGCGCTGCTGCGCGGCCAGCCCGATATCAGGCCGGACGCGATGGTGGCGATATCCTGCGAGCCGGGCAGGGTGCATTATTTCGGGCAAAGCGGGGAAGCGCTGGCACGATGACAGCGGTTCTAAGAAACGAGCTTCGGGAGGATCAGATGGCTGGCGAAGGAATAGCGGGCAAGGACTTCGAGCCGGACGTTGAAGTCCGCACCAGGGACTACAGGATCGGCTGCGTTGGCGCCGGCATGATCATGGCCGAATGTCACCTTGCCGCCTACAAGGAAGCTGGTTTTCCGGTGGTGGCGATCGCCTCGCGGACCAAGGCCAGCGCCGAGAAAGTCGCCAGGCGCTGGGATATCCCGACCGTCCACGACACGCCGGAAAAATTGATCGAGAACAAAAACGTCGAGATCATCGACCTTGCGTTTCCGCCGGACCAGCAGCCGGCGCTGATCCGCCATGCGCTGAAGCAGCAGCATATCAAGGCGGTCCTGGCGCAGAAGCCGCTGGCGCTGTCGCTCAAGGATGCGATCGAGTTGCGCGACGAGGCAGCCAGGGCCGGCAAGATCCTCTCGGTCAACCAGAACATGCGCTACGACCAGTCGATGCGCGTGCTGAAGCAGATCATCGACAGCGGCGCGCTCGGCGACATCGTCTTCGCCCAGATCGACATGCATGCGATCCCGCACTGGCAGACGTTTCTCGAGGACTACGACCGGCTGACGCTCGCCAATATGAGCGTCCACCATCTCGATGTGCTGCGCTTCCTGTTCGGCGATCCCGACGAGATCACCACGCTGACGCGCAAGGATCCGCGCACGCGCTTCGACCATTCCGACGGCATCACAGTTTCGACGCTGCGGTTTCCGTCAGGCGTGCTCGCCGTGTCGCTGGAGGATGTCTGGTCCGGCCCGCGCCAGGACGGCTACAAGGACGACCAGCACATCAACTGGCGCGTCGACGGCACCAAGGGCGTCGCCAAGGGCACGATAGGCTGGCCGACGGGTTCGGCCTCGACGCTGACCTATGCCTCGACCGAGACCACCGGCGGTGAATGGGTCACCCCTAGCTGGAGCACGATGTGGTTCCCGCACGCCTTCATCGGCGTGATGGAGCAACTCCAGCATGCGGTAAAGACGGGTGAGCGGCCGGCACTTTCCGTCGCCGACAACGTCAAGACCATGGCGCTGATCGAAGCCGGCTATCGCTCGATCGACGAGGGCCGCACGGTCAAGCTGTCCGAAATCTCGATAAACCCAACCAACTGAATCGCTTACAGGGAGGATTTCACATCATGATGCAGGCAGGTATCTTCACGGGCTATTTCCCGTACGGCCTCAAGGAAACCGCGCAAAAAATCCGTGCGCTCGATTTCAACACGGTGCAGCTCGACCTGCATTTCAGGGATATCGACCTGTCGGTCGGGCAGATCACCAAGGAAAAGGCCAGGACAGTTCGCGACACGTTTCGCGACCATAACCTGCCGGTGTGCTGCGTGTCGGGCTACACCAACATCATTCATCCGGACATGCGCGAGCGCGAGAGGCGCGTCGGCTATCTCAAGGAGATCATCCGCAATGCGCGCGAATTCGGCACCCCTTACGTGATCTCGGAGACCGGCACCTACAACACCGAATCCGACTGGGTGCACCATCCCAAGAACAAGACCGAGGAAGGTTTTGAGGAATGCCGCAAGGTTATCGCCGACCTTGCCCAGACCGCCTACGACCACGGCGCGGTCTTCCTGCTCGAAACCTATGTCAACAATGTCGTCGGCTCGGTCGAGGAGACGGTGAAGATGTTCGCGCAGGTCGACCATCCCGGCCTCGGCCTGTTGATGGATCCGACCAACTATTTCGAGACCCATAACATCGACAGGATGGACCAGATCCTGAACCAGGTATTCGACACCCTGACCGACAAGATCAAAATAGCCCACGCCAAGGACGTCAAGCGCTCGGGCGGCGACAAGTCGGAGAAGCACGCCGATATCGGCGACGAGGACGCGCTGGAAAGCCACACTTTTCGCGGTGTCGGCGAGATCGAGCTGCCTGCGCCCGGCCTCGGTTCGCTGAACTACGACCTCTATCTCAAGCGGCTGTCCGAAAAGCACCCGAACATCCCGGTCATCATCGAGCACCTTTCGGAGGACGACGTGCCGCGCGCCAAGAAATTCCTCGACGAGAAATTCCGCGCCAACGGACTGTGACGGCCACAAAAAAGGAGGAAGAGAATGTTGAGATTCGTATCGAAAATCGCGGCTGCGGCGACCGTGTTCGCCGGTGTTGCACTGGCTGCACCGGCGCTGGCGCAGGATGCTCAGAAGACGTTCTACCTGCTGTCGCATGGCGGCCCGTCGGACGCCTTCTGGATCGACTGGAATGCCGGCGCGACCAAGGCCTGCGACCAGCTCAAGGTGACCTGCAAGATCTCGTTCAGCGGTGGCGACATGGCGGCGCAGAAGGAGGCCTTCAACTCCGCACTTGCCGCCAAGCCGGACGGCATCGCCACCACCTCGGCGCAACCCGGCCTGTGGACCGAGGAGGTCAAGGCAGCCAAGGCGGCTGGCATCCCGATCGTGTTCTTCAACACCGACGATCCGGCAACCGGCCGGCAGGCCTATGTCGGCGCCGACCTCAGGGAAGCCGGCGTCATCTGGGCGAAATATCTGGTCGACCACAAGATGGTGAAGCAGGGCGACAAGGTGTTCCTGCCGGTCGAGGTGCCGGGCGCCAGCTATCAGCAGCTCGAGACCGAAGGCATCGCCAGCGTCTTCGATCCGCTCGGCATCAAGTACGACGTGGTCGATTGCGGCACCGATCCGGCCGGCATCATCGCCAAGATGACCGACTACATGGTCGCCAACAATCCGCCGGCAATCATCGCGCTCGGCGATTCCGTGGCGGCCAGCGTCAAGCGGGTGTTCGACGGCGCCGGCGTGCCGGCTGGCAAGATCCCGGTCGTCGGCTGGGGCAATTCCAGGGAAACCGCCGAAGCCGTCAAGACCGGCTTCGTCAACGCGGCTGCCTGGCAGTTTCCGTCGGCGCAGGGCTTCATGCCGGTGGCGCTGCTCGGGCTTGCCGCCGCGGGCGAACCGATCGGCTACGATATCCACACTTTCAGCCTCTACGACGCATCGAGCGTCGAACCGATCCTGAAACTCTACGACAAGTGATTGAAACTGACGCCCGCCGCGCAGGCGGCGGGCGTCAAGCTGAGATATGGTCCAGGCAGTCATGACTATCGCCGCAGAACAGGAAATGCCGCGCTCCAAACGCAGGTCGAGCCTGATCCGCTCGCCGCAATTCTCTTCGCTCATCATCCTGATTGTCCTGCTGGCGGTGTTCGCGATCGCCGATGCGAACTTCCTGTCGCCGCTCAACATCTCCAACATGATGGCGTTCCTGCCCGAACTCGGCATCATCGCGCTCGGCATGACGCTGCTTCTGACGGCGGGCGAGTTCGACCTTTCGGTCGGCGCCGTGTTCGGCCTGGCGCCGGTCGTCGTCATGCTGCTGGTGCAGAACGGCGGGTTTGATATCGGCATCGCGCTGCTTGCCGGGCTATTGCTGTGCGTGGCGATCGGCGCCATCAACGGGCTGATCGTCACCAAGATCGGTATCTCCTCGTTCCTGGTGACGCTGTCGATGCTGCTCGTCGTGCGAGGGGCGGCGCTCTACATCACGCAAGGCTTTCCGCTGAAATCCTGGGACCAGCCTGGCTTTTTCGTGACACTGCTGGCCGGCAGCTTCAATATCGGAACGTTCCGTTTCTATACCTCGCTGTGGTGGTTCATCGGCCTGTCGCTGCTGGCGATCTACGTGCTGCACTACGCCAAGCTCGGCAACTGGATCAGCGCCATCGGTTCGAACCGCAACGCTGCGGTTGCGCGCGGCGTGCCGGCCGATGCGGTCAAGGTCTGGCTGTTCATCCTGACCTCAGTGCTGGCGGGTCTGGCCGGCATGATCAGTGCGTTCCGCATCTCGGCCGCCTCGCCGGTAGCCGGCACCGGATACGAGCTCGAAGTGATCGCCATGGTGGTGGTCGGAGGCACGGCGCTGACCGGCGGGCGCGGCACCATCCTGGGCACCATCGTCGGCGCGCTGATGCTGCGCAGCATCCGCAACGGCATCGTGCTGATCGGCGTGCCCGGCCTCGCCTACAATATCTTCGTCGGCGTCATCATCCTTGCCATGCTCATCCTGCACGCTTTGCTGCAGAAGAACGCCGCCAGGAGCTGACCATGGAAGTGCTTCGGCTGCACAATCTGCAAAAATCCTTCGGCAGCGTCCGCGCGCTGAAGAGCGCCTCCTTCACCCTCAACGAGGGCGAGGTGGTGGCCTTGCTCGGCGACAACGGCGCCGGCAAATCCACGTTGATCAAGGCGATCTCCGGCGTCTTCCCCGTCGACCGCGGCGAGATCTATGTGCGCGGCCTAAAAGTCTCGATCCGCTCGACGCGCGACGCCATGGATCTCGGCATCGAGACCATTCACCAGGACACGTCGCTGGCGCCGGACCTGAGCATCGCGCGCAACCTCTTTCTCGGTCGCGAGCCGGTCAATCTGAAATGGCTGGGCGTGTTCGCGCCGCTCGACCTCGCCAAATTGCGCGATGCCGCGTCGGCGCTGCTGAAGCGCGTCGGCATCTCGAAAAAACTCGACGCCGATGCGCTGGTCAGCACGCTGTCGGGCGGTGAGCGCCAGTCGATCGCCATTTCGCGGGCCATGCAGTTCGCCGCCAAGGTCATCATCCTTGACGAGCCGACCAACAATCTCGGCGTCGAGGAAACGCACGGTGTGCTGCGCTTCGTCAAGGAGATGCGCGCCGCCGGCCATTCGGTGCTTTTGATCACCCACAATATCCATCATGTCTTCCAGGTCGCCGACCGCATCATCGTCATGCGCCGTGGCGAGATCGTCGCC
This sequence comes from Mesorhizobium sp. WSM4844, assembly GCF_055811775.1. NCBI lineage: Bacteria > Pseudomonadati > Pseudomonadota > Alphaproteobacteria > Hyphomicrobiales > Phyllobacteriaceae > Mesorhizobium > Mesorhizobium sp. WSM4844. The sequence goes on along the minus strand of NZ_JBVVQB010000050.1, from coordinate 28,367 downwards.
GAGCAGACGGTCGCCGATACCGATCTGCTGACGGTGGAGAGCATCATCACCGGCGCCGACATGTCGGCCCTGCTCAAGGAGACGAGGGCGAAGTGAAGGAACTGGCCGTCAGATGGTAGAGCTTTACGGCAAGACGCTTTCGCGCCGGCAGGTCTCGGAGCGGTCCGGCATGCTGTCGCAATTCGCCGGCGTGCGGCTGATGACGCTCGGCGACGGGGTGGAGCGCGGCATCCGCATGCTCGAATTCCGCACCGGCTCCGGCCTGCGCTTCACCGCGCTGGTCGACCGGGCGCTCGACATCGCCGATTGCGATTTTAGGGGCCAGGCGATCGGCTGGCATTCGCCGAGCGGCTTTCGCCATCCCGGCCTGCACGAATATGAAGGCGAGGAGGGGCTGGCCTGGGCGCGGTCGTTTTCCGGCCTGCTGCTGACCTGCGGCCTCGACCATATATTGTTCATGAACGAGGTCCCCGCCGACAGCTACAATTATCCGCCGAAGAAGACGGTGCGCCATTCGCTGCATGGCCGCGTCAGCACCATCCCGGCGCGATTGACCGGCTATGGCGAGACATGGGACGGCGACCGCTGCGTGCTGTGGGCCGAAGGTATCGTCCAGCAGTCGACGGTGTTCGGCGAGGATCTGCATCTGCTGCGGCGGATCGAGGCCGATGTCGGCGGCAACGAGATCCGGCTTTCGGACCGCGTCGTCAATCACGGTTTTAGCCGCACGCCGCATATGTACTTTTATCACATCAATGTCAGCCATCCGGTGCTCGACGAGGGCTCCCGCTACCTGGCGCCGATCCGCGACGTCGTCTGGGCGGGCCATGCCGGCGAGCGCTATGAAGCGCAGAAGGTCGGCTACCGCACGGCGCCGGCACCGCAACTGGGCTTCACGGAACAGGTCTGGCAGCACGAACTCGGCGCCGACGCCAACGGCGACGTGCCGGTGGCGGTGGTCAACGACCGTCTCGGCCTCGGTCTCGAAGTCGTCACGCGCAAGCACCAGTTGCCTTGCGCCTATGAGTGGCAGAATTTCCAGGCTGGGCATTATGCGCTCGGCATCGAGCCGTCGACGCATCATGTGCTGGGCAATCTGGCAGCGCGCGAGCGCGGCGAGATGATCTGGCTGGAGCACGGCGAAAGCCGTTCGTACGAAGCGGTGTTCCGGGTTCTCGACGGCGCCGGCGAGATCGCCGCCGCCGAGAGCCGGATCGCAGCGATTGCCAGGCAGCCGCGGGAGGATTATCCGCGGCCATCGGGTCATTTTCCTGTTCTCGGAGGCAGGTCGTGACAATGGCGAAGGCGGTGCGAAACATCAGTTGGAAGGCTGGCCTTGGCCGGAGTGGAGAGGGCTCGCGGCGGTTCGGAAATTGGAGGTCACAATGGCTGGCAAGGTGAAGCGCGATTACAGCCTGGTCGGCGAAAGCACGCGGATTGCGATCGAAACCGGGCTAGCCTCGGCTGAGTGGTACCATACCGATGTGCCGCGCAAGACGATGAAGGAACTGATGCGACGTTCCGACAGTCCGGCAATCCGCGACACGGCCATCTGGCTGGGCGCCATCCTGGTCTCCGCCGCCGGCGGCGTTTACTTCTGGGGCACCTGGTGGTGCGTGCCGTTCTTCTTCGTATATGGCGTGCTCTATGCCTCGGCCAGCGACTCGCGCTGGCACGAATGCGGCCACGGCACGGCTTTCCGCACACGCTGGATGAATGATGTCGTCTACCAGATTGCCAGCTTCATGCTGATGCGCAACCCGGTGACCTGGCGCTGGAGCCATGCCCGCCATCACACCGACACGATCATTGTCGGGCGCGACGCCGAGATCGCCGTGATGCGCCCGCCGGACCTGCTGCGCACCGCACTCGCCTTCACCGGTATCCTCGACTTTCGCTATTCGCTTCCGGCACTGGCACGCCAGGCGTTCGGCAAGCTGACGCCGGACGAGAAAAGCTACGTGCCCGAGATGGAACAGCACAAGGCCGTCATCGCCGCGCGCTGGCATGTCGCCATCTACATCGCCACAATCGCGCTCGCGGTTTTCATGCAGTCATGGATACCGCTGGTGCTGATCGGCGGGCCGCGCCTCTATGGAACCTGGCACATGGTGCTGACCGGCCTGCTGCAGCACATCGGCTTGGCCGACGATGTCATCGATCACCGGCTCAATTCCAGGACCGTCTACATGAACCCGATCAGCCGGTTCATCTACTGGAACATGAACTACCACGTCGAGCATCACATGTTCCCGATGGTGCCCTATCACGCGCTGCCCAGGCTGCACGAATTGATCAAGCACGATCTGCCGGAGCCGAACCCGTCGATGTGGCATGCCTATCGCGAGGTTTGGCCGGTCCTGCTCAGGCAGCTCAAATATGAGGACTATTTCCTCAAGCGCGAACTGCCGCCGACGGCACGGCCCTATCGTGGCGAGTTCCACGACGTGAACATGTCGGCAGCAGCTGAATAGCACTGTGCAGCACAGCAAGGCGAAATTTCGGGAGAAAATAGAGATGGCCGATTGGGTCGAGGCGTGCACTGTGGACGATGTCGACGAAGAGGATGTCATCCGCTTCGATCATGACGGCCGCAGCTTCGCGATCTACCGTTCGCCGGATGACGAATTCTTCGCTACCGACGGCTTTTGCACACATGAAAAGGCGCATCTGGCCGATGGGCTTGTCATGGACGACATCATCGAATGCCCCAAGCACAATGGCCGCTTCAATTACAAGACCGGCCAGGCCAAGGGCGCGCCGGTCTGCGTCAATCTGCAGACCTATCCGGTGAAGGTCGAAGCTGGCAAGGTGATGATCCAGATCGCCTGACCGGCCTTCCATTCACGTAACAAAGGGGACCAACTCGATGAGCCGGAAAAGACCGACGGTGGCAGACCTGCGCGCCATGAAGGGCAAGCGGCAATTGACCATGCTGCGGGTGCTGACGATGGACGAGGCCGAGGCCGCTGAACGAGCCGGGGTCGACATTGTCTCGGTGCCGCCGGAACTGTTGCTCGATCCGCAATATCGCGATGCCGCACCCAGCCTGTTCACCATGCCGGGCGACAATTTCTACGAGATCGGCACAGCCGACGATTTCATCCGCTGGGCGTTCCGGCTCTACAAGGCGAGCGCCGACGCGGTTTATTGCAGCGCCGGCTTTGCCACTGTCAAACGGCTGGCTGATGACAATATCCCGGTGATCGGCCATGTCGGCCTGATCCCGTCGCGCGCCACGTGGACCGGCGGCTTCAAGGCTGTCGGCAAGACCGCCGACAGCGCCATGCAGATTTTCGAGGCAGTCAAGCAATACGAAGCGGCAGGCGCGATCGGCGCCGAGATCGAAGTGGTGCCGGTCGAGGTGGCCAAGGCGATTTCGGAGCGAACCTCGCTGATCATGCTGTCGATGGGGGCCGGCACCGGCTGCGACGCGCAATATCTGTTCGCCGACGACATCCTTGGCCAGAACCGTGGCCACATGCCGCGCCATTCCAAGGTCTATCGCAATTTCGCCGCCGAATATGACCGCCTGCAGGCGGAACGCATCGCTGCTTTTTCCGAATATGTCGCCGACGTCAACAGCCTGGCTTATCCCGAAGACAAGCATGTGGTGCATATGGACCCGGATCAGCTCGGTCAGTTCATGGAGAAGATCGACGCCGGATGAGATGCTCCGGCCAGGACCTGCTGTGACCTTCTCCCCTTGTGGGGCCCGAAGGGCGGGCGAGGCCCGTGACTCGCCCCAGGTGGTGGATCGGCGCGTAGCGCCGAGACGGATGAGGGGTGCTGGAAGAAACGCGGCGAGAAAAAATTGAGGAATTTGAAGTGCTTACGGTTTCGTGGTAGCGATCCTTCCAGCACCCCTCATCCGACCTCGCTTCGCGAGGCCACCTTCTCCCACAAGGGGAGAAGGGGAGGTCAGCGCGTCACACCGGCCGATATAGCTTCTCCGCATAATAGGTCGCGATACGACACGAAAGTTTGTTGGGCCATGTCTGGACGTCGTCGCCCAAATGCTGTTCAAACCGGTGCGTCATCGATTTGCCGGACAATCGCCTGGTTCCCAGTGGCGCGGGAAAAACTTTCGTACAGTTTTGCGCATGACCGCCATTCCCGAAAACAAAGCCTTGCCCGAAACCGCGACGGCGGCGCGGCAGGCGCGGCGCGTGGCATTGATCGTCGCCGTCGCCTTCTTCATGCAGCTTCTGGATTCGACGATCATCTCGACATCGCTGCCGCAGATGGGAGAATCCTTCGGCGTGCCGGCAGTGGCGATGAGCATCGGCATCACCGTCTACATGCTGACCATGGCGGTGTTCGTGCCGCTGTCCGGCTGGCTCGCCGACCGCTTCGGCGCGCGCAACATCTTCCTCGTGGCGATCGCCCTGTTCACGCTGGCCTCGATCGCCTGCGGCATCTCGCAGAACCTGACCCAGTTCGTCGCCGCGCGTGCCGTGCAGGGCCTGTGCAGTGCGCTGATGACACCGGTCGGCCGCATCCTGGTGCTGCGCAACGCCTCGAAGTCCGAGCTTCTCAACGCCACCGCGCTGATCACATGGCCGGCGCTGTTTGCGCCGGTGATCGGGCCGGTGCTTGGCGGCTTCATCACCACCTATCTGTCCTGGCACTGGAATTTCTTCATCAACATTCCGCTCGGCGCGGCCGGCCTGGCGCTGGTCGCCCGCTTCATTCCCGGCGACCGCGCTTCCGAAACCAGGCCGCTCGACTGGCCGGGCTTCCTTGTGACCTCGGTCGGGCTCGCCTCGATGCTCTACGGCCTCGAGCGCATCGCCCATCCGCAAGACGGCGCATTGCCGACCGTGGCGCTGCTTGGCGCGGGCGTCCTGATCGGCTGGCTGGCCGTGCGGCACCTGGCGCGCGCCAAAAATCCGCTGCTCGACCTTGCTGCATTCAAGGTGCAGACTTTCGCCATATCGACGCTGTCGGCCGGCACCATTTTCCGGGTCTCCATCAACGCCACGCCGTTCCTGCTGCCGCTGCTGTTCCAGGTCGGATTCGGCCTGAGACCCGTCGATGCCGGCATGCTGATCCTGGCTTATTTCCTCGGCAATCTCGGCATGAAGACGGTGACGACGCCGACGCTGAAGCGCTTCGGTTTCCGTTCGGTGCTGGTCGTCAACGGGGTGATCGCATCGCTATCGATCATGGCCTGCGCGGCGATATCGCCGCAGACCCCGCAAGCGCTGGTGGCGGCGCTGATGCTGATTGCCGGACTGACGCGGTCGATGCAGTTCACCGCGCTCAACACGCTGGCCTTCTCCGATATCGCTTCGGCGCAGCGCAGCTCGGCGGCGACGCTGTCCAGCATGCTGCAGCAGGTGGCGATGCTGTTCGGCGTGGCGGTCGCCGCGGCGCTGCTCAACCTGTCGCAGATCGCCAGGGCCGGGGCGGCGCCCGACCTGGTCGACTTCCGCCTCGCCTTCCTGGCGATCGGCGCCATCGGGCTCGTGGCCTCGTTCCGCTTCCTGGCGCTGCCGCGGGCCGCCGGCGCCGAGGTTTCGGGCCATCGGGCGTGACCTTCTCCCACAAGGGTGTTTGGAAGGGGGGCAGCGCGTCACACCGGCCGATATACCTTTTCCGCTGTGTTCCAAAAAATGTCCGCCTCTGCCGCCGCACCATGCTTGGCCACCGCCTCCCGGTGCTTCTTGATCAGTTCGGCGTGGCTGGTCCACAGCTTTTCGATCGGGAAGTTGGAGCCGAACATCAGACGGTCGCTGCCGAGGATGTCGATTGCGTTGTCGACGATGTGGGCGATCAGCGCCGGGTCGTTGCGGTGGACGAAGGTGCCGAGGCCGGACAGCTTGGCGTAGAGGTTTGGCACCGCTGAAAGCGTGCGCAGGCCGGCCTTCCAGGCTTGCGTGGTTTGCTCCGACATGTCGGTCAGCATGCCGGCATGGGTGAGGATGAAATTGGTTTCAGGATTTTCGCCGACAAGCGTCAGCCCGTCCTTCATCTGGGCCGGGAAAAGCTGCAGGTCGAAGGACAGGCCATAGTCCTTCAGCCGCGCCACATTGGCCCGCACCTTCGGGTCGACGACCTGGTCGGCGGAGGCGGCAAAGCGGAAGGCCGGCGTTTCATGCCAGTGGAGCTGCATGCGCACGCCGCGCAGCAGGGGGTATTTGATCAGATGGTCGACCTGATGGCGCACATCGCCCACCGTCATGTCGGCATAGCCGACGATGGCATGCGGCCAACCGGTTTCGTTAGCCGTCGTCTGCAGGAAGGCGACTTCTTTCTCGAAATCCTCCTTGGCCCAGTTGGTCTGGACGTAGACCGCCTTCTCGACGCCAGAGCCTTGCTGGTCGGCGAGGAATTCCTCGATCGGGTAGTCGCGGCGGATCGGCTCGTAGGGCCCAAAAATGCGCGGCACCATCGGCCCGCGCAGCCAGGGCTGGTCCTCTCGGCGCCAGATGTGGAAATGCGCGTCTATCGCCTTCTGCATCATGAAACCCTTTTCCAGATTGCTGCTGCCGCCGGAGCGGGGCGGGCGAGCGACAGGATGAAATCGCTGAGACCCGAGATCGATGAGCCGTCGACGAGATCGTCGAGCACCGGCAGGATGGCGCGAAGTGCTGCCGTGGCCGGCTGAAAGCGCGGGTCGCCGGCCAGCGGCGTCGCCAGCGAAAGCCGGAAGGCGCGTGCGCTCAGCCGGCGCATCGCCATTTCCAGCTCGGCATGATCGCCGCGCTCCAGCGCATCCGACAGGATGATGACCGCCGCCCCGCGCGCGAATGCGGAAAAGCGCGGCACCGACAGGAAGGCGAGCAGCGTCGGTCCCATTCGGGTGCCGCCGTCCCAGTCGTCGACCAGTGCTGCCACCCGCGCCAGCGCCTGGTCGCGGTCGCGAATGCGCAGCGCCGCGGTGATGCGGGTCAGCCGCGTGCCGAAGGTGAAAATTTCGGCCCGGTCCGCGCCTTGCACCGCTTCATGCGCCAGCTTGAGATAGTCCGATGTGTAGAGCTTCATCGAGCCGGACACGTCGATCAGCAGCAAAAGCTTGCGCGGCACGGTCTGCCGGCGGCGCAGCAGCGGCGACGGTATATCGCCGTCGGCACTGACGATTTCGCGCAGTGAGCGGCGCAGATCGAGCTTGCCGCGCGCGTGCGTGCGCACAGTGCGGAAGGAGCGGCGGGCGGGCAGGGCGGTAGCGAGCTTGCGGCGGAAAGCGGCAAGCCCGTCGCCGTCGCGCTCGAAGACACGGGCGCTCAACTGTTCGGCGCCGGACGATAGCGCACCACCTTCCTCCTGGCGCGCCACCTCGTTGTCCTCGTCGCTGGCGCCGCCATCATCCTTGATGCGGGTTTCCTCGTCGGCCTCGCCCTCGACGAGGGCAGCCGTGTTGCCGTAGAAATAGCTTTGGAAATGCGCCTCGAATTCGTCGCGGCGGTCGGGCGGCGGCGCCAGCGTGGCAAGCGCCGCCTCATGGATGTCGGCCATTGAGCGGGGCCCGAGCAGCGTCACCGCCTGCATGAAGCCTGACACCTGCTCGGGCGCCACCGGAAAGCCGTAGCGGCGCAGCAGCCGGCCAAAGCCGAGCAAGGGTGCAGCCGCCCGGGGTAGGGCCGCGGGGCTCACGCCAATGCCTCCTCGACGATCCGGCCAAGCTCGGGGGCGATGTAGGACAGGTCCTCCTCGTCCTTGATCAGCACGCCGATGGCGCGGCGGAACGCTTCCGGCCACGGGCTGCCGCCCTTTTCGAGGATCGTCGCGGCGTTGGCCCATTCGACCGCTTCGGCGATGCCCGGCGGCTTGGCCAGCGGGCGGGCGCGGATGTCGCGCACGGCCATAGCCACGGCGCGCGCCGTGGCTATGGCGACGTCGCCGGCGCGCAGCATGATGATGGCGGCCTCGCGCTCGGCGTCGGGATAGGTAATCCAGTGGTAGACGCAGCGCCGCCGCAGCGCTTCCGCCAGTTCGCGGGTGCGGTTCGAGGTCAGCACGACGATCGGCTGCGTTTTGGCGTGGATGGTGCCGCGCTCGGGAATGCTGATCTGGAAGTCGGACAGGAACTCCAGCAGCAGCGCTTCGAATTCATGGTCGGAACGGTCGATCTCGTCGACCAGCAGCACGCGCTTTTCCGGCGCGTTCAGCACCTGCAGCAGCGGCCGTGCGATCAAAAAACGGTCGTCATAGATGTCGACCTCATGCTCGCCGGCGTGGCGGATGGCGAGCAACTGGCGCTGGTAGTTCCATTCGTAGAGCGCGTGTGCTGCGTCGATGCCTTCGTAGCATTGCAGCCGCACTAGGTCGCGCCCGAGCAGTTCGGCTATCGCCTTGGCCGCCTCGGTCTTGCCGACGCCCGGCGCGCCTTCGAGCAGCAGCGGCTTGCCCAGCCGGATCGCCAGGAAAATGGCGGTGGCCAGGCTTTCATCGGCCAGATAGCGCGAGGCGGCGAGGCGCGATGCCACCGCCTCCGGCGAGATCACGACAGTGTCGGCGCTTCTAGCCCGGGCGCTTCTTTTGGGCATTTCCAGCACTCAGTTCGAGGCTTGCGCCTTCAGCGCCCGCAGGATGCGTTCCGGCGTGATCGGCAGCGTGTCGATGCGCACGCCGACGGCGTCGAAGACCGCGTTGGCGACCGCCGGGATTTGCGGGTTGGCGCACATTTCGCCCGGCCCCTTGGCGCCAAAGGGTCCGTCGGCCGAGGGCCTCTCCAGCACGATGATCTCGGTTTGCGCAAGATCGCCTGGTCCCGGCATCAGATACTGGTTGAAGTCGGTGCCGCCATGGTCGCGGTCGGGGTAATAGGGTTCCGTCGTCTCGTAGAGCGCGTGGCTGATGCCCATCCACGAGCCGCCGACGAGCTGCTGCTCGACCATTTTCGGGTTCAGCGCGCGGCCGATCTCGAAGACATTCCTGACCGTCAGCACGGTGACCTCGCCGGTTTCGTCGTCGACCTCGACCTCGGCCACGGTGCAGGCGTGCGCATAGCAGGTCGACGGTTTCATCGCGCCGGTTTCTTTCTCGGGATAGGAGCGCGGGATCAAGAACATGCCGCGGCCGGAAATCGAGCGGCCGCGCTTGAAATGCGCCGACAGTGCGACATCGAAGATCGAGATCGATCTTTGCGGCGCGCCCTTGACCAGGATGTTGCCCTGGCCGTCGGTCTCGAGGTCCGAGGCGTTCACTTCCAGTTCCTCGGCCGCCACTTCCAGCATGACCTGGCGGGCTTCCCTGGCCGCCTGGATGACGGCGTTGCCGGCGCGATGTGTGCCGCGCGAGGCGAAGGTGCCCATGCAGTGCGGGCCGGTGTCGGTGTCGGCGGTGTCGACAACAACGCGGTCGGTCGGCACGCCGATCGTCTCGGCACAGATCTGCGCCATGATCTGCTTCATGCCCTGGCCGAGATCGACGCTCGACAGCGTTACCATGAAATTGCCGGTCGGCGTCGAATGGACCAGCGCCTGGGTCGGGTCGCCGCCGAGATTCATGCCTGTCGGATAGTTGATCGCGGCGACGCCGCGCCCGCGCCTGATCGCCATTTCAAGCTCCCTTCGCGTAGGACGACATCGCCATGAATTTTTCCGCCACCGGCCAGTTGGCGGCGCGCGAGGCTTCCTGCATGCACTCGATCAGAGCCGCGCCCTCGGTCGGCTGGCGGTGCGCCTTCATGTCGCCGTCGCGGTAGGCGTTGATGAAGCGGAATTCTAGCGGGTCCATGCCGATCAGCCGGGCGAGCTTGTCCATCTGCACCTCAAGCGCGAAATCGCCGATGGTGACGCCGAAGCCGCGCATGGCGGAGGAGGGAGTGCGGTTGGTGTAGACGCAGTAGGTGTCGATCCAGACATTCGGGATGGTGTAAGGGCCGGGATAGTGGCCGGCGCCCTTCTGCGCGCCATAGGGCGAATGGCGCGAATAGGCCCCGGCATCGGTGTAGCCGGTGACTTTTCTGGAGACGATGCGGCCATCCTTCATGACGCCGTCCTTGATGACGACCTTTTCGGCGGCGCGCGGCGAGGAAATCTGCATCTCCTCCTCGCGGCTGTAGATGAAGGAGACCGGCCGCCCGGTCAGCTTGGCGCCGAGGATGGCGATCGGCTCGACGATGACGTCGACCTTGCCGCCAAAGCCGCCGCCGACGGTGCCGCCGACGAAATGCAGTCTGTTGCCGGGCATCTGCAGGATGATCGAGGCGTTGTCGAGGGTGAAGAACATCGCCTGCGTATTGGTGTAGCAGGTGAAGCGGTCGTCGCCCTCCGGCGCGACGATGCAGCCGGTCGTCTCGGTAGGCGCGTGCTCGATCGGCGACGATTGATAGGTCTGTTCGAGCACGTGATCGGCGCCGGCGAAACCGGCCTCGACATCGCCGAAGCGCACCTTGCGGCATTCGCCGCTGTCGTAGAGGTAATAATTCCGGCCGTGATATTCGTTGACGACAGGCGCGCCGGGCTTCAGCGCTTCTTCCATGTCGAAGACGGCCGGCAGCACCTCGTAGTCGACCTTGACCTTGGCCGCCGCTTCCTGGGCGGCACGCTCGGTCTCGGCCAGCACCGCCACCACGGCTTCGCCCTTCCAGCGCACCTTGCCGTCGGCCAGCACCGTCTCGTCCTCCGGGCCGATCTGGATCAGGATCAGGATGGTGTAGACATTGTGCGGCACGTCCTTGGCGGTCAGGATTTTCACCACGCCCGGGTGCTTCTGCGCCTCTGAAGTGTCGATGCTGCGGATGCGGGCGTGATGATGCGGGCTGCGCACCATCTTCAGATGCAGCATGCCTGGAAAATTGCGGTCGGCGAAATAGGCGGTCTTGCCGGTGACGTGACCGGGCGAATCGGAGCGTGGCCGTGGCTGGCCGATCTCGTGCAGATCGTCCGTGCGCTGGTCGGCGAAATAGCTCTTGCGGAGTTCCATTTTTTCGACTCCCCTCAAGCTGCATTCTGCGAATTGGATCGCGCGGCGGTCAGCACCGCCTGGATGATCGGCTCGTAGCCGGTGCAGCGGCAGATATTGCCCGACAGCGCCTCGACCACCTCGTCGCGGCTGGGGTCCGGCGTGTGGTCGAGCAGAACCTTGGCGGCCATGATCATGCCCGGCGTGCAGAAGCCGCATTGCGTGGCGAAGGCGTCGAGGAAGGCGCGCTGCAAGGGATGCAGCACGCCGCCTTGCGAAAGCCCCGATGTCGTGGTGATCGCCGCACCGTTGCAGGTTTCGGCGAGTGTCAGGCAGGACAGCCGAAGCTCGCCGTCGATGATGACCGAGCAGGCGCCGCATGTGCCCTGATGGCAGCCGCCCTTTGGCGAGGTGTCGCCGATCTTGTAGCGCAGCGCATTGAGCAGCGTCGTGCCGCTGTCGATGAATTCGGCCTTCTCCGCGCCGTTGAGCATGAACTGAACCGGGATCTTTGCCATCTTTTACTCCTTGCGCCGCAGCCAGGCGGAGATGCGCGCCATCGGCTTTCAGGCGAGCAAAAGCCGGCCGAGATGGACCGGCAGGACTTCGTTGCGATACCAGGCACTGGCGATCGGATCGGTAATCGGCGAGGTGCCGTCGTTCGCGACGGCCAGCGCCGGCGCGATGCCGTCGCTCGTGAGTTTCCTGCCGAGCAGCGCCTTCTCCGCCGCCTTGGCGCGCATCGGCCGGTCGGCCATGCAGCCAAGCGCGATGTGCGCCGATGACACGGTTCCGTCCGGCGCTCGTTCCAGCACGGCGGCGATGCTTAGCACCGAGACGCCCTTCGGCTTGACCCGCGATACTTTCAGGAAGCGAAAGCCGCCTTCCAGTGGCAAGCTGAAGCCGACCGACGTGACTATGGAGTGATTGTCTTCGCGTTTTGCCAGGAAGGTTTCGATCGGCACCTCGCCGTCATCGGTGCCGACGGTTGCGCCCAGTGCCAGCAGCGCGACGGTGAAATCGCCATAGGGCGCCGGGGCGAAGAGATTGCCGCCGATGGTCGCCATGTTGCGGATCGCCGGGCCGCCGACGGCGCGCGCGGCGCGGGCAAGGGAAGACAGATCCGGGTGACGGGCGATCGCCGCCATGGTCACCGAAGCGCCGATGCGGACCTCCCTGCCGGAAACGGTGATGGCCGACAGCGCCGGTTCGGTCGACCTGATGAGGCCGGAGACCGAAACGTCGCCTTCATTGGCGGCGCGCACCACCAGCGTGCCGCCGCCGAGATAGCGGGTGCCGGCGGCTTTCAGCGCCGCGTTGGCGTCCTTGACCGTCGAGAAAGTCTGCAGTGCAAGCGCCATGGAACGCTCCTTTTTGTGAGCCCCGTTCAGCTCAATCCTGGCCGGCGAAATGGGTCTTCAGGGCGTTAAAGCCGCCCTGGAAGACATTGGCGCCCATGCCCTCGGCCAGCTTGTCGGCTTCCTCTGGAGCCGCGTCGAAGCTGGCGGTCCATTCGGCATAGGTGCGGTCGCCATCGGTCACCCGGCGCAGCTGCAGCGTCGCCTGGTGGTTGGTCAGCGGCTGCGGCGTCTCCAGGATGGAGTAGCTGACGAGGAAATTTTCGTCGGAGAAGTCGAGCAGCTTCTCGCGGATGCGGGCGCCGCTGGCGAGCTGAAAGTTGCGCACGCAGCCGATCGTGCCAGCGTCCTTGCCGTCCTCGATATGGCTTTCGACCATGCGCGGGTGCCAGTTCGGCAGCCCGTTGAAATCGCGTATGCGCGCCCAGACCTTTTCGACCGGTGCGTCGATGACGCTGGAGACGGTGACTTTCGCCATATGATGCTTCCCTTGCAGATAGCTGTGTCGCGAGGGTAGGGCGGCGAGCCCGGCAGCACTTATCAATGCGTCTTGAATGCCTATCAATAAGTCTGAAAAAAACCGGCAATCTGAAAAAAACGGGCAGTGTGAAAATGGCTCAGGAAATGGCCCGCGCCGCCTCGCGATAGAGTGTCGGGGGAACGCCGACATGGTCGCGGAAGAAACGCGAGAAATTTCCCTGCGTGGTGAAGCCGAGATTGCAGGCGACCGAGATCAGCGGTTCCTGCGACCACTGCAACTGCCGCACCGCTTCCTCCATGCGCAGCGTGTTCCAGTAGACATTGGGCGTCAGATTGGTCTGCTCCTTGAACAGCGCGAAGAAATGCGGCCGCGACAGGCCGACGCTGCGCGCCACCTCGTCGAAGCAGATGCGTTCGCAGACATTGGCCTTCATCAGCTGGATCGCCTTGCGGACACGGAAATCCTGCACGCCGTGGACGCGGGCGCGCGCCACTTGTGGCGCCGAGGCGTCGGCGGCGTCGAGCACGCTGTCGATGAAGCGCTCGATCTCGTAATTGGCGATGTCGTCGATGCTCTCATTGTCGCTGAGATGATCGAGAAGATTGGCTGCCGCCTTGTGCAGCCACGGCTCCAGCGTAATCGCCGGTGCCGAAAACAGCGGCGCGGTCGACGGCAGGTCGCGGCGCCGGCGCGCCCAGTCCGGATCGATGTAGAAGGCGAGGAACAGGCCGGACCGGCCGTCGCGGGACAAGGCGTGGCTGTGTGGCTGGAAGGAATTGATGCCGGCGGCGGTGCCGGGCCCAAGCCGAACCGTCTCGCGGCCGATGGTCATCTCGCCGGCCGTGCCTTCCAGCCAGATGATGATATGCGCCTCGACATGGGCATGGGTGACGAAGTCGCTGGCGACGTTCAGGACAGAAACATGTCCGAACCGGCCCCAGTAGAGCCTGATCGCTTCCGTCATGGGTATATCCTCCCGCAGGCGACTGGCCTCCCTTCGCCTGCAATCGGGATAGTGCGGCTCAGTCCGGGCCTGCGTCAAGGCGCATGTGCGCGCCTGGCGCCCGCCACGCGGCTTGCCGGCCGATTTTCAGACTGAGCGATAGCAACGACAACGAATTGCGCTTCTGTCGCCTGCCAACGTATTTACCTGCCGGAGCGGTTGTATCCATGGAGAATACAATGACTTGCCAGCCGCGCTGACCGGAATCGCTGGCTCACCCTCGCCGTCCGGCCATGGAGGTGGCGGCCAGCAGGGCAAAGCAGCACAAGAGATGAGGAGCTTTGAATGACACTGGACTTGGAAACCTCTCGCCTGCGCCTATCAAGGGTTCAACCTGAAGATTGGGAGCCCTATTATCCGATCTTCTCAGCCCCGGAGACATCGCGGTTTTCCGATTTTCCACGCAAGCCTACCGAGAAGCGGACAAGAGGGTTCGTGAACTGGATGGTTCGCGTTTCCCAGCAGTCCAAGGGATTCGGCTGGATGGTTCGTGATCGCGGTACAGGGGTCCTCTTGGGCTGTATCCGCCTGAATTCAATCGACAAGCCGGCGTCGCTGGCGATCATCGGTTACGAGTTCGGTAAGTCCTTCTGGCGGACAGGATACGCCACCGAAGCATTGATCGCTGTCACCATACACTGCCATGAGGCCATGAAGCTTTATCGGCTGGAGGCTTGGACAGTTGAGGGGAACCCGGCCTCGGATCGCGTGCTCACAAAAGCGGGGTATCGGCACGAGGGTACACAGCGAAAGAAAATGGTCATAGGCAAGCGGCGCTTCGATCGGCGGCTATTTGGACGACTGGCCGATGATTGAAGTGGGGAAACCGGACGTGAAATCGCAGTCGCATTCTGGTTAACTGAGTCCTCGCCCTCCTTCTTTCCTTTAGCGTCTGAGCGAGCCATGTCGATTTCCGATGCTATCTACGGTCCCTTCGAAAATTTGATCCGGCCACTCGATATTCCCTACCGGCCGCTGCCCTCCAAGGGGCCCGTAACCGTCCTTCTGCACTTCATCTCGATGTTCCGTGGCGTGCTGATCGCGCTCGCACTTTCGTCCATGACAATCGAGGCTATCAACCTGACCATCGTCTGGGGCTTTCGGTCATCGTCGATGGCGTATCGCAGAAGGGCGCATCCGCCTTCTTGCACAGCGAATGGCCACTCATGACTTTTCTCGGGCTCCTGATATTTCCGGCCATGCCAGTCGCCTCGTTCCTTCTAAACACACTCAATTCGCATACGCTCGGCGTCGGCATGCCGGCCGCTATCCAGTGGCAGGGTCACAAGGCGGTCGAGCGGCAGGATCTGGCGTTTTTCCACGACCTTTTTGCCGGACAGGTCGCATCGCGCCTGTCACAGGTAGCATCGGCCGTCCAGCAGCAGATCATCGCCGCCTTCCAGTCCATTCCGCGCTTCTTGTTGCAGATGGTCGGCTCAGTGGTTCTGCTCAGCGCGTTATCCTGGCAGCTCGCCCTGCCGGTCGTCGTCTGGATTGCGCTTAATGTGGCGCTCGCCATCAGGATGGCGCCGATATTCGTCGAACGCTCGCGCAGCACCGCCAAGCAGCGCAGCTTGGTGGCCGGCGCCATCACCGACCTCTACACCAATATGCAAATGATCAAGCAATTCGCGGCCGAAGACAGCGAGGCTGGCGCAATCCGTCGCATCATTCAGAAGACCATACAGACGCAGCACAGGGAGCAACGCATCTACCGCACGTCGGAACTGACTGTCGTGGCGCTTAACATGGCACTCTGGCTAGCGATGCTTTCGATTGGCTTTTCGGGCCTCGTCCACGCCTTTCTCACAGTCGGCGAGTTCGTCGGCGCGGTCTATATTCTGCAACGGCTGTCTGGTCACACCTTCACGTTCCTGCAGATGGGCCAGCAGATCTTTCAGGCAATCGGAACGATCAAAGACGCGATGCCCGTGATGACGACGCCGCCCACCATCACAGATCGGCCTGACGCGGCGAGCCTCACGGTCAATAGCGGCGAAATTCGTTTCCAAGACGTCTGCTTCGCATACAAGTCCGGGAAGCATGTCATCGATAATCTGTCGCTAACGGTTCGGCCCGGCGAGAAGGTGGGGCTGGTCGGCCTCTCCGGGGCCGGCAAGACTACGCTGGTGAGTCTGCTGCTACGCTTCTACGACATCAGGGACGGCGCGATCCTGATCGACGTGCAGGATATCCGTACGGTCACACAGACGAGCCTGCGACAGTCGGTCGGCGTCATCGCCCAGGACGTTTCGCTGCTGCACCGTTCGGTCGGCGACAATATCCGCTACGGCCGACCGGAGGCGACGCAGGACGAGATCGAACAGGCGGCGAAGACGGCAAGAGCCGATGCATTCATTGTCGATCTTGCCGACGGCGAAGGCCGCAAGGGCTATGACGCCTTCGTTGGGGATCGTGGCATTAAGCTCTCCGGCGGTCAGCGCCAGCGTATCGCCATCGCGCGCGTCTTGCTGAAGGACGCGCCGATCCTTGTGCTTGACGAAGCGACCTCCGCCCTGGACAGCGAATCCGAGGCGGTCATCCAAGAAAAACTCAATTTCGTGATGGAGGGGAAGACGGTGATTGCCATCGCACATCGCCTTTCGACCATTGCCAGAATGGACAGGATAGTCGTGCTCGACCGGGGCAGTATCGTGGAAGAAGGCAAACCGGACGAACTGGTCGAACAGGATGGCTTGTTTGCCCGCCTGTGGAAACGCCAGACAGGCGGCTTCATTCCCGAAGAATTAGCATAGCCTCGTCGGGTGACGAAACGTTTGCAAGGTCCCGAAAGCGCCATTCTGGCACTCAAGTGGCAGGGCAGCTATAACACCACAGCCGGAGAAGAGGTGAAATGACAGCTCCCTGTCTCACTCGTTGCGCCGGAAATTGCGGAGCCGGTCGAACAGGACCGCCATCAGAATGGCACCGCCGATGAACACCCCCTGCCAGAAGGCGTTGATGCCGAGCAGGCCGAGGCTGTTGCGGATCACTTCGATCAGCGCTGCGCCGACGACGGCGCCAAAGGCCGTGCCCATGCCGCCGGCCAGGTTGGCGCCGCCTATGACGGTGGCGGCGATGACCTGAAGCTCCATGCCGTTGCCGAGATTGGTGGTGACGGCGCCTAGCCAGCCGGTCTGGATGATGCCGGCAAGGCCCGCTGCCAGCGCCGAGATCATGTAGACCGCGACCTTGATCTGGCGCACCGGCACGCCGGTCAGCGTCGCCGCATGCTCGTTGCCGCCGATGGCGAAGATGTGCCGGCCGAATTTCGTCCAGCGCAGGACGAAGCCGGTGATCAGCGCCAGCACGATCATGTAGAGCACCGGATTGGCGATGCCGAACACAAAGGCGCCGCCGCCCAGCGCCAGAAGCTTGTCGTGGTCGGGCCCGAACTGGAAGACGACGGTGTTGTTGGAGGCGACCATGGCCAGGCTGCGCGCGATCGACAGCATGCCGAGCGTCACCACGAAGGGAGGAAACCCGAGATAGGCGATCAGGATGCCGTTGAAGGCGCCGATGATCAGCGCCGTCGCGATCGCAGCGGCAATGCCGACCTCGATGCCGTAGCCGGCATGCATGGTCACGGCGAGCACCATCGAACACAGGCAAAGCACCGAGCCGACCGACAGGTCGATGCCGCCGGTGATGATGACGAAGGTCATTCCGAGCGCGACGATGGCGACGAAGGTGATGTTGCGGGTGATGTTGTAGAGGTTCTTCGTCGTTGCGAAGGAATCGGTGGCGACGGACAGGAACAGGCAGGCGAGGATGACCGCGATCACCACCCAGAAGGTCTGGCTGGCAAACACCCTGGTCAGCAAAGTGTGCTGTTTCTGTGCGATCGTCTGGTCAAGAGTTACTGCCATCGTCGACCTTTATCTGCTTGCGTGGTGAAACCGGCTGGCATCAAACCTGTTCGATGGCGCCGGTGATGAGCCCGGTGACTTCCTCGGGCGAACTCGACGCGATCGTCTTGTCGGCGACCTTGCGGCCGCGTCGCATGACGATGACGCGGTCGGCAACGTCAAAGACGTCGGGCATGCGGTGGCTGATCAGCACGACGGCAATGCCCTGGTCGCGCAGATGGCGGATCAGGTTCAGCACCTCGGCGACCTGCCGGACCGAGATCGCCGCCGTCGGCTCGTCCATCAGCACGATCTTGGCCTGCGAAAGCATGGTGCGGGCGATCGCCACCGCCTGGCGCTGGCCGCCCGACATCTGCTTGACCAGATCGCGCGGGCGGGTTTCGGATTTCAGCACGGCAAAGATCTGGCCGGCGCGCTTGTACATCGCGGCGTAGTCGAGGATGCGAAACGGCCCGACGCCGCGGCGCAGCTCGCGGCCGAGATAGACATTGGCGGCGGCCGTCAGATTGTTGCACAACGCCAGATCCTGATGGACGATCTCGATGCCGTGCTGGCGCGCCTCCACCGGCTTGTGCAGGATCAGCTCCTTGCCGTCCATCTGCATCGTGCCATGGCTCGGGCGGAAATTGCCGGCGATCATCTTGACCAGCGTCGACTTGCCGGCGCCGTTGTCGCCCATCAGCCCGACCACCTGTCCGGCCTCGATCGACAGCGAAACGTCGTTGACGGCCTGGATGGCGCCGAAATGTTTTGAGATGTTGGCGAGTTCGAGAACCGGCACCAGTCTGCTTCCTCCGTGCTTTCGGCCTGCGATCCTGCCGCGGCCTCGCTCTTCCCAGCTCCTCCCGGGAACCGCGCTTTCGCCCATTTACGCATATGCCCCCTTGCCGTCAACAGCGGCTTCTTTCGAAAAATCCGTTTTGTAGGACAAATAGCAATTGACGTCCGTCGCAAGCCGATATTAGCTAGGCGTCGGAGGAGATTATGCCGATCTCCTGCCCCGGTTCGCCGGGGCTGAGCAGGCGGAGGTTTATCGGTCGAGGATCCGGCAGCGTCCCTATCGCGCTGGTCTGCAACCGCATCTGGAAATTCTTATCGGCCCGGCTTGACGACACGAGCGCTCGCGAAACGAACCTCTGTCATCGCGCATCCGGGCTGGTCTGTGTGGCGGGCACGCCGTGTCCGTCTGTTTCAAGGGAGGACTGAAATGAGGAAGTCACTATTGCTCGCTGCCGTCGCCATGCTGGCGCTGGGCGCCGGGCCGGCTTTGGCCAAGAAACAGCTCGTCATCGTGGTCAAGGGGCTCGACAATCCGTTCTTCGAGGCCATCAACCAGGGTTGCCAGAAATGGAACAAGGAAAACGCCGACTCGGAGTATGAGTGCTTCTACACCGGCCCGGCATCGACCTCGGACGAAGCCGGCGAAGCCCAGATCGTCCAGGACATGCTGAGCAAGCCGGACACGGTGGCGATGGCGATTTCGCCGTCCAACGCACCGCTGATCGCCCAGACGATCAAAAGCGCCAATCCGTCGATCCCGATCATGACGCTCGACGCCGACCTCAGCAAGGAAGATGCGGCGCTGCGCAAGACCTATCTCGGCACCGACAACTACCTGATGGGCTACAAGATCGGCGAGTACATCAAGAAGGGCAAGCCGGATGGTGGCAAGATCTGCACCATTGAAGGCAATCCGGCGGCTGACAACATCCTGCGCCGCGCCCAGGGCATGCGCGACGCGCTTTCAGGCCAGAAGGATCTCCCGGCGCTCAAGGGCGAGGGCGGCTGGACAGAGGTCGCCGGCTGCCCGGTGTTCACCAATGACGACGGCGCCAAGGGCGTGCAGGCGATGACCGATATCCTCGCCGCCAATCCCGACCTCGATGCCTTCGGCATCATGGGCGGCTGGCCGCTGTTCGGCGCGCCGCAGCCCTATCGCGACCTGTTCAAGCCGATGGCCGAAAAGATCGCCAAGAACGAGTTCGTCATCGGCGCTGCCGATACGATCGGCGACGAAGTGGCCATTGCCAAGGAGGGCCTGGTGACCGCGCTGGTCGGCCAGCGGCCGTTCGAGATGGGCTACAAGGCGCCCTCGGTGATGATCGACCTGGTCGAAGGCAAGCCTGTCGCCGATCCGGTCTTCACCGGTCTCGACGAGTGCACCAAGGATACGGTCGATACCTGCATCCAGAAGTAGGTTCGCAGTTTTCGGGGCGTCCGCTCGACGGACGCCCCGTCACGCCGGTTCACGAAAATCTACGAGGTGACGTGGCTGGGGCGAACCGCTCCTGCTTTGCCGCGCCTTGAGTTCAGCCGGTGCCGGGGAACATGGATGTCGGACGCCAGATCGAAAAAGCGACTTACCACGGTCAAGGCACGGGCTACGGTCAAGGCACGGGCCAAGGTCAAGGCACGGGCCAAGGTCAAGGCGCCGGTCGGCCGTCCGGCCGGCGCCCGCCGGACCGACGCGGCGCTGATCCCCGGATCGAGCGTGCATGCGTCGCTGGCCAACGAGATCGGCCTCAGGATCGTGCGCGGCGACTATCCGCCGGGAACCATCCTGCCCAACGAAGCCAAATGGTCCGAGACTTTCGACGTCAGCCGCTCGGCGGTGCGCGAAGCGATCAAGATGCTGATGGCCAAGAGCCTGCTGGCCTCACGCCCCAAGATCGGCAGCTGGGTCGAGCCGAAAGAGCGCTGGAACCTGCTCGATCGCGACGTGCTGGCCTGGTATGCGACGGCGCCAGATCGCGAAATGTTCCTGCGCACGGTCCAGGAGTTCCGTCACATCATCGAGCCGGAAGCCAGCGCCTTTGCGGCGATCCGGCGCAGCGACGAGCAGATGGCCGAGATCAGCCAGGCCTGCCGGGAGATGGGCGAGGCGGCGACGCTGCCGGAGCGCACCCGCGCCGATACGCGTTTTCACCTGGCCATCCTGCGCGCCTCGGGCAATGACCTCCTGGTGCCGCTCGGCGTGCTGATCGAATCGGCGCTCGATCATCTCTTCGTTTTCGTCACGCGCGAAACCAGCGACCAGCCTCGGGCGCAGGCGCTGCATGAGGCGATCGAGAAGAACATCCGCCTCCGGCGGCCGGCGGCAGCCCGCACCGCGGTGCACCGACTGCTCGCCAACACCGACGAGGTTATCGGGCGGTCGCGGCGGTAAGGTCAAACGCAATCAGCTCTGAACGGCCAGGGAGCGGCGACTTGGAAGACTCACGTCGGGCCTGAAACCCCATATGCTTCGTTGACCTCCTCAGAGCGAGGAACGAACCCATTTGCCAGCACTCTTGCTGAGGAGTATCCTTTTGCGCAAAGCTGGCGGTGAGTGTCGGTTGAAAGGGGGAGCATGGCCAGACTTGTCGCACTCTACAAGACTCCGAAAGACGTGGCCGCCTTCGACCGTTACTATGTTTCGACCCACATTCCTCTGGCCAAAGCCATTCCCGGCTTGAGGAAATACGAAATCAGCGATGGCGGCGTCCATTCGCCGGGTGGGACCTCAGGCTATCATCTTGTTGCTACGCTCTACTTCGATTCCGTTGCGGATATTCAAGCGGCCTTAGCGTCCCCCGAGGGTCGGGCCACGGCGGCTGATCTTGGCAATTTTGCAGATGGCGGAGTGGAGCTAATGCTCTTTGAGACTAGCGAAGTCTGAACCTCGCACAATCCGACCCCATCGGCCATGTCGTGAAGGAGGGCGATGGCTTTCGCTGGCTGCCGGCGGACTGGGTCTGGGATAGAGAAACCTGACCTGTCTGCGTTTCCTGGGCGATCTGCTGTCGGCAGATGTCACGCCTAAACGCCGACTGACACGGATCGCGGTTCTCAACGACGTCCCGTGGAAAAGCCACTGTCACCAACCGATCCGCCATCAAGTGGCCGTCAAGGCGGGACTGGAAATCCGCTGGGGCGCGTGAGCCATCGTAGAGGGCTTCTGAAGCATTGATGGCGTTTTCCGAGCGCCCACTTGGTGCATTAGATGTCGGATGTCATCTGCAGTATGACCGTAGATTGCCATGACCGTCAGGATGATCGGCTCGCTCAGGAGATCGTCAAGCGTAGGTTCACGCTCTTGCGTCATGGGTCGCCTCAAAGTTCTTGTTTATTCCCGCACCTTCTGCTCGAACGATGACAGTGAGACGGCGTTCGGGAAACTCCTCAAAAAGAGGTAGTCTGCATCGTCATCGTCGACGACCGATATGGGTGCAGGTTGCCGCCATCAACTTAGTGAGCGGCTGTCTTGCTTTCCTGCCGCGCCCAGTAAAGCGAATACAGAAGCTGATTTGCCGCGCTGTGCCTCTCCTGGTGGGCGGCGGCTCAAGCCACTCTTTCCATGTTCGGCACCCGCGCTTTTTATCTGCTTGCTAGCTGGAGGAGCTGAGGAGAACCGAACCTCTGACCTCGTCATTGCGAATGTCGAGTACGCGATTGCTTGCGGACATTACCCGGTGCTGCCGCAACTTCCGCTTCTGTGAAGGGTTGCGGATGCCGGCAATGTCGGCTTACGAGAAATGGCAAAGCTGGCCTCTATGGCCGACATCGCGGCGCAGAGCGGAATATGGGCATCGCGCCGCGACTGTACATTTAATCGCGGCTCAGCGCTCGCCGGAGAGCACTGAAACGAATGCGATATTGCTGGGGCGTCAGTCCGATCTTGCGCCGGAACAGGCGCCCGAAAAAACTCGCATCCTCATAGCCCACTTCATTGGCCACCGCCTCGACCTGCAGGTCGCCCATCTCGAGTAGTTCCTTGGCCGCTTCGAGCCTGAGCGCGTGGATGTAGTCGATTGCCTTCATGTCCGTGGCCCTTGCGAAGCGGCGCACAAAGGAGCGCTCGGAAAGGCCTGACAGCTTGGTCATGGCGGCGACGGGCGAGGGCGTCCGGTAGTTGAGCTCCGCCCATTTCTGGCAGCGGTTGATCACCGCGTCGTCGGTCTGGCGGAAACGCATCAGCGCGGCGAAGGGCTGCTGGCCCATGTCGTGCCACTGCAGCATGTAGACCTTGGCGACCTCCATCGCCTCCTTGAGGCCGACGAAGCGCGCGATGAGATAGAGGGCGAGATCCTGCCAGCTCGAGCCGCCCCCGGCCATGACGATGCGCTGGGCCTCGCCGCTCAGCACCAGCGACTGGCCCGGCTTCACCTGCACGCCGGGATAGTTGTTCGTGAGTGTCTCGACATAGCCCCAATGGATTGTGGCCTCGCGATTTTCCAGCAACCCGGCTTCGCCGAGCAGGACCGCGCCGGAACAGGCGCTGGCCAACATGGCGCCGTCCGCATGCGCCTGCCGCAGCCAGCCGGCCTCGGCATCATACTGCCCGGCGACGCTTTCGCCCGGATTGACGAAGAAATCGGGGATGCAGACGATGTCGGGTCGCGGGCAGTCGGAAAGCGCGTGGTCCGGGCGTACCCAGACGCCGTTTGCGGCGCGAAACGCGCTGCCGTCCCCAGCAACCACATAGGGCCGCATGCGCGGCGTGCCCGCCGCACCGCTGGTGATGAACAGGAAATCCCTGCCGGGCGAGGAAAACAGGTCGAACATGCCGTAGATCGTGGAGGCGGTAGCCTCCGGAACGGCAAGGATCGCCACATTCAATGGGCCGGTCTGTTCAACCATGACAGAAATGACCACCTTCCAGCACTTTTGACTTTAGCGGTCGTGCCGGTGCTGCGCTAGCGTGCGTGAAACGAGGAGACCGCCACATGGCCACCGCCGCCACCCTTGCACCATCGAGCATCGAAAGCTTCCGTTCAGCGATGCGTGGCGACGTGCTGGAGCCGTCTAGCCCGTCCTACGATGCGACGCGGGTCGTCTGGAACGGCATGATCGACCGCCGTCCCGCCGTCATCGCGCGCTGCCGGAATGCTGCCGATGTCGCGGCATCGGTGAATTTCGCGCGCGAAGAGCGGCTGGCGATCGCGATCCGCTCGGGCGGCCATAATGTCGCAGGCTATGCCGTCTGCGACGGCGGCCTGATGATCGACATGTCGCTGATGAATGGCGTGCGGGTCGCCGGCCTTGATCGTGCTTTCGTAGAGGGCGGCGCTACGTGGGCCGATGTCGATGCGGCCACCACCCCGCTTGGCCGCGCCACCCCGGGTGGCCTGATCTCGGCGACCGGCGTCGCCGGCCTGACACTCTCAGGAGGCATCGGCTGGCTGCGCGGCAGCCACGGCCTCAGCATCGACAATCTGCTGGCCGCCGATCTGGTGACCGCCGATGGACGCCTCATCCATGTCGATGCGACGCAGAACCCGGATCTCTTCTGGGCGTTGCGCGGCGGCGGCGGCAATTTCGGCGTGGTGACGAGCTTCGAGTTCAAGCTGCACCCGATCGAACCGGAGCTGATGTTCTGCGGTCCTGCCTATCCGGAAGAGCGCGCCAACGAGATCATTCCGCTTTGGCGCGACTTCATGCAAACCGCCCCCGACCGCCTGAGCGGGCTGGCCGAGTTCTCCACCATTCCGGAGGATCCCTCCGTTCCCGAACACGCCTGGGGCCGCCGCGTCCTGGCGCTTGCGCATGTCTATGACGGACCGGCGGACGAGGGCGAGCGCGTCGCGGCTCCGCTGCGCAGCTTTGGCGGATCGCTCGTCGATTTCAGCGGCCGCATGCCGTATCGCACCATCCAGTCGCTCTATGACGGCCTGTTCCCGAAAGGCCGCGACCGCTGCTACTGGAAATCCACCTACCTCTCGCGCCTCGATGACGAGGTCATCGGGGAGATCACCGCGCGGATGGCGAAGCGGCCCTCCGAAATGACCTTTGCCTCGATCTGGAAGTTCGGCGGTTTCGTCCAGCGCGTCGCAGCCGATGCGACTGCCTTCGGCGACCGCTCCATGCCCTTCATGCTCAGCCTTGACGCCATCTGGCCAGGCACTGACGATGACGATGCGAACATCGGCTGGGTTCGCAGCTTCTGGCAGGACATGCAGCGCTACTCGACCGGCCGCCTCTACCTGAACTTCCCAGGCCATGGCGAAGGTGCGGATCTCGTGCGCGACGCCTTCGGAGCCGAGGTCTACGCGCGGCTCGCCAAGATCAAGCACAGATACGATCCGGACAATCTGTTCCGCCTCAACCAGAACATCCTGCCAATGCTCTGACGCACAATCCAAATCGGGCGTACGGTTGCGACTCTCGTCTCGATCGTGATGGCTTTGATCGCGCTGAGTCGCGAGCGACGCCCAGTGTGGTCGCCGCGATGTGTGCTTTCAATCAGTGGCAAATCTGTCCGCAACGGCCGAGATCGGCCAGGCCTGCCGGGAGATGGGCGAGGCGGCGACGCTGCCGGAGCGCACCCGCGCCGACACGCGTTTTCACCTGGCTATCCTGCGCGCCTCGGGCAACGACCTGCTGGTGCCGCTGGGCGTGCTGATCGAATCGGCGCTCGATCATCTCTTCGTTTTCGTCACGCGCGAAACCAGCGACCAGCCTCGGGCACAGGCGCTGCATGAGGCGATCGAGAAGAACATCCGCCTCCGGCGGCCGGCGGCTGCAAGAAGTGCCGTGCACAGGCTGCTCGCCAATACCGACGAGGTTATCGGCCGGTCGCGGCGGTGATTCATACGCCTTTCCTTCTCCTTGTGGGAGAAGGTGGATTGGCGCGTAGCGCCAAGACGGTTGAGGGGTATTGGAAGAAATGAGGCGTTGGCGTTCCCTGGAACACCCCTCATCCGACCTCGCTTCGCCAGGCCACCTTCTCCCACAAGGGGAGAAGGGACGGCGATCGCCTCAGATCGTCTGTTTCTTCCCATCCTTCGTCGGCGTCAAATCGACGCCGTTGACCTTGCCGATATGTGTCGCCAGCATCGGCACATATTGATCGGCGGGCCCAGCGGCGAATGCGCCGGCGAAAGCGTTCTTGGTGGCATTGCCGAGCGGGTTGGCGATGCCGGCGGCACCGGCCATCGATTCGAGATAGGTGAGGTCCTTGAAGGCGTTGGCGATGGTGAATTTGTGCGCGTCGCGGTCGCCTTCCAGGGTCCAGCGCATGAAGGTCTGGTAGAAGCCGCAATCCATGCGGCCGTTGCGGATGACGCTGTCGAAGCGCGGCGGCGAGATGCCGACCTTTTCGGCCAGCGCCAGCGCCTCGGAATAGATCGCCGCATAGCCCAGCGAGATGAAATTATTGAGCAGCTTCATACGGTGGCCGTCGCCGGTGTCACCGATATGGACGATACGTCCGGCCCAGGTGTCGAGCACTGGCTTCAGCCGGGCAAAGACCGCGTCGGATGCACCGACCATGGCGTCGAGCGTGCCTTCCCAGGCCTCCTTCGGGGTGCGGCTGAGCGGGGCATCGACATAGTCGACGCCGATCGCCTTGAGTTCGGCGGCAAGCGCCACCGTCGAGGTCGGGTCGGAGGTCGAGCAATCGACGATCACCGAACCCTTGTTCAGGCCCTCCTTGAGGCCGCCCGGCCCGCGGATGATGGCCTCGACCTCGCGCGAGCCGGTGACGCAGATAAAGACGATATCGGATGCCGCTGCCACCTCGCGCGAGGTCGCGGCTTCCTTCGCACCGCGGCCAAGCAGGTCTTGCGCCGGCGCGCGGTTCTTGCGGCCGAGAAACGTCAGGGAATAGCCCTTGTCGACGATGTTCTTGGCGATCCCATGTCCCATCAGGCCAAGGCCGATGAAGCCGATCTTTTCGCTCGCGGCGGTGGTGTTCATGTCGTGTAATCCTGTGTTGCGGTCTCGATGGCAGCGCCGCACTTCGGCAGGCGAATTGTTGAAGCGGGTTTTTGCCGCAAGCGGTTGGCAGATGATTGCAGAGTTCGATATTGTCTGACAATACACATGAATCCTGGAGAATGTGGAGAGCAAAATGACGAAGCGGATCATGTTCACCGGCGGCAGCGGCAAGGCCGGGCGTCATGTCGTGCAGTATCTGGTCGAGCAGGGCTGCCAGGTGCTCAACATCGATACCAAGCCGCTCGACAACCCCAAGGTGCGCACCTTGATCACCGATATCACCGACAGCGGGCAGGTGTTCAATGCGCTATCGAGCTATATGGGCCTGCATGAATTCGACCCGTCGCTGCGCGCGCAGCCGGTCGACGCCGTGGTGCACTTCGCGGCGATCCCGCGCATCATGATCACGCCCGACAACGAGGTGTTCCGCATCAACGCGCTCGGCACCTACAATGTCATCGAGGCGGCGGTGAAACTCGGCATCCGCAAGGTGGTGATCGCCTCCAGCGAGACGACCTATGGGCTGGTTTTCGCCAACGAGCCGCGCGACCCGACACATTTCCCGCTCGACGAGGACTATGACGTCGATCCAATGGACAGTTATGCGCTGTCGAAGATCGTCAACGAGAAGACGGCGCGCGCCTTCGCGCTGCGCAGCGGCATCGACATCTACGCCTTGCGCATCGGCAACGTCATCGAGCCGCATGAATATTCGCTGTTCCCGAAATGGTTCGCCGATCCAGGTTTCCGCAAGCGGATCGCCTGGAGCTATATCGACGCGCGCGACCTCGGCCAGATCACGCTGCGCGCCATCGAGACGGACGGGCTCGGCTATCAGGTGTTCAACGCCGCCAATGACGACACCTCGTCCGACCTGCCGACGGCCGAACTGTTGAAGCGGTTTTATCCCGGCGTGCCGGTCAAGGTTGAGCTCGGCGAATACGAGACGCTGCTTTCGAACCGCAAGGCGCGGGATATGCTCGGCTTCCGCCCGGAACACAGCTGGCGGAAATACGTCAGGACGGCGTGACGAGGCCGACGCATCCCGGCTGATCTGTGCACAGAAGCAGGCTTTGCCGCCCGAGGCTGTTGCGGTGCTTGACAGCTTTCGGAATCCGGACTTTGTGAACGCATGCGGGACGGCAAGCCGAATAAGCCAAAAACACCGGCCAGGGCGGCGTCGGCCGAGCACCCGGCTGTCGTTCGCCGTGCCGATACGGCGCGTATGCCTGGGGCGAGCGTGCATGCGTCGCTGGCCAACGAAATCGGTCTCAGGATCGTGCGCGGCGACTATCCGCCGGGAACCATCCTGCCCAATGAGGCCAAATGGTCCGAGACTTTCGACGTCAGCCGCTCGGCGGTGCGCGAAGCGATCAAAATGCTGATGGCCAAGAGCCTTTTGGCGTCGCGTCCAAAGATCGGCAGCTGGGTCGAGCCGAAAGAGCGCTGGAACCTGCTCGACCGCGACGTGCTGGCCTGGTACGCGACCTCGCCCGACCGCGAGGTGTTCCTGAAGACGGTGCAGGAGTTCCGCCACATCATCGAGCCGGAAGCGACCGCCTTTGCCGCGATGCGGCGCACAGACGAGCAGATGGCCGAGATCAGCCGGGCCTGCCGGGAGATGGGCGCGGCGGCGACGCTGCAGGAGCGCACGCGCGCCGATACGCGTTTTCATCTGGCGATCCTGCGCGCCTCCGGCAACGACCTCCTGGTGCCGCTCGGCGTGCTGATCGAATCGGCGTTCGATCATCTGTTCGCCTATACGACGCGGGAACTGGACGATCTGCAGCACGCGCAGAAGCTGCACGAGGCGATCGAAAGGAACATCCGCCTGCAGCGGCCGGATGCGGCACGCAACGCGGTGCGCAAGCTGTTGGCCAATACAGATAGCGTCATCAAGTCGCGCTGAAAAAGCGCGCCGGACCACTGCAGCGCTTCATCTCGAGCTTTCTCCGCCGTTCGCAATCTCGCCGTTCGCAATCTGGCCGTCCGCGATCGCCGCCGGGCCACAGCCGCCAATCTCCAAGATTTGAGATTAGCCGCAGGGTCCCATGCCTTCGTCATCCTGGGGCGAAGCAAGGAGCGAAGCGACGCCGCGCAGACCC
>NZ_JBVVQB010000049.1:0-51295 GCF_055811775.1 Mesorhizobium sp. WSM4844 | reverse complement strand
ATCCGCGAAGCTGCCGATCTCCCCCAAGTGGGGGAGATGTCGAGTCTTGGCAAAGAGGGCAGGACAGAGGGGGGCGCGAAGGATCGCTACAGAGCGCTTTTATTCTGAGCCGTTGCATTCTTCGGCGGCTGTCACGGAATGGCTCCCAGGGTCTGCGCCGCGTCGCTTCGCTCCTTGCTCAGTGTTCTCTCGGGCGCCCAAACACGGCGCGCAGTTCGTCCTTGGCGTCCTCCAGCACTTTCTTCTGCTTGGCCGGCAGGTTCGTGCCGGCGCGGTTGATGTAAAAATTCAGCATCGACATGGCGGACTGGAACGGCTCGGCCTTGCGCCGGTCGCTGTGCTCGGCCGATCGCTTCAACGAGGCTGCGATCTTCTTGGGGTCGTGGGATTCGAAGATATGGTCCTCGAGGTCCAGCGCATCGCTGTGCTCGGTGACCTCGGCCGACCATTTCCTTTTCGCGGTCATGACAAGCTCCTTCCATTGCTAAGTTTGATGAAAAACTCCGGGAAGGCGGCCACCGTTCCACTGCAGCTCAAATCTCTGGAGCCACGCAATTGCGCGATGTGGCGCTGCACGGCGCCGTCAATCCTGCCGATAGTGGTGTCGAACCCGTCGACTTGCGCACAACCGCGGACAGGAAACGCCTTGACCACAACCGCCTCCAGCCGGCCGAGCAGCCCCGGCATAGACAGCGCCTATGCCTGGCTGCGGCTCGGCATCTCGATGCTGCTGGCGACGATCGGCGGTGTCGGCATGTGGGCGGTGGTCGTGGTGCTGCCCGCCATGCAGGCCGAATTCGGCGTCGATCGCGCCGCCGCTTCGATGCCCTATACCGCGACCATGGCCGGTTTCGCCGTCGGCAATGTGCTGGTCGGCCGCGCCATCGACCGCATCGGCTACTGGATACCGGCGCTCATTGCCTCGGTGACGCTTGGTACCGGATTCCTGCTGGCGTCGCTGACCACTTCGATCCTGCAGTTCACCCTTGTCCAGGGACTTTTGATCGGCGTCGGCACGTCGGCGATTTTCGGGCCGCTGATCGCCGACATCTCGCACTGGTTCAACCGCCGCCGCGGCGTCGCGGTGACGGCTGCCGCCGCCGGCAGCTATCTCGCCGGGGTGATCTGGCCGTTGGCAATGCCCTACGTCATGCAGAGCGAGGGCTGGCGCTTCACCTATGCCGCGATCGGCGTCATCTGCCTCGCCACCATGCTGCCGCTGATCCTGCTGCTCAGGCGCGGCGCACCACATGCCGCCGCTCCCGGTTCACCCGGCAGCCGGCCGGTCCAGCCGATCTCGCTGTCACCGGCAGCGCTGCAGGTGTTGCTCGTCGTCGCCGGCCTTGGCTGCTGCGTGGCGATGTCGATGCCGCAAGTCCATATCGTCGCCTATTGCATGGATCTCGGCTACGGCGTGGCGCGAGGCGCCGACATGCTGTCGATCATGATGGCGGCGGGCGTCGTCAGCCGGCTGGCGTCCGGCTTCCTTGCCGATCGCATCGGCGGCGTGAAAACCCTGCTAATCGGCTCGGTGCTGCAAGCCCTGTCGCTGTTGTTCTACATCCCCTTCGACGGGCTCGCGTCGCTTTACGTCGTCTCGCTGGTCTTCGGCCTGTCGCAGGGCGGCATCGTGCCTTGCTATGCCATCATCGTGCGCGAATACATGCCCGCCAAAGAGGCCGGCCAGCGCGTCGGAATCGTAATCATGGCAACGATCTTCGGCATGGCAATCGGCGGCTGGATGTCGGGCTGGATCTACGATCTGACCGGCTCCTACGCCGCCGCGTTCCTCAACGGCATCGCCTGGAACCTGCTGAACATAGCGGCCATGGTGCTGCTGTTGTGGAAGGCGCGACGCAGCGCCGCGGCGATGGCCTGAGCACTGACCCCGCTGGCCCAGAGCGATGGCAGCGACATGGGGTGAGCCCCCCGTGACGCGGAGCCCGGTCCAGGTTCCTGCTTGACTTACACATATCTCGGCGGTTATTGGTTTTCAATAGCCAGAGAGTTATCGATCGCCATGTCACAGCCCCACGAGATCCTCTTCAAAACGCTTGCCGATCCGACGCGACGGGCCATCTTCGAGCGGCTGTGTCGCGACGGAGACCAGACCGTCGCGGCCCTGACCGCTCGGGCCGGGGTCTCACAACCGGCCGTGTCAAAGCATCTTGGGGTGTTGAAGCAGGCCGGGTTGGTGCGCGACCGCCACGAAGGCCGCAACACGCACTACAGCGCGGAGTTCGGCGCCCTGGCGCCGCTGATCGACTGGACAAACCAAATGGCTGGGTTCTGGCAAAGCCGGTTCGACAACCTCGAAGATCTGCTCAAAAGGATGGACCAATGATCAATACCGAGACCGAAACGCGCGCCGTCATTGTTGAACGGGAGGTCGCTTTTCCGCCGGAAAAGATCTGGCGCGCGCTCACCCAATCACACCTGATCGAGGAGTGGCTGATGAAGAACGATTTCAAGCCAGACGAGGGGCACCGTTTCAATCTGAGCGCGGACTGGGGGACGGTCGACTGTCAGGTCCAGGCAGTCGAGCCCAACAAGACGCTGTCTTACACGTGGGATACCAAGGATCTCAGAAGTGTCGTCACGTGGACGCTCACCCCTACGAGCACGGGGACCCATCTGCGCATGGAGCAGTTGGGCTTCCGGCCGGATCAGCAGCAGTACTATCAGGGCGCCCAACACGGATGGCAGCGGTTCTTTGCGAAGCTGGAGCAGGTCCTGGCGCGAATAGAATAGGCGTGCCGGCGCCATAGGCATCTGCGGGCGAACGCAATGCCCAACAAGACGTCTGTCAACGAAACAAGGTAGCAAAAAAGCCGCCAAGCGGGCGTGCAGCTCGTCTTCAGAGGAGGTCCCAAATGAACTGGAACAAATGGATCCGGCAATTCCACCGCTGGCTGTCGATCATTTTTACGGCGGTCGTCACTGCCATCTTCATCACCTTGGGCGTAGGTGTCGAGCCGGCCTATTGGGTATATCTCATGCCGCTGAGCCCGCTCGGCTTGCTCATGCTCAGCGGTCTCTATCTGTTCGCGTTGCCCTATGCCACGAACTGGCGCAGCGGACGACGCACGGCGTAGAAGACCGAGCACGGTGGACGACAAGACGCCCGCTCACCACCCACAGCCGAAATTCAAACAGTGGCGCTACCCGAGTTCGGGTAGCGTCCTGCCCGGTTCGCTTGACAATGGGGTAAGGCTGCGCGACGCCAGACGGGTGTGGCAAGTCGGGTGCGGCAAAGTCGGATTGGCATGGCGACAGTGGCAAAGACGCTGAACAGCATTTCGCGGTCGCGCTTCGGCGAGGGCGCCGCGTTCGGGACCAGGCTATGACCAAACCGCGCTCGCGCCGTGGCGGCGGCCGTCCGACGATCGCCGATGTCGCGCGCAAGGCCGGCGTCGGCGCCATTACCGTCTCCCGTGCCTTGCGCGAGCCGGAGCGCGTTTCGGAGGATCTGCGCCGCCAGATCGAGGCTGCTGTCGATGAGCTCGGCTATCTGCCCGATCCGAATGCGCGAGCATTGGCTTCGGCGCGCGCCGAGGTCTTTGGCGTGCTGGTGCCGTCGCTCACCAACAGCGTCTTTGCCGAAGTGCTGCGCGGCATCTATGACAGCCTGTCCGACAGCTCCTACCGCATCCAGTTCGGCAACACCCATTATTCCGGCCTCGAGGAGGAACGGCTGCTGCAGGTGTTCGGCCCGCAGCGCCCGGCGGCGCTGATCGTGGCGGGCATCGACCAGACGCCAGTTTCGCGAAGACTGCTCGAGACGGCCGGCTGCCCGGTGGTGCAGGTCATGGAGACCGGCCCCGATCCGGTCGACATGATGGTCGGCTTCTCGCATTTCGATGGCGGCAGGGCGGCGACTGAGCACATGATCGAAATGGGCTATCGCCGCATCGGCTTCGTCGGCGCGCGCATGGACCCGCGCTCGCAGCGGCGTCTGGCCGGCTATCGCGCGGCGATGGAGGCGGCCGGCCTGTTCGACGCGCGGCTTGTCACCACCACGCCGGTGCCGTCCAGCGTGACGCTCGGGCGCGAATTGTTTCGCGACGCGCTGGCCAAGGTGCCGACGTTGGACGGGGTTTTCTGCAACAATGACGACATCGCGCTCGGCGCGCTGTTCGAGTGCCACCGCGCCTCGATCGCCGTGCCGAAGACGATCGGCATCACAGGCTTCAACGATCTCGACATGATGGAAGTGGCTTTCCCCTCGGTCACCAGCGTCCGGACGCCTCGCTACGAGATCGGCCGGCTGTCGGTCGCCATGGCGCTCGCGGCGATTGCAGGCAAGCGGCCGCAACAACCGGTCGTAGACCTTGGCTTCGAACTCAAGCGCCGTGAGAGCACTTCCCGCTGAAAGTACTGGCCGCTGAAAGCACTGGCCGCTGAAAGCGCTTGCAGGCATCGCCAAATGCCGCTTTACTCTACGTCATGGTAGCGCTACCAGTTCTATCCAGGCGAAAGCTCGCGAAAGAGCGAAAGTCTGTTTATTATATATAAGCGACAGCTGATGCTTGTTTATTATGTATAATATGATAGTTTTTATTCCGGTTTACTGAGCCACGAGGGAGGAGATCGGGTCGGCATTCGGCCACCCTGAAAGCGCGACGGCAAGGCAGGAGGTGCCGAGCCAGGCACGCGAGACGCGTAAGAACAATCAGAAACTGCAACTGGGAGGAATATCGATGATCAAGTCACTCGTAGGTGGCGTCGTCGCCGCCACTGCATTCGTCATGCTGAGTTCGTCGGCGCTCGCCGAACCCGAAATCGTCGCAGGCCCATCCGCCGAGCCGGAATGCTTCGCGCCATGGGCCGCCGACACGCAGTTCTTCAAGTTTCCCAAGAAGGAAAGCCCGTACCGCATCGCGCTCGCCAATGGCTATATCGCCAACACCTGGCGCATCCAGATGGTGCAGACGGCAAAAGCCTATGCGGCGCAGCCGGAGGTCGCGGCCAAACTCAAGGAATTCAAGGTCGTCTCGACCGGCGAAGACGTGCCGGCACAGATTTCGGCGATCAACAATTTCATCGATTCCGGCTATGACGCGATCGTCGTCAACGCGCAGAATCCGACGGCGTTCGGTCCGGTCATCAAGCGCGCCAAGCAAGCCGGCGTCGTGCTGGTCGCCTTCGACAACATCCTCGACACCAAGGACGCCATCAACGTCAATGTCGACCAGAAAGGCCTTGGCGAGTTGTGGGCCAACTGGCTGATCAAGCATATCCCCAATGGCGGCAAGCTCCTCGAGGTGCGCGGCGTTGCCGGCACGTCGGTCGACACCGACCGCCACAACGGCATCCATGAGGCCCTCGACGCTTCGGGCAAGAAGTGGGAGGTCACCGAAGTCGTCGGCAAATGGGACGATGGCGTCGCGCAAAAGGCTACGGCCGACGCGATCGCCACCAACGGTCCCTTCGACGGCGTCACCGGGCAGGGCGGCGACACCGGCATCGTCCAGGCGATGATCGACGCCAAGCATCCGTTCGTGCCGTTCGGCGGCGAAACGGAGAATGGCTTTCGCAAATTCTGCGCCAAGTTTGCCTCAGAAGGGCTGAAATGCTCGTCGGCCGGAACCGGACCCGCCCAGGTGGCGGTCGCCATCAAGACGGCGATCGCCGCGCTCGAAGGCCAGGTCGTCCCGCAGGCGGTGAAGCTGCCGCTGGCGATCGTCGAGGATCCGAACTTCAAGGAGGGCGAGGACTATTTCCCCGACCAGTCCGACAATTTCTTCGTCGGCAATTCCTTCCCGACCTGCGGCATCAATTTCACTGCGCAGGAAATCATGGGCCAGAGCAAGGAGAACCAGTAGGCTGATCGCTCGGCGCCGCGGGTATTCCGCGGCGCCAGTCCCGAAGAACAAGCGCCTTGGGAGGGGCCGATGGACGGTGCGGTTCCGCTCTTCCGCATGGAGGGCATATCCAAGCGCTATGGCGGTGTGCGGGCGCTGGAAAAGGCCGAGCTTTCGGTCACGCCAGGCAGCATCCACGCCATCCTCGGCGAAAACGGCGCCGGCAAATCGACGCTGATCAAGGTCATGGCCGGCGTCGTCGCGCCTGACGAAGGCCGCATGATGCTGGACGGAAGCGAGGTGAGCTTCGCGTCGCCGGCCGCGGCCAACCAGGCCGGCATCGTCTGCATCTTCCAGGAATTGTCGCTCGTCCCCGAACTCAGCGTCGCCGACAACATCGTCATTTCCGATCCGCCGAAACGGTTCGGAATGATCGACCGCAAGGCGCAGCGACGCATCGCGGAGGAAGCCCTGGCGCGTGCAGGCGCCGCCGACATCCACCCGCTGGCGCTGGTCAAGGACCTTCCGCTTTCAAGACGGCAGATGGTCGAGATCGCCAAAGCACTTGCCAGGAAGCCGCGCATCCTGATCCTCGACGAGGCGACCTCGGCGCTGACCGCGGCCGACGTCGCCAAGATTTTTGGCGTCTTGAAGCGGCTGCGCTCGGAAGGGTTGGCGCTGCTCTACATCTCGCATCGGATGAACGAGATCGCCGAACTGGCCGACCAGTGCACGGTGTACCGCAACGGCCGCAACGTCGCCAGCTATGCTGCGGGCTCGAAGAGCGACAATGAAGTCGTCGAGCTGATGATCGGCCGCGAATACAGCCATATTTTTCCACCGAAGCCGGTGCGCGCCCCGCCTATAACCGCTCCGGTGCTTGAGGCGCGAGAACTGTCGTGGACCGACCGGCTGGACAATATCTCGCTTACGGTCGGGGCAGGCGAGGTCGTCGGCCTCGGCGGCCTCGACGGCCAGGGCCAGCGCGAATTGCTGCTCGCCTTCTTCGGCGTGCTGCGCGGCCTCAGCGGCCAGATACTGATCGACGGCAAGCCGGTGGCGATCGCCAGCCCGGCCAAGGCCCGCGGTGACCGGATCGGCATGGCGCTGATCCCGGAGGACCGCAAGACCGAAGGCCTGATGCTGCCGATGACGGTGCGCGAAAATCTCTCCTTCGCCGCACTCGACCGGTTGTCCAGGGCCGGCATCATCGACCGTGCCGCCGAGCAGCGGCTGATCGACGACATGGTCGCCCTGCTGGCGATCAAGACGGCCGGCCTCGACATCCCGGTTGGCGCGCTGTCCGGCGGCAACCAGCAGAAGGTGGTCATCGCCAAATGGCTGATGCGGCAGCCGCGCATCATCCTGCTCAACGACCCGACGCGCGGCATCGACGTCGGCACCAAGCAGGAACTGTATCAGCTGATGCGCAAGCTCGCCGACCAGGGCGCGGCGATCCTGTTTTACTCGACCGACTATGACGAGCTGATCGGCTGCTGCGACCGGGTGCTGGTGCTCTATGACGGAGCGGTCAAGCGCGAGCTGGTCGGCGCCGAGATCACCGAGCGGGCGCTGATCGCCAGCGCGCTCAACATCCATGGCGAAGAGATGCCCGTCAGAGGCATGGCGAAGACGCCAGCCCGAGGAGCAGACGCGTGAAGGATTGGCGCTACTGGCTTGCCGAACAACGCGGAACGCTGCTGGCGTTCGGCATCTTCATCGTGATGTTCACGATCTACACCTCGAACCATCCGGCCGGCTTTACCGCCAATGTCGTGCAGACGGCTTCCAACAAGGGCGTGCTGCTTGCCTTCGTCGCCATGGCGCAGACGCTGGTGGTGATCACCGCCGGCATCGACCTTTCCGTCGGCATGATCTTTCTGCTGACCAATTGCCTGGCCTCATGGCTGGTCATCGGCACCGGCATCGAGACCGCCTTCGGTGTCGTCGCGGTGCTCGGCACCGGACTGCTGTGCGGGGCGATCAACGGCGCCATCGTCATCTACGGACGGCTGCAGCCGATCGTCACCACCATCGCCACCGGCGCGGTCTATTTCGGCATCGCGCTGCTGCTGCGACCGTTCCCGGGCGGTTCGGTCAATGAGGATCTTGCCGACGCGCTGACCGGGCGGCTGTTCGGCGTGGTGCCGGCGAGCCTGGTGGCGCTGCTGGCCATCGTGCTCGTCGTCTGGGTGCCGTTCAGCCGCTCGGTGCTTGGGCGCGCGGCCTATGCCGCAGGATCTTCGGAGATGGCAGCCTACATGTCCGGCGTGCCGATCCGCCGGGGAAAATTCGCCGCCTATGCGCTGGCCGGCCTGCTCGCCGCGATCGGCGGGCTGTTCCTGACCTTCTTCACCTATACGGGCGAGGCGGCCTATGCCAGCGGCAATGCCTATACGCTGTTCTCGATCGCCGCCGTGGTGCTCGGCGGCGTCTCATTGTTCGGCGGCAAGGGCAGCGCCATCGGCGCGATTTTCGGCGCGCTCGCCTTCCGCACCATCGGCGACCTGCTCTTCGTCTTCGATTTCGATCCGCTCTGGCAGCCGCTGTTCCAGGGCGTCATCCTGCTGATCGCCGTCAGCCTCGGCGCCTTCGCCCTGTTCAGGGTCCGCAACCGGCTGGAGTGGTTCCTGTGAGCGAAACGACCATCGCCGGCATCGCCGGCCGCATGCCGAAATTCATCCGCCGCGCCGACCCTGCGGTGCTGACCGCCTTTGCCTGCATCGTGCTGCTGCTGTTTGTCGGCAGCCTTTATTCGCGCAGCTTCCTGTCGCCGGAATATCTGCTGCAGCAGCTCAAGGTGGCGTCGTTTCTCGGCGTCATCGCCACCGGCATGATGCTGGTCATCCTGCTTGGGCAGATCGACCTGTCGGTGCCGTGGTCGGTGGCGACGGGCGCGATGATGGCCTGTGCGGCCGCCGCCTACGGCCCGCTCGGCGTGGCGCTGGCGATCCCGTTCGGCATTTTCTGCGGCGTCGCGATCGGCATCGTCAACGGCATCGGCGTCGCTTATCTGCGCATTCCCTCGATGATCATCACGCTCGCCACCAATGCCGTCGCGCAAGGGCTGATGGTGGTCTATACCGGCGGCTTCTCGCCACAGGATTCGGCGACCCGGGCGATGCGCTATCTGGCGACCGGCTTTGCCATTCCGGGCGTGCCCAATGCCGTCGTCATCTGGGCGCTGATCGGTGCTGCGATGGTTTTCGTGCTGACCCGCACCGGCTTCGGCCGCACGGTCTACGGCATCGGCAACCGCGAGCGCGCCGCCTACCTCTCCGGCATCGACACGCGGCGCGTGGTGCTGATCGCCTTCGCCGTATCCGGCGGGCTCTCCGCCTTCGGCGGCGTCCTTCTGGCCGGCTATGCCTCCAAGGCGGCGCAGTCGATGGGCGACGCCTATCTCCTGCCGTCGATCGCTGCGGTGGTGCTTGGCGGCACCTCGATCCTCGGCGGCCGCGGCTCCTATCTCGGCACGGTCGCGGGAGTCATCCTGATCACGCTTTTGCAATCCATTCTTTCCGTCATGCAGATGCCGGAGGCGGGGCGGCAGATCATCTATGGCGTCGTCATCGTCGCCATGCTCCTGCTTTACGGCCGCGCGCCGGCCAGCCGCTGACCCGCATCGTGGACGAAAAGACAGCACAAATGCAGAGGAAACGCATTCGGCCCGCACCGGCCGTCGTGGTGATGGGCGTCGCCGGCTGTGGCAAGTCGGCGGTCGGCGAAGCGCTGGCGGCGGCATTGGGCGCTGTCTTCGTCGAGGGCGACAGGCTGCATCCACCGGAAAACGTCGCACGCATGGCAAGCGGCGAGCCGCTGACCGACGCATTGCGCGAAGGCTGGCTCGACGCGATCGGCCTGCGCATTGCCGGACCGGTCGGCGATGGGCAGAGCGTCGTCGCCGCCTGCTCGGCGCTCAAGCGCAGTTACCGCGAGCGTTTGCGCGGCTTTTGCCAGGACATTTTGTTCCTCTACCTGGAAATCGATCCGGCGACCGCAAAGCAGCGTGTCGGCTCTCGCCAGGGCCATTTCATGCCGGCAAGCCTGGTCGACAGCCAGTTCGCCACGCTCGAACCGCCGGCAGCCGACGAGAATGCATTGACGCTCGATGCGACGCGTGCGATCGCCGATATCGTCGCCGACGTCACAAGCCTGTTCGAGTCGAATTCATGAGGGTTCGCTGGCGCCGATTCCGCTTCAAGACGCCAGATCAGATCTGTGACGTCAGTTCGACTGGAAAATCGTCATTGTCGGCGTCGCGCATGGCGGCGAGGCTGCGATTGTCCAGCACCTCGGCGATCGCATGGCGCACCTCCAGCATCATGTTCCGGACCTGGCATGTCGCCTCGTCGCAATCATCGCAGCGCTGATATTGGGTGCGGCTGGCGCAAGGGATCGGCGCCAGCGGCCCGTCGAGGACACGCACGACATGGCCGATCTTGATCTCGGAGGCCGGGCGGGCGAGGCGATAGCCGCCTTCCTTGCCCTTGCGGCTCTGGACGAACCCGGCATTGCGCAATTCGCCCAGAATGGCATCGAGGAATTTCTTCGGGATGTTGTTGGCGACGGCAATGTCGTTGACGAACGCCAGCTGGCCGACCGGCAAGCCTGACAGGTGTACGAGGGCCTTGAGGCCGTATTTGCCTTTTTTGGTAAGCATGCCCGATTCAGTTCATGAAAACCCCAACCGCCCGCATCTGGCGGTTGTTTGTGTGCAAATCATGACGTTTTGTCGCGCGATGCAGTTTCGCGAAACAAGCCGTCCGCGGGCACAGTAGGCACAAACACGTTGATTCTTCGTGACGTTTTGGACGGCGCGCTAGGAACGTGCGGGAAATCACCTGTCCGGAGCGCGAAAAACGAAGAAAGCCGGCAAAAGCCGGCTTTCTATCGATTTCGAAGATCGCTTGGCTCAGCGGCTGCCATAGGTCTGGTCGAGCAGTCCGCCGGCGGCGAAATGCTCGGCCTGGATCTTGGCCCAGCCGCCGAAGACATCTTCGACCGTCAGCAGCCGGACGTCGGGAAACTCGGCCTTGTATTTGGTGGCGACCGCCGCGTCGCGAGCCCGCAGGCCGTTGCGGGCGGCGATGTCCTGGCCCTGCGGCGTGTAGAGGAAGTCGAGATAGGTCTTGGCGAGGTCACGCGTGCCATGCTCGTCGGCGACCGTGTCGACGATCGCCACCGGAAACTCCGCCAGCAGGCTGACCGAGGGCGTCACCTGCTCGAACTTGTCGTCGCCATACTCCCTGCGGACGCCGCGCGTTTCCGACTCGAAGGTGATCAGCACGTCGCCGATCTCACGCTGCACGAAGGTGGTGGTGGCGGCGCGCCCGCCAGAGTCGAAGATCGGCACGTTGTTGAACAGCTTGGTGACGAATTCCTTGACCTTGGCGTCGTCGCCCTTGAAGGCCTCCTTGGCGTAGGCGGTGGCCGCGAGATAGGTGTAGCGCGCATTGCCCGACGTTTTCGGGTTGGGGAAGATCACCTGGACGTCGTCGCGCACGAGATCGTTCCAATCCTTGATGTTCTTCGGGTTGCCGGCGCGCACCAAAAAGGACGGCAGCGAATAGAAAGGCGAGGCGTTGTCGGGGAAGTCCTTCTGCCAGTCGGCGGAGATAAGCCCCTTCGAGACCAGGAAGTCGATGTCGAGGACCTGGTTGAAGGTAACGACATCGGCGCCGAGGCCTTCGGCGATGGCACGCGCCTGCGCCGACGTCCCGGCGTGCGACTGGTCGACGGTCACGCCGGGGTGCTCTGCGACGAAGGCCTTGTTGATCTGCGCAAACAGTTCGCGGCCGACATCATAGGACGCGTTCAGCAATTTGTCGGCCGACCAGGCTTGGGAGGATGCGAGGAACAGGCCGGCCAATGTGGCGACGCCAAGCAAAAATCGCTTCATGAAAACAGGGCTCCGATGCAGTGCGCTTATTCCCGAACCATAGCGGCAAGGCATGGTGGGCGACGAGACACGCAGAGCGGCTTCACCACGCCCTCACGAGAAAAATGTTCCCATTCCAGGCCGTTGCTAGGATTTTCTTTCACCCGGGGTCTTGCGAAGCACCTGGGCAGCGGTCCCCATGCGTTGGCAAGACGATTGCATCGCGACACTGGCCTCTCGGCGCGGCTCGCGCAATGGGCGCAAGAGCCACCGCTCGGTCCCGAGGACGACTTCCCCGGAACCGACGACATGCCTGTCAAATCCGAAAGAATTTTTTAATGCGGCTCATGCTGGACACCAACTTGTCAGCGACATGATCCGAGACCCGGCGGGCAGAGCCACTATTGGCCAAAACGACCTTTTTATTGCTGCCCATGCCTACGCGCTGGACACCACCCTGGTAACCGCCAACATGGGAGAGTTCAACCGGATCAAGGGCCTGAAGGTCGAGAACTGGCTGAGTAGCGCCGGAAGGGGATCAAGCAGCCGGAAAAAGCTTCCAGCGCCGCGGCCTGAACGCTACCCGGCTCTTCTGCGCCGCCGGATGGTCGACCGGCAGCTCGATCTCGACCCGCTGGCGCTCGCCGCCGATTTCGAGCTCCACCCGTCTGGTGCCGGCGACGCGGCGGCTGGCGGCGACCGTGCCGGCGATGCAGCCATTGCATTCGTCGACCAGGTCGACATCGTGCGGGCGGAAGAACAGCGTTGCTTCGCCCCGCGGCGCCTGCGGCGCCGACAGCCCGATCGGGCGATCGGCGATCCAGACCTGGCCGTCCTCGACCTTGACCGGAAGCACGCTCGATTCACCTATGAAGCCGTAGACAAAGGGCGAATTCGGCGTGTCGTAGATTTCGTCGGCGGTGCCGACCTGCTCGATGCTGCCCTGGCTCATCACCACGACGCGGTCGGCAAGCTCGAGCGCTTCTTCCTGGTCATGGGTGACAAAGACCGTGGTGTGGCCGGTGGCGTCATGGATGTCGCGCAGCCAGCGGCGCAATTCGCGGCGGACCTGGGCGTCGAGCGCGCCGAACGGCTCGTCCAGCAAAAGCACGGCCGGTTCGATCGCCATCGCGCGGGCCAGCGCCACGCGCTGGCGCTGGCCGCCCGAAAGCTGAGCCGGATAGCGCTTTTCCAAGCCGGAAAGCTGGACGAGGTCGAGAAGCTCTGAGGCACGGCGGCGGATTTCCTGCGCCGACGGCCGTGACGGCCCGTGCCGAACTTTTAGGCCGAAGCCGATATTGTCGGCGACCGTCATATGGCGAAACAGCGCATAATGCTGGAAAACGAAGCCGACATTGCGCTGCTGGATCGACTTTTGCGACGCATCCTCCTCGCCAAAGAAGATCTTGCCTTTCGTCGGCCGCTCCAGCCCGGCGATCAGCCTGAGCAGCGTCGTCTTGCCGGAGCCGGACGGCCCGAGCAGCGCGATCAGTTCGCCGGACTTGATGTCGAGCGAAACGTCGTGGAGCGCCGGAAACCGCTCAAACTCCTTGCGCACGTTGGCAACGCGAACTTCCATCAACCGTCCCTTTTTTCAAAATCTTTGTTTCATGCATGTCGTCATCCCCAAAACCGCTACACACTTTTGGGCGACATGCACTAGTGTCCGCGCGTCGCGGCGAGCTCGGCGCCGTAGCGCATCTCGAGAAGTGTTTTCAAGACCAGCGTGACCAGCGCCAGGCCCGCAAGCAGTGAAGCGACGGCGAAGGCGGCTGCGGCATTGTATTCGTTATAGAGGATTTCGACATGCAGCGGCATGGTGTTGGTCAGTCCGCGTATGTGGCCCGACACGACGGAGACCGCGCCGAATTCGCCCATGGCGCGGGCATTGCACAACAAGACGCCGTAGAGCAGCCCCCATTTGACGTTGGGCAGCGTCACGTACCAGAACGCCTGCCAGCCATTGGCGCCGAGCGACAGCGCCGCCTCCTCGTCGCCGTTGCCCTGCTCCTGCATCAAGGGGATCAGTTCGCGGGCGACGAACGGGAAGGTGACGAAGATGGTGGCCAGCACGATGCCCGGCACGGCAAACAGGATGACGATGCCATGCGCCTTCAGCCAGGCGCCGAACAGGCCTTGCGCGCCGAACAACAGCACATAGACCAGGCCGGAAATGACCGGCGAAACCGAAAACGGCAGGTCGATGAGCGTGGTCAGGAAGGCCTTGCCCTTGAACTCGAACTTGGCGATCGCCCAGGCGGCGGAGACTCCAAAGACGATGTTGAGCGGCACCGAGATCGCCGCCACCAGCAGCGTCAGGTGGATCGCCGAACGCGTGTCGGGATTGGTCAGCGCCTCGGTATAGGCACCGATGCCCTTTGCGAAGGCTTCATTGAAGACGACGATCAGCGGCAACAGCAGGAAAATGCCGAGGAAGGCAAAGGTCACGATCATCAGCACGGCTTTCGCCGGGCGGCTTTCGGTCACTGCCGCCGATTGGCTTTCGTGGTGCGGTGCGTAGGATTTTATCTCCGGATCAGCCATAGCGCTTGCGGCTCCACGTCTGCACCAGATTGATGACCAGCAGCATCACGAACGACAAAGCGAGCATGATCGCCGCGATCGCGGTCGCCGCCGCATAATTGTATTCCTCCAGCCGGATGACGATCAGAAGCGGCGCGATCTCGGATTTGTAGGGCAGGTTGCCGGCGATGAAGATGACGGAGCCGTACTCGCCGACGCCGCGCGCGAAAGCCAGCGCGAAACCGGTGACGATGGCCGGCGCCAGGCCCGGAAGCAGGACCCGGGCGATGGTCTGGAAGCGAGTGGCGCCGAGCGTGGCGGCCACTTCCTCGACCTCCTTGTCGATCTCCTCCATGATCGGCTGGACGGTGCGCACGACAAAGGGCAGGCCGATGAAGATCAGCGCTATGACGATGCCGAGCGGCGTATAGGCGACCTTGATGCCGAGCGGCGCCAGCAGGCTGCCGAGCCAGCCGTTCGGCGCGTAGAGCGTGGTCAGCGCTATGCCGGCCACCGCCGTCGGCAATGCGAAGGGCAGGTCGACCATGGCATCGACGATGCGGCGGCCCGGAAAGCTGTAGCGCACCAGCACCCAGGCGACGATCGTGCCGAAGACGACATTGACCATGGCGGCAATGAAGGCGGTGCCAAAACTGATTTCAAGCGCATTGATGGTGCGGCGGTCGGTGGCTATCGCCCAAAAATCGGCCCAGCCAAGCGCGGCCGATCGCCAGATCAGCCCTGACAGGGGAATGAGGATGATGAGCGTGAGGTAGGCAAGCGAGAAGCCGAGCGTCAATCCGAAACCCGGAATGACGCTCGGCTGTCTGAACCGCCACCCCGCCTTGGCGGGTGCTGTGGTCATGTCGTCCTGATCTAGAGTCTAGCTAACTGGGTCTACTGGGCCGGCTTGTAGATCTGGTCGAATATACCACCGTCGCCGAAATGGTAAGGCTGTGCTTTCTTCCAACCGCCAAAAAGCGGATCGTCGATGGTGATCAGCTTGATCTCAGGCAGTTTCGCGAGGTCCTCGGCCGGCACCAGTTCTGGTTTCGACGGACGATAGTGGTGCTTGGCGATCAGCGTCTGGCCTTCCTTGGAGTAGAGGTAGCTCAGATAGGCTTCGGCGACTTTTCGCGTGCCCTTGGCATCGACATTGGCGTCGACCACGGCGACCGGCGGCTCGGCCAGGATCGAGGTCGGCGGATAGACGATATCGAAATTGTCGGCGCCGAATTCGTCGAGCGCCAGATAGGCCTCGTTTTCCCAGGCCAGCAGCACGTCGCCGAGCCCCTTTTGCGCGAAGGTCACAGTTGCGCCGCGCGCGCCGGTGTCGAGCACCGGAACATGCGCGTAGAGATTGCCGACGAATTCCTTGGTCTTGGCCTCGTCACCGCCATCCTTGGCGCTGGCATAGGCCCAGGCGGCGAGATAGTTCCAGCGTGCGCCGCCCGAAGTCTTGGGGTTGGGCGTGATCACCTGGATGTCGTCCTTGACCAGATCGCCCCAGTCCTTGATGCCTTTCGGATTGCCCTTGCGGACGAGGAAGATGATGGTCGAGGTGTAGGGCG
Organism: Mesorhizobium sp. WSM4844; assembly: GCF_055811775.1. NCBI lineage: Bacteria > Pseudomonadati > Pseudomonadota > Alphaproteobacteria > Hyphomicrobiales > Phyllobacteriaceae > Mesorhizobium > Mesorhizobium sp. WSM4844. The sequence continues at coordinate 35,516 of NZ_JBVVQB010000049.1, read as the reverse complement.
CCGAATTGTTCTCGAACTTGGTCCGCCAGTCGGGATTGATCGTCTTCGATTTCTCGACGATGGCGTTGATGTCGCCTTCGAGCGCCAGCGTCACCACGTCGGCGTCGAGGCCGTCGATCACGGCGCGGGCCTGTGCGCCCGACCCGCCATGCGATTGCTGGACGGTTACCGTCTCGCCGGTCTCGGCCTGCCAGTGGGCGGCGAAGGCCTCGTCGAATTGCTTGTAAAGCTCACGCGTCGGGTCATACGACACGTTGAGGATGGTGGTATCGGCAAACGCGAAACCGAGCGTGCCGAACTGGACAGATGTGGCGACCAGTGCGCCGAGCAGTCTCCTGAAATGAGGATTGGTCATTTCCGCCTCCGTTGAGATCACCTCAATCTACTGAATTGGTAGAAATTAGATGCAATCAGTGTTGCTTTTTTCGGCTTTATGAAGCAATTTTTCGCCGGCTTTCGGCATCACGAAGAAATTCTTTCCACGCAACGCTGCAGTGCCGAATCCGGGCACATGAAGCAATCTATCTAGTGACAGGTCGCGCCTCGGCAATGGCCTGAGGAGTCGAGCGTGTCCTGCTTACTCGCCGACCTAATGGAAAGCCAATTCCCTGAATCGCTTGGCGCATTCTATTCAACGAACACTTTCACGCTGGCCGCGCGCCCGGCCGCGTCGATCACGGTCAGGGTCGAATAGCCGGCGCCGTCCGGCTGCCAGGTCGCAGTACGCCGCCGGTCGATGCCGACCAGCGGCTTGCCGTTGGCCAGCCAGCGGAACGGGGCGCGGCCGCCTTGCAGCTTCAGCACCAGTGGCGTGGCGTCGGCGGCGGTGGCGCCGAGATCGACGTGGGCGCCGTCGGGCGGAAAGATGATCGTCGGCGCGGGCTCGGTCGGCGTCGCCTGGACCAGGCCGTCGATCCCAGAGCCGAAGCGCGCCAATGTCACCGGCAGATCGTCGCGCCTGGGTCTGGTGACGCCGGCCAGCTGGCCTGGCAGCGGCACGGCAGCCAGGCCCGAGCGGACAAAGCCCTCGAACAGGATCGGTGCGGCCGAGACATAGCCGGACAGGCCGGGCACCGCGCCGGCGTCGGGGCGGCCGACCCAGACGCCCAGCACATAGCGCCCGTCGAAGCCGACCGACCAGGCATCGCGGTAGCCGTAGGAGGTGCCGGTCTTGTAGGCGATGCCGCGCTGGGCGGCGCCCTCGGGCGGCTTGACGCCCGACAATATGTCGGTGATCTGCCAGTTCGCCTGATCGTCGAGGATGGTAGCGGTCGAGCGCTCGGCATTCGCCGGCTCGGTGCCGTCATGCAGCGTGTGTGCCTTGCCGCCATTGGCGAGCCCGGCATAGAGCTGGACGAGGTCGCGCAGCGTCACGCCGACGCCGCCAAGGCCGATGGCGAGACCCGGCGCCTTGTTGACGGGCAGGATCGGCGTGACGCCGGCCTTCCGGAAGCGCGCGAGCAGCCGCGCCGGCCCGACCGCGTCGAGAACACTGATCGCCGGCACGTTGAGCGACAGCTGCAGCGCCTGCCTGATGCTGACGTCGCCCTGATAGCCCATGTCGAAATTCTTCGGCCGATAGCCGGAGAAATCCGTCGGCCTGTCGTCGATCAGCGTTTCCTGCGCCACCAATCCCTGCTCGAAGGCGAGCCCGTAGATGAACGGTTTCAGCGTCGAACCGGGCGAGCGGACGATCCTGGTCATGTCGATCCAGCCGGAGCGGCTGGCGTCGAAATAGTCGGCGGAGCCGACTTCGCCGAGGATGTCGCCGGTGCGGGCGTCGGCCAGCACCATGGCGACGGACAGGCGAGGGCCGAGCCTGGCGGCGGCATCCCTGGCCACCTGTTCCAGCCCTTCCTGGACACTCTTGCGGATCGTCAGCCGCAGCTTCTGGCCGGGGACGGCCCGGGGCAGCACTGTATAAGCGGCATGGGCGGCGAGTGCCGGCAGCGGGCGGCGACTGGCAGGAACATCGTCAAGCGCGGCACGTGCGGCCTCGCGCTCGCCGAGCAGGCCTGATGCGACCATGCGCGTCAGCACCCGGTCGCGGGCGGCTTGGGCGATTGCCAGGTTGCGGTCGGGCCGGCGCTTTTCCGGCAGTTGCGGCAGCGCGACGAGCAGCGCCGCCTCCGAGACGTCCAGCCGCTTCGGCTCCTTGCCGAAATAGGCCAGCGAGGCGGCGCGCACGCCTTCGAGATTGCCGCCATAGGGCGCCAACGTCAGATAGCGTTCGAGGATTTCGCGCTTGCTGAGCCGCCGCTCGATCTGCAGGGCGCGCAGCAGCTGCTTGAGCTTGGAGCCGAGGCTGCGGCTGTCGCGCGGTTCGGTCAGCCGGGCGAGCTGCATCGACAGCGTCGAGCCGCCGGAGACGATTCGGCCATTGGTCACGAACTGGCCGACGGCGCGGGCCAGCGCCAGCACGTCGACGCCTTCATGATCCCAGAAGCGCTTGTCCTCGTAAGTCACCAGCATGTCGACGAACTGTCTGTCGACCTGATCGAGGCGGGTGGCGAGCCGCCAATAGCCGTCCGGCGTGGCAAAGGTCCGCAACAGCTGGCCGTCGCGGTCCTGTACTTCGGTCGATACCGTCAGCGCCGCCGGCAGCGGCGGCGGAAAGGCGCGGTCGAGCTGCCAAAGGGTGGCGGCGGCGATTGCTGCGAAGCCCGAGAGGGAGGCGGCGGCGATGGCTGAACGGCGCAGGAATTTTTTGGAGAGCACGGCGCTGTCCCTCATCCGCTTGCCGGCACCCTCTCCCCGTATAGTGACGGGGAGAAGGGGGCTGTCACGGCCCACAGGGGCTTTTCTGCAGCGTTCGAGTTTGGCGAAAATTCCGGCGCAGGCCTCTTTCTCCCCGTCACTATACGGGGAGAAATGCCCGGCAGGGCAATGAGGGGCATCGCCATCGCCATGGTTCGCCATCTTTGCCTTACGGCGCCTTGACCTCCATCATGCCGGTCGCGGTGCGGGCCGAATATTGCGGCCGGTACATGTCCTCGACGGTTGCCGCCGGATGGGCATAGGTGCCCGGCGTCACCGCACGCACGACATAGGCGAGCGTGATGTTGCGGTCGCCTTCGCCGTCGTTCGGATTGAAAGCGGCGACGAAACGGTCGTCGCGGAATTCGAGATGGGCGGCGTCGGTCTGGGCCAGCCAGGAGAAATTCGACAATTGGGCGCTGGAAACCAGGCCCGGATTGTCGATCTCGAAGCCGGCCGGCAGCAGATCGGTGATCACCAGCCGCGACGGCCATTTGTTCTGCTCATAGATATTGAGCACGACGACATAGCGTTCGTTCTGGGTCGCCTGCGTGACATTGGCTTCGGTGCCGTCGAGCTTGTAGTAGGTGCGGCCGATGGTGAAGCCGTCGCCGCTGGCCGGCAGCGGCTGGATCGGCGAGGCCACCGTGGTGACGACCGCCTGCAACGGGTTGCTGCCGGTGTTGGCGACGGTCAGCGGACTGTCGGCAATGTCGCTGCCGGTGATCTGGTCCGAATAGGCGCCGGCATGCGGCGCGCCATTGATGGTCAGCGCGATCGCATCATTGCCGGCCTTCAGGGCACGCGCCGCCAGTAGCATCCAGGACTCGTCCTGCGTGCTGGTCCATCTGACGGCGGCGCGTTCCTGCGTCACCCGCTTGATCAGCGCCGGCACGATCGCCGGCACCGGCTTGGATTCGGCAGCAAGCGCCAGCATCGCCGCGCCGTCACGCAGTGGCGAGCCATAATCGGACCTGTAGTAGTCGTATGCCGAGCTCGAATTGGCCAGTTGCAGGGCGGCCTGGAAGGTGGCTTCCGAGCGCTGCGTGTCGCCATAGAGCGCCAGGCCCGCCGCCAATTGGGCGACGGCCATCGGGCTGGTAAAGGCTTCGAGCTGGGTGTCGGCATAGTAGCGCAGATCGCCGATCGAGGCCTTCTTGTTGCGGGCCAGCACGTAGAGCGCATAGGCGATCTCGCTGCCGCGATCCTTGACGTCCTGGTCGTAGCCGATCGCGTTTTGCAGATTGCTCAGCGCCTGGTTCATCGCCACCGCCGGCACGTCGTATTTCTGCTCGCGCGCCCGGGTCAGGAAGTCGGTGACATAGGCGTCGAGCCACAAATCGCCGGAGCCCGGAGCCCACAGGCCGAAGCTGCCGGCCGAGGCCTGGTAGCTCAGCACCTTGTAGATGGCGTCCTGGATGCGGCCGTGCAGATCGGCGTCGCTGGCCATGCCGGCGCCCGACGCCATCTCGTTGACATAGAGCAGCGGCATGGCCCGGCTGGTGGTCTGCTCGGCGCAGCCATAGGGGTAGCGGTCGAGCGTCATCAGGAGCGAGGGGACGTCGAAGGCCGCCGCCTGTGAAACGCCGACACTGACCGAAGCACCGTCGAGCAGGCTTGCCGCCAAGAGCTCCTTGTCGACGCGCAGCGAGCCGCCTTTGCCCTTGAGGTCGACCACCATACGGGTGGTCACCGGCAATTGCGCCGGGCGCACCGGAACATAGAGCGTCTGCTCGACAGCGGTGCCGTCGGCATGGGCGAGCTTGATGGTGATCGAGGCGTTGCCCGGCGCCTCGGCGATCAGCGGCACGGTCAGCGTCTGCCGCTTGCCCTTGGCCAGCGTCAGCTTTTCGGGCAGGGCGGCATCGCCGGTCGAAAGATCGCCTGACGTGCTTATAGACAGCGCATAGTCGCCCTCCGGACCGTCGGCGTCGGTGACATCGAGCCGCATGACGGCCGAATCGCCGGGCGCCAGGAAGCGCGGCAGGCCGGCGGTGATCACCACCGGATCGCGCACGATCACGTCGGACTGGGCGTGGCCGACCCCGTCCTCGGTCCAGGCGACGGCCATGACGCGCACGGTGCCGTTGAACTGCGGGATGTCGAAGTCGACCCGCGCCTTGCCGTCGGCGTCGAGCTGGACCGGACCGGAGAAGAAGGCGACCAGCTTTTCGGTCGGCGGGCTGCCTTGCGACTGGATGTTGGCGCCGTCGCCGCCACTGCGCAGCTTGCCGGTCGTGCCCAGCGAGCCGTCGATCAGGCGGCCGTAGAGGTCGCGTACTTCAAGGCCGAGCATGCGCTGGCCGAAGAACCAGGTCTCCGGATCCGGCACCTTGTAGTTGGTCAGGTTGAGGATGCCGACATCGACGGCCGCGACCATGACATAGGCGTTGGCGCCCGGCTGCACGCCGGCCACCGAAACCGGGATCGACAGCTGCTGGCGCGGCATGGTCTTGTCCGGCGGCGTCAGGCTGACGGCGAGTTTTTTCGAGCCCGGATCGACCTTCAGCCATTTGACGCCGATGGCGCGCGCCGGCATGCGGGTTTCCTGCGCATCACCCGGCCTGAACAGCGTTGCCGTGACATAGGCGCCGGCGCCCCAGTCGTCGCCGACGGGGATGTCGATGGTGCTGCCGCCGGCCGGCACGCTGGCGGTGACGGTCTTCAAGAGCTTGTCGGCGCCGATGGTGACGAGCAGCTCGCCGGCAAAATGCGGCGACAGTTTAAGCTTGGCCACTTCGCCGGCCGCATAGCTGTCCTTGTCGAGGGCGATTTCGAGGCCGTCGGGCGTTTCGGTGGTGGTGGAGCTGACATACCAGCCGGCGTCGAACTCGTAGCTGGTCGCCGGGCCCTCCGGGTCAGACGTCTCGATCTCGAGCCGGTAGCGGCCCCAGTCGACCGGCAGCGAGACGGTGGCCTCGCCGTCGGCGGCCATGTCGACCTGGCCGCTGGCCACCGACTTGGTGAAGGTCACCGGCTCATAATTCCAGGAATTGCTGGAGCGGTACCATTGGTAATTGCGTTCGACCTTGACCAGCGACCATTGCGCGCCCTGGAGCGCCTCGCGCTTGCCGTCGGGGTCGACGGCAATCAAGCCGAACTTCGCCGTGCCGCCTTGCGGCACCTCGTCGCCGTCGAAATCGGGGCGGATGCCGATCATCTGGCCCTGCGGCCGGATGGCGATGTTGAGCGAGCGTTCGACGGCGCGGCCGCCGGTCTCGCGCATCCTGACCGTAACCTTGGCGTCGACCAGCCTGGTGGTCGAGGGCAACTGGTCGACGGAAACCGGGAAGGTCGCCTTGCCGTCGTCGCCGACCACCGGCAGGCCGGTGAACGGGGTGACTGACGGTTCCGCCGACTGCTCGTCGGCGAGGCCGAAGGAATAGCCCTTGAAGCGGTCCCAGGCGCGGGTGGTCGACAGCGTCAGTTCGCCTTCGAGCGCCAGCCCGGCGGCCGGCGCGCCATAAAGGAAGCGGCCGTCGACGGTAACGTTAGCGGTTTCGCCCTGCGCGATCTCCTGCTTGTCGGAGGACAGGTCGAACTCGATGCGATCCGGCACGAAATCCTCGACCAAAAACATCTGGCTGGCGACCGCCGCCTGCTTGGGGTCGGTGTGGATCGCCACCGTCCAGGTGCCGCGCATGGCGTTGGGTTCGAGCGGCAGGTCGACGGCATGGCCGCCGGCCGATGCGCCGTCGCTGATGATGCGGCGGTTCTCGACGCCGTCGGGACGGGTGAAGATGAAGGTCAGCGGCAGGTTCTCGACCGCCTTGGCGGCGCTGTCGCGGGCAAGTGCTGCGACATGGACGTCCTCGCCGGCGCGGTAGATGCCGCGTTCGGTCCAGGCATAGACGTCGAGCGCGCCCGGCGCAGGACGCCCGGTGACGCCGCGATCGGAAAGATCGAAGCCGGCGCGGCCCATGTCGAGGAAGACGAAGTCGCTGTCACCCTGCTTGGCTGTCAGCACGGCCGGCACCATGCCGCCGTCTCCGCGCGTCAGTCCGGGGTTGAAGACGGCGCGGCCTTCCGCGTCCGTGGTCGCGGTGCCGAGGATCTCGTTGTTCCTGGCCAGCAGCGTCAGTTCAGCACCTGATATCGGCTTGGCGGTTGCGAGCGAACGGGCAAAGACGTTCAGCCCGTCCTGCCCGGTATAGGTCGACAGGCCGATATCGGAGACGACGAACCATTGCGTGGCGCGCGAATCATAGTCGTCGTCGTTCTCGTCGACCGGTTGCGCGGTCAGCACATAGACGCCGGGCTTGCGCTGCGGCAGCGCTTCGTCGACCGGGAAGGAGGTGGTGACTTCCTTGTTCAGGTCGTTGGCGATGTCGAGTTGGCCCTGCCAAACCGGCTCGCCCATCTGATCGGAAATGTTGGAGATGTCGTAGCCGTCAAGCTGGCGCAGGAACTGGTAGCCGGACAGAAGCTGGGTCAGCGAGCGATCGCCGATGCGAAAAAGCTTCATTTCGGCGGCGCTCATGTTGACGGTGACGACCGGGATGCCTCGGCGCGCGCCGGCCGGCAGCACGAAGCTGTCGCCGGTGAAACGGGCGGACGGGGCGCGGTCCTGCACATAGATCGACAGCACCACCGGGGTGGAGATCACCTCGCCGATGGCGGCCGGCAGGCCGGGACGGAAGGTCACTTCGTAATGCTGGCCGTGCTCGAGCCCCTCGACGCAGATCTGCTTGTCCTTGGCCTCGACGCCCTTGGGGGCGGCGTTGTCGACGGTGACGAATTGCGCGTAGTCGACGCCGGTCTTGACCAGGTCTTCGGAAAACTGCGCGCAGATGCGTGGCGCGCTGGTGTCGGCGTCGACCGTGTGATCGACGACGCGGAAGCCCTTACGCGCCTTGAGGTCCTGATAGGCGGCCGTGACCCAGGGCGAACTGACCAGCGCGAGGCTCGCTTCGTAGGCCTGCAGCGCCGGCCGAGCGAGGTCGCGGCGATCGAGCCCGTCGCCAAGCAGTGCCAGCGCTTCGGCACGGGTTTTTGTGGTGCGCAGCAATTTGTAGGCGTTGAAGCCGGCGGAGGTGGCGTTCGCCGGCAGGGTCGACGCCTCGGCGCTGTTGGCGGTCGGCTGCACGGCAAGTGTTTCCCGCGCCAGTTCAAGCCAGAGTTGGCCATCGTCGGGCAATACCGAAACCAAAGCCTCGTATTTTTGAACGGCCAAGCGGTGGTCGCCGGTCTGCGACGCTTGCCTTGCCGCCTCCCGCAGCGCCGTCAGCCCTTCGGTGGGCTTGGTGTAGGCCGGGCCGGTGAGCCTGTTGCGGTATTGCTGGGCCTGGTCGGCCATCCAGGCGGGGAAGAAGGCGAGCGCCGGCGGCGCGCCGATGTCGGGGTCGCCTTCGACGTTGATGACCTTGCCGGCGACGGCGCCCTTGAAGGGCTTCACCGTGTTATAGTCGGATTTGAGAAAACACCACTTGGCCTTGGGGTTGTAGGTGAAAGCGCGGCAGGCGGGATCGCCGAGACATGTCGTCGTGCACTGATCGAGGCTGACATTCTGGTCGGATCTGAGATCGAAGCCGAAATAATCGGAATTGTCCGATGTCACCACCCGGCGCGCTTCGGCCGCTTGCGCGACACTGCCCCAGGCGAGAAAGAGAAGAAAAAGAATCGACAGACCACGAGCCGCGCGCATTGCCATGACACCCCTCCGGACACTGCTTACGTTACGTCCACGTTACGCCCAGACATGTTCAAGCTTCGGTCCAGCTTGTCAACACAAGGACGCGGCAGGTTCCCGCCTGCCAACGGTTTCCTTTCCGGCCGATGACCGGTAGTACCTCCACAGGACAGGGATCACGCTTTCTTGCGGCGACGCAGAAGGTGTGAATTCCAAGCCCTGTCCATTTAAGACAGTTGGATTGTGGCAATTGGATTGTGGCCCGTTTACGAGCAATTCAGAACTTCATTCCAATTTTAGCTTTGGCCGCTAGTGTAGAGTTGTAATGTCGGCGTATGAAAGGCAGATGTCGGGAGGAACCGCGCCACGGCGCGTGTTTTCGCTCGCCTTGCTTTCCGCCTTGCTATGCTCGACTGCACTGGTTGGCGCGAGCGGAAATGCGGCCGCTTTCGAGATCTTCGGCATCAAGCTGTGGGGATCGTCGGAGGATGAAGATGCCGACATCGTCGATCCGCTGCGCTATGCGGTGACCATAGAGGCGCCCGACGCCGACGAGGATCTCGCCGAAAAACTCGAAAACGCCTCGGCGCTGAAGGACGACGAAGAACGTCCGGTCTCCGGTTCGCTCGGCCTGCTGGCCAAGGCGCGTGCCGACCGCGATCAGCTTGTCGCCGCCCTTTATGCGGACGCCCGCTACGAGGGCGTCGTCACCATTACCATCGAAGGCAAGCCGCTCGACGATTTGCCGCCCGACGCCGAATTCTCGGGTCCGCAGCCGATTCCGGTGGTGATCAACATTGCGGCCGGGCCGAAGTTCACGCTTGGCGACATCAGGCTGGAGGGCGATGCGGCGGGGCTGTCGGGCGCCGATTTCGGCCTGATCGCCGGCGGCGATGCCGGGTCCGGTGCCGTGCTCAAGGCCGAGGCGTCGATCGTGCGGGCGCTCAAGGAGGACGGCAGGCCGCTGGCCAAGGTGACCGCCCGCGAGATCGTTGCCGATCACGCCACCTCGACGCTCGACGTGGCGCTGACCGTGGCCGCCGGGCCGGTTGCCGGCTACGGCGACACCACGGTCGAAGGCACCGAGAAGGTCGACCGCGATTTCACCGAATACATGACCGGCCTGAAGCGCGGCCGCCAATATTCGCCGGAAGAGGTCGACGAGGCGCGCGACCGGCTGCTCGGGCTGGAAGTCTTCAACAGCGTGACGCTGAAGGAGGCCGACGGTCTCGACGCCGACGGCAACATCCCGATCGGCGTCGAAGTGAGCGAGCGCAAGCCGCGCTATTTCGGCCTTGGCGGCACCTTCTCCAACACCGAGGGGCTCGGCCTCGAAGGCTATTGGGGTCACCGCAATCTGTTCGGCCGTGCCGAAAAACTGCGCATCGAGGGCGAAATCAGCGGCATCGGCAGCAACGAACTGACCGAGCTCAACTACAATGCCGGCATCATGTTCGAAAAGCCGGGCGTGGTCGGGCCAGCGTCTAAATTCTTCGCCGGCGCCAACACCGTGCTGGAGCATCCCGACGCCTACGACCGTTTCTCGGTCAAGGGCAACACCGGCCTGTCGTATGACCTCGACCGGCAGCAGACGGTTTCGGCGGAAGTCGCGCTCGACTATTCGAAGATCACCGATTCCTTCGGCAAGCACACTTTTCTGATCGCCAGCATTCCGCTGCGCTATGTCTACGACAACCGCGACAACCGGCTCAACCCGACGACCGGATTCAGGGCGCTGGCCTATGCCGAGCCGAGCTACGACATTTTGAACGGTGCCGCCTTCGTCAAGCTTAGGGGCGAAGGATCGGCCTATCAGTCGCTCGACGCGGCCTCGAAGTTCGTCCTGGCCGAACGCGTCGCCATCGGCTCGATCATCGGCGCCGGCCTTCAGGATGTTCCGGCCGACCGGCGCTTCTATTCCGGCGGCGGCGGCTCGGTGCGCGGTTATGCCTATCAGGGCATCGGTCCGAAGGACGCCGACGGAGAGCCGATCGGCGGGCTGTCCTTCTTCGAGACCTCGTTCGAGATGCGCATCGCCATCACCGACACGATCGGCGTCGTGCCGTTCGTCGATGCCGGCACCGTCTCGACCGATCAATTCCCGGATTTTTCCGGCATGAAGGTCGGCGCCGGCGTCGGCTTGCGCTATATTACGCCGTTCGGACCGTTGCGCATCGATGCGGCGGTGCCGCTCAACCCGGATCCCGACGACCCGGATTTCGGCATCTATGCCGGTATCGGCCAGGCGTTTTGATGACAATGTTCAAGCGCATCCTTCGCATTGCCCTTTACACGCTGCTCGTCCTGGTGGCGGCGGTGGTCGGTGCGCTCGTCGTGCTGACCAAGACCGAGCGCGGCCGCGCCAATCTCGCGGGCATCATCTCGACCGTGGCGTCGACCGATGACCAGAAGGTCACGGTCAGCGGCATCGACGGCATCTGGTCCGGCGCCCTGACGGTCGACCATGTGGTGCTGGAGGATCGCCAGGGCGCCTGGCTGGTGGCGCGCAAGGTGGCCGTCGACTGGTCGCCGCTGGCGCTTCTGTCGAAAAACTTCAGCGCCGGCCGCGTCAGCGCCGATCGCATCGAGCTGGCGCGGCTGCCGGTGGCCGGCACGCAGCCGAGCCAAGGTGGCGCCACCACGCTGCCGGTGTCGCTCGACATCAAGCAGATCGACCTGCCGGAAATCGCGCTCGGGCAGGCGCTGGTCGGCAGCGGTATCGCCGAGCTCGCCGCCAAGGGATCGTTCAAGGCCGATGCGGCGCCATTGGCGCTCGCAACCAGCCTCAACATCACCCGCCGCGACGGCAAGCAAGGCAAGCTCGACGCCAACATCCATTTTGCGCCCGCCGATAACAAGCTGGACCTCGATCTGAAGGCGTCGGAGCCGGCCGGCGGCATCATCGCCAATCTGCTCAAATTGCCGGATACGCCGCCGGTCAACATCGTCGTCACCGGCACCGGGCCGGTCGCCAATTGGAGCGGCATCGGTACCTTCGTCGTCGACGGCCAGATCGTCACCCAGCTCACAGGTCGCCACCAACTCACCGACAAGGGCAACTATGTCGAGGCCAAGGGCGACGGCGACTTCCAGCGCTTCTTGCCCGACAATCTGAAATCCTTGTTTGCCGGCAAGACCAGCTTCGACCTCGCCGGAACCGCGATCGTGACGGGCGGCGTCGAGGTCGAGCGCGCCAGCATCGACAGTGACGCCGTGCATGGCACCGCCGCGGGCATCATCGACCCCAACGGCGCCAGCGACCTTTCGGTGGAACTCGCCGCCAAGGGTCCACCAATCGTGCTCAGCCTCGGCGCCGCGGCGCAGCCGGTGACGGTCGCGATCACCGGCGCCACGGCTCGCGCGTTCGGCGGCGGCAAGGCGCCGATAATCGACATCGGCGCGTCCCTGGTCTCGGTGGTGGCGGGCGGCACGCGGGTGGACGATCTGGTGGCCGAAATCCATTCCGACGGCTTTGACATCCAGGACCGCAGCGGACCGGTCACCATCAAGCTTATCGCCGGCGGCCTGAACACCGACGTGGCGACGCTGGCGCCGCTGGTGACCGGCAGGGTCACCGCCGACCTCGCCGGGTCGGTCAGCAAGGACGAGATCGTCGTCGATCAAGGCACGCTGCGCAGCGATGCGCTCAATGCGTCGGTGACATCCAGGGTGACGCTGGCCGATCTGGCGATGACGCTCAAGATGAATGCCGATGCCGTCTCGACTGCGCTGCCGCCGCAGATCCGCCCGGTTCTCGGCGAGCGTGTGACATTCTCGGCGACCGCGACCCGCGACCCGCAAGGCTTGTTTGCCGCCAATGCGCTGCAACTCAATTCGGGCTCGCTCAGCGCCAGCGGCACCGCCAGCGCGACGGGCACCGACATCCAGGCCGACATCAGGGGCACGCTCGGCGACGTCTCGGTGCTGTCGCCGATCGTTGGCGTACCGGTCGGCGGGGCCGTCAATTTCGCGTTGACGGCGAGCGGCGCGCGCTCGGCGCCGGATTTCTCGGTCTCGGCCGACAGCGACAGCCTGACCGCGTCGGGCCGGACGGTCAAGACGATCAAGCTGACAGCGACGGGCAAGGCCGACATCGTCAATCCCGCTGCCGATGTCGCACTGACAGGGTCCGTCGACGACCAGCCGCTCGATCTCAGGGCATCTTTGGTGACGCGTGACGGAACGCGTTCCCTCAACGGGCTTAGCCTGTCGCTGGCCGACAACAAGGTCTCGGGCGATCTCGTGCTCGACGACAGCTTGCTGCCGCTCGGCACGCTGACCCTCGAAGCGCCCGATATCGGCCCGCTGGCCGCGCTTGCCGGGCAGACGGCGGCCGGCGACGTGCAGGGCAGCATCCGCCTCTCGAATGATGGTGGCGTGCCGACGGTAGTCATCGATATGACGAGCGGGTCTATTTCCCGCGGCGATCTGGCGGCGAAGACCATCGCCGTCAACGCGCTGATTGCCAACTATGTCGCCGCACCGGCGATCTCCGGTAAAATCCGTGCCGACAGCGTCACATCAGGCGCCACCGTGATCAGCGGCATCGATGTCGATTTGAAGCGCGACGGCGACTGGACCGGGTTTTCCGGCGGCGCCACCGTCGCCGGAATTCCGGCCACGGCAGAAGGCAGGGTGAGGATCGCCGACGGCACGACAAGCGTCGAAATCGCCTCCGGCGATGCGACCATTCGCGGCATCAGGGCGGCGATCGCGCAGCCGTCGACCCTGAGCATCGCCAACGGCGCCGCCAGCATCGAGAAACTGATGCTCGATGTCGGCGGCGGATCGGTGACAATGTCCGGCACCGCCGGCCAGACGCTCGATCTTGCGGCAGAGTTTTCCGGGCTGCCGGCCGCCCTGGCCAATGATTTTTCACCCGGCCTCGACGCCGCGGGCACGCTCGGTGGAACGGCGCAAGTGACGGGACCGTCAGCAGTCCCTGACATTCGTTTCGATGCGCAGCTCAGCGGCGCCGAGACCAGCCAGACCCGCCAGGCGGGGCTCGGGCTGCTCAACTTCGATGCCGCAGGCAGCTTCTCCTCCGCCGGCGGCGTCGCCATCGACCGCGCGACGCTTTCAGGAGACAAGATTTCCGGCAAGGCTGCCGGCACCATCAATCCGAACGGCGCCAGCGATTTTTCGCTCGACCTGGCCTCGACCGGCCCGAGCCTGCCGCTGGCGCTTGGCAGCACCGAGAGCCCGATCAAGCTCGAGTTGCAGGCGCTGTCGGTGGAGGTCGCGGGGCAGGGCACGCAATCGACGCTGAATATCTCCGCGACACTGCCGTCGGTCGCCACCAACCTCGCCAAGGCCGAAGGCATCGCGCTTGCGCTCCATTCCGACGCCTTCGATCTGAAGGGCCGAACAGGGCCGATCTCCGGTACGGTGACGGCGGGCAAAATCGGCCTGGACAATCCGACCATCGCGCCGCTGCTCGCCGGAAAGATTACTGCCAAGGTCGCCGGCGATCTCGCTACCGATACCATCGTCATCGACAGCGGCTCGGTAACGAGCGAGGTACTGGACAGCGGCTTTAATGGAAGGGTCTCCCTGGCCGATGGCGCCATCGATCTCAACCTCAGGGCGGTTGCGGCTTCCGCGGCACTGCCGGCGGCAGTGCGCGGCGTGCTCGCCGAGCGGACGCAGCTCAGCGCGGCACTGAAGCGCGACGCCAACGGCAATGTTATCGCCAACGCCATCAGGCTGGTATCAGGTGCATTCAGCGCCGACGGGCAGGCCAGCCTCGCCGACAACAAGGTCAGCGCCGACGTCAAGGGCGCGCTCGCCGACATCTCGCTTCTGTCCGGGGATGCCAAGGGCGCCATCACCTTCGCGCTGAACGCGCAAGGCGCCAGCACCGCGCCCGACCTGTCGCTGACGGTCAACAGCGACCGGCTTTCGGTGGTGGCGCGAGAAATCACCGGGCTAAAGCTCACCGCGACGGGGAAGGGCGACATCGCCAGCCCGGCGGCCGATATCTCGCTCACCGGATCCGTCAATGACGAGCCACTCGATTTCAAGGCGTCGCTGGTAACGCGCCAGGGAAAGCGGTCCATAAACGGACTAAGCCTGTCACTGGGCGACAACAAAGTTTCGGGCGACCTTGCTCTCGACGATCGATTCCTGCCGCTCGGCACGGTTGCGCTGGATCTACCCGATATCAGTCCGCTCGCAGCCCTGGCGCTGGAAAAAGCTGACGGCGACGTGCGTGGCACGATCGTCTTCTCGAAGACCGGCAATGCGCCTCATGTCGCCATCAAGGCGACCACAGATTCAATTTCGCGCGGCGATCTTTCGGCAAAGACGGTCACCATCGATGCGCTGATTGCCAACTATGTCGCCGCACCGGCGATCTCCGGTAAAATCCGTGCCGACAGCGTCACCTCCGGCGGCACCGTGATCAGCGGCATCGATGTCGATTTGAAGCGCGACGGCGACTGGACCGGGTTTTCCGGCGGCGCCACCGTCGCCGGAATTCCGGCCACGGCAGAAGGCAGGGTGAGGATCGCCGACGGCACGACAAGCGTCGAAATCGCCTCCGGCGATGCGACCATTCGCGGCATCAGGGCGGCGATCGCGCAGCCGTCGACCCTGAGCATCGCCAACGGCGCCGCCAGCATCGAGAAACTGATGCTCGATGTCGGCGGCGGATCGGTGACAATGTCCGGCACCGCCGGCCAGACGCTCGATCTTGCGGCAGAGTTTTCCGGGCTGCCGGCCGCCCTGGCCAATGATTTTTCACCCGGCCTCGACGCCGCGGGCACGCTCGGTGGAACGGCGCAAGTGACGGGACCGTCAGCAGTCCCTGACATTCGTTTCGATGCGCAGCTCAGCGGCGCCGAGACCAGCCAGACCCGCCAGGCGGGGCTCGGGCTGCTCAACTTCGATGCCGCAGGCAGCTTCTCCTCCGCCGGCGGCGTCGCCATCGACCGCGCGACGCTTTCAGGAGACAAGATTTCCGGCAAGGCTGCCGGCACCATCAATCCGAACGGCGCCAGCGATTTTTCGCTCGACCTGGCCTCGACCGGCCCGAGCCTGCCGCTGACGCTCGGCAGCACCGAGAGCCCGATCAAGCTCGAGCTGCAGGCGCTTTCGGTAAAGGCTGCAGGGCAGGGCACGCAGCCGCAGCTCGACATTTCCGCTGTTCTGCCTTCGGTCGCGACGAAATTCAGCGATGTCGAGGGGCTCACGCTGGCATTGCACTCGGACGCTTTCGACGTGAAGAGCCGGACGGGGCCGGTCTCCGGCACGGTGACGGCAAACAAGATCGGCCTGGACAATCCGACCATAGCGCCGCTGATCGCCGGCAAGATCACGGCACAAGTCGCCGGCAGCCTGGCGACCGACGGCATTCTCATCGACAGCGGGTCGGTGACGAGCGACGCGCTGAACACCGGCTTCAATGGAAGGATCTCGCTGGCCGACGGCGCCATCGACCTCAACCTCAAGACCGACGCGGTTTCCGCGGCGCTGCCGGCGGCAGCGCGCGGCGTGCTCGCGCAGCGGACGGAACTCAGTGCCGCGCTGAAGCGCGACGCCAATGGCAATGTCACCGCCGATGCGATCAGGCTGGTGTCCGGCGCGCTGACCGCCGACGGGCAGGCCAGCCTTGCCGACAACAAGCTCACCGTCGATATCAAGGGCGCGCTGGCCGACATCTCGCTTCTGTCCGGGGACGCCAACGGCGCCATCACCTTCGCGCTGAACGCGCAAGGCGCCAGCACCGCGCCAGACCTGTCGCTGACGGTCAACAGCGACCGGCTTTCGGTTGCCGAACGCGAGATCGCCGGGTTGAGCCTCACCGCCACAGGCAAGGCCGATGCCGCCAACCCGGCGGCCAATGTCCAATTGACCGGAAATGTCGCGGGCCAGCCCCTGAAGGGCAGCGCCGTGCTGGCGACGTCAGACGGCAAGCGCGCTATCGACGGGCTTTTGCTGTCGCTCGGCAAGAACCGGATATCAGGCGACCTGGCGCTTGACGAGGCTTTCGTGCCTGAAGGCACCGTGGCGCTCGACCTGCCTGACATCGGACCGCTGGCAGCGCTTGCGCTGGAAAAGGCGGAAGGCGACGTGCGCGGCACGATCGTCTTCTCGAAGGCCGGCAATGCGCCTGAGGTCACCGTCAAGGCTTCGACGGCTTCGATTACACGCGGCGATGTTTCGGCAAAGACGGTGACCATCGACGCATCGATCGCCAACTATCGAGCGGCGCCGGTGATCTCCGGAAAAATCCGTGCCGACAGCGTCACCTCCGGCGGCACCGTCATTCGCGGCATCGATGTCGATCTGACCCGCGACGGCGACTGGACCGGCTTTTCCGGCGGCGCCACCGTCAAGGACATTCCGGCCAGGGCGGCCGGCCGCGTCAGGGTCGCCAATGGCACGACGACGGTTGAGCTCGCCTCCGGCCAGGCGACCATGCGCGGCATCAAAGCGGCGATCGCCCAGACCTCGACCATCACCATCGCCAACGGCACCACCAGCCTGGACAGGCTCGCACTCAACCTCGGCGGCGGCACGGCGACGGTTTCGGGCAAGGTCGGGGAGGCGCTCAATCTCAACGCGACGCTGGCGCGGGTGCCGATGTCGCTCGCCAACAGTTTCTCGCCCGGCCTCGATGCCGCCGGCACGATCTCGGGCACGGTGAAGGTGACGGGCGCGCCGGCCAATCCGGCCGTCGCCTTCAAGGTCGACGCCGCAGGCGTCCAGACGTCGCAGACCCGCGGCGCCGGTTTCGGCGGCATGGGCGTTTCGTCCTCCGGCACGTTTTCCGGCAACCGACTGACCTTCGAGGCCAACATGAGCGATGCCGCCGGTCTCGGCCTCAAGGGCGGCGGCACGATGACGACATCAGGCACGCCGACGCTTGATCTCGACTTTTCCGGCAAGGTGCCGTTCGCCTTCCTGACCCGGACACTGGCCGCACAAGGCCTGTCGTTGAGCGGCACGGCCGACGTCAATCTGAAGGTGCGCGGCCCGGCGACGGCGCCGGTGATCACAGGCACGGTCCGCACGTCGGGTGCCCGCCTGATCGATGCACGCTCGGGACTTGCGATCAACGATATCACCGCCGATGTGGCGATCGGCGGTGGCGTCGCCAGGATAAACCGCCTGACCGGCAATTTGTCGACGCGCGGCAGCCTGTCGGCCAGCGGCACGGTCGGCATCAATCCGGCGCAAGGCTTTCCGGCCAACCTGTCGATCAAGCTCGTCGACGGCCGCTACACCGACGGCAGGGTGGTCACCGCCAATCTCGGCGGCGACCTGACCATCAAGGGGCCACTCGCATCGGCGCCGGTGATCTCGGGCACGATCAACCTGGCCAAGACCGTCATCACCGTTCCCGAGAAGCTGCCGGGCTCGCTGGCGGCGCTCAACGTCAGGCACAAGAACGCACCGGCCGCCGTGCGCGCGCAGGACAAGGCGTTGCGCCCGGCGACGGCGAGTAGCAGCAGCAGTGGCGGCGGCCTCAACCTCGATGTCACGGTCAACGCGCCCAGCCAGATCTTCATCCAGGGCAGGGGCGTCGATGCCGAGCTTGGCGGTTCGCTGCGGCTGACCGGCCCGGCATCGTCGCCGCAAGCGGTCGGCACCTTTGACTTGCAGCGCGGTCGGCTGTCGATCCTGGCCAAGCGGCTGACCTTCACCGAAGGCACGGTCGGCTTTTCGGGGTCGCTGGTGCCTTATCTCAATCTCACGGCGACATCGACGACGAGCAGCACCACCGTCACCATCGTGGTTTCGGGCGAGGCGACCAATCCGAAATTCAACTTCTCGTCGGTGCCGGCGCTGCCGGAGGACGAGGTCCTGGCGCAACTGATTTTTGGCCGCTCGATGTCGAACCTGTCGCCGCTGCAGATCGCCCAGCTTGCCGAAGCCGCCGCGCAACTGGCCGGCATCGGCGGCTCGACCTCGCTGCTCCAGAACCTGCGCAGCGCCATCGGCGTCGACGATCTCGACGTCGTCACCGACGAGGAGGGCGGCACCGCGGTCTCGGCCGGCAAATATCTCAACGACCGCACCTATGTGACGATCCAGAAGGGCGACAAGCCGGGTTCGGGCAAGGCGGCGATCGATCTCGACGTCGGCCGCGGCGTCAAATTGCGAGGCGAAGCCACCGATGCCGGCGAAGCCAAGGGTGGCATTTTCTACGAACGCGAGTACTGAAGCCGGCCTGCGCGAAATGGTCCGGCAATCCGACAGCCCTCGTCGCCATATCGGCACTCATCCGGATCGGCCGGCGCGGTGCAAAGCTTCGCGCATGACCCCGAGAATCGAAATCGATTTCGGCGCAAAATCAAACTGCTACAGCGTCCGTTGCGCGGCCAACCGGACGTGCGGCGCGGCAGTGAATGTCTCAGTTTGATCGATGCCGGAGATTCGAACGAAATCTACCGGGCAATAGCAATTTTGCGCCAAGACTGTCGTTATCACGCGAACTGCTTCCCTTCCAAAGTTGCACATTCCTTGGCATGTTCCCAATCCGTGCCGTTTTTGACATCACGGCCCGGATGCGGAATGGTAAAAGGCAGAAAGCCAACAATGGGAGTTCTCGATGACAATCTACAAGAGTAATGGCGACCGCGTTCCGGATCACATCCATGCGATGGCCGAAGAAGCCAGGGCCGGACGTGTCGATCGCCGCGAGTTTCTCGCTTTGGCCAGCGTCTTCGGCGCGTCCACGGCGATGGCCTATGGCATGCTCGGCCTCGCCGACCCGACGCCGGCGAGAGCGCAGGACGCGCAGGGCAAGAAAGGCGGCATACTGAAGGTCGCTATGTGGATCAAGGATCCGAAGGATCCGCGCAAGGCCGACTGGTCGGAAATCGCCAATGCCGAGCGCCAGGCGCTCGAGCCGCTGGTCAAGTACACGAACGAATACACGTTCCGCCCCTACCTGCTCGAGAGCTGGGACGTCAACGACGACGCCACCGAATACACGCTGCATGTGCGCAAGGGCGTCACCTGGAACAACGGCGATCCGTTCACCGCCGACGATGTCATCTTCAACTTCAAGCGTTGGGCCGACAAGAAGGCCGAAGGCAATTCCATGCCCGGTCGTCTCGGCTCGCTGGTCAAGGACGACAAGCTGGATGAGAGCGCCGTCACCAAGGTCGACGAACACACGGTCAAGCTGACGCTCAGCTCGCCGGATATCGCGCTCATCCCCAACGTGTGCGACTATCCCGGTCTCGTCGTCCACAAGACCTTCGACGAAAAGGGCGGCGATTTCAAAGCCTGCCCGATCGGCACCGGCCCATTTGAACTGGTCTCCTACGATGTCGGCCAGAAGGTCGTCTACAAACGCCGCGAAGACAACAAGTGGTGGGACGGTGAGGTGTTTCTCGACGGCGTCGAGTTCATCGACTATGGCACCGATCCGGCGGCGATGGTCAGCGCTTTCGAAGCCGGCGAAGTCCATACCAATTTCGAGACGTCGGCCGACTATGTGTCGATCCTCGACGGTGTCGATCTGGTCAAGTCCGAGGTGGTCACCGCTTCGACGATCGTCTGCCGCACCAATGTGACCAACAAGCCGTATGACGATCAGAAGGTTCGCAACGCGCTGCAGCTTGCGGTCGACAACGCTGTCGTCCTGCAGCTCGGCTACGGCAATGCCGGCACAGTTGCCGAAAACCACCATGTCTCGCCGATCCATCCGGAATATTTCGAGCTGGCGAAGATTGCCCGCGATCCGGCCAAGGCGAAGGCGCTGATGGCTGAAGCCGGCCAGGCCGACTTCGAGCACGAGCTGATCACGGTCGACGAAGACTGGCACAAGAACACCGGCGATGCGATCGCCGCGCAGATGCGCGACGCCGGCATCAAGGTCAAGCGTACGGTGCTGCCGGGCTCGACCTTCTGGAACGACTGGACCAAATACCCGCTGTCGATGACCAACTGGAACATGCGGCCGCTCGGCGTCCAGGTTCTGGCGATTGGCTATCGCACCGGTGAAGCGTGGAACGAGACGGGCTGGGCGAATGCGGAGTGGGATGGCAAGCTCAACGCTGCGCTCGCCGTTGCCGACCCCGCCAAGCGCAAGGAAATGATGAAGGACATCGAGCAGATCCTGCAGGATGCCGGGATCATCATCCAGCCCTACTGGCGCAAGCTCTACAGCCATTCGGTCGCTTCCGTTAAGAACTACGGCATGCACCCGACCTTCGAGCGCGACTACGGCAAGGTCTGGCTCGACGAGGAGGCCTGATCGGATCGATCGTGGAAGGGGCGGTTCGCCCCTTCCACCCACGCCATGCATGATCCCACAACCGCAGATGGGCGCAGAAAAAAAGCGCAGACTCTTCGGAAAGGGGCGTGCAATAAGACAGGGTTGATCGCATTCTGAGGGTCCGTTTGACAGCCAGCTCTGCCGATTGCGGCTGAGCTGGCTCCGAGCCGGCCTCAACCCCAACCAGCCGGCAGGGGACCGCCATGCTTTCTTTCATCCTTCGACGCCTCGGCACCATGGCATTGACGATGCTGTGCCTGACGATGGTCGTGTTCTTCCTGATCAATCTCGATCCCAATCTGAAAAAGCTGGCGATCAGCCAGACCGAAATGCACACCTCGGCCGAGCAGCTCGAAAACTGGCTTGTCAACCATGGCTACCGCCAGAATTTCTTTTCCCGCTATGGCCAATGGCTGGGTATCGTGCCCAAGCAGCCAGTCACAGACCCGGCAACCGGCAAACCCACGCGACGTTTTGCCTTCTGCAACGATCCTGTCGAGCCGACATTCTCCGGCGTTCTGCAGGGTGACTTCGGCTGCTCGACCAAGTTCAAGACGACGGTCGCGTCGAAGCTTTTCCCGGCGCTCAGTGCTACCGGAATCCTGATGTTCTGGGTGCTTGTGGTTATGGTGCCGATCTCGCTGCTGATCGGCATCCTCGCCGGCATGCGCGAAGGCTCGCGAACCGACCGGACCTTGTCAGTGGCCTCGATCGCCTCGACGGCGACGCCCGAATATGTCTCGGGCGTCATATTCACCGTCATCTTCGCCTCATGGCTCGGCCTGCTGAACGGTTCGGCGGCTTCCGCCAGTCGCGGCATCACCTTCTACAATTTCACGCTGCCTGTGATGACGCTGGCGATCTATGGCATCGGCTATATCGCCCGCATGACCCGCGCCTCGATGGTCGAGGTGATGACGCAGCAATATATCCGCACCGCCCGGTTGAAGGGCCTCTCCTTCGGCAGCGTCGTGGTCAAGCACGCGCTGCGCAACGCACTGATCGCGCCGTTCACCGTCATCATGCTGCAATTTCCCTGGCTGCTCACCGGCGTCGTGATTGTCGAGGTGATGTTCCGCTACCAGGGGTTTGGCTACACGCTGGTCGAGGCGGCCGGCAACAACGATATCGATCTTTTGCTCGGCTGCTCCCTGGTCTCGGTGTTCATCGTCCTGATCACGCAGCTCATTTCCGATGTCGGCTACGCGTTTCTCAATCCGCGTATCAGAGTTCAATAGGGGGTCGAGCGGATGCAGCTTGAATATATCGGCGCCTTCAATGTGGTGCTTGGCGTGCTTGCGCGTTTCTGGCCGGTCTGGACCGCTCTCGTCCTGGTGATGGGGGCGAGCTTCGCCTACAAGAAGAGGCTTGGCCTCTACGGTCAGCTCTTCGACAGCAGCGTCGGCATCGTCGGCGTCGGCATCTGCCTATTCTGGCTGTTCACGGCGATCTTCGCGTCGACCGTCTCGCCCTTCAATCCGCTTGTCCAGATCCCGATCATGAAGGACGCGCTGCCGGGCGCGGTCGAGCCGCAATCGGGACTAGTCTACCTGTTCGGCGGCGACAAGCTTGCCCGCGACGTGTTCAGCCGCATGGTCTACGGCAGCCAGATCGTGCTGATCATCGCGCCGGCGGCGACCGGGTTTGCGCTGATGGTCGGCATCACGCTCGGCCTGCCGGCCGGCTATTATGGCGGCAGGATCGATACGGTGCTGTCATTCCTCGCCAATCTGGTGCTCGCCTTCCCGGTGATCCTGCTGTTCTACCTCCTGGTGACGCCGGGCATCATGGAGACACCTATCCCCTATGCGATGGCCGGCCTGTTCTTCATGTTTCCGATCATCTTCTTCAGCGTGCTGTTCTGGACGCGCTATAAGAAACGGCCCGACCGGCTTTACGTCCTCCTGGGGCTGACTCTGATCGTTGGCGGCTGGGTCTATGCCGGCCTGGTCTTCGACGCCGATCCGTTCAGGATCATCCATATCGATCCCAACCAGCTCAACATCTTCGTGGCGGTGGTGTTCGCCTCCAGCCCCGGCGTGTTCCGCATCGTGCGCGGCCTAGTCATGGACATCAAAACGCGCGACTATGTGGCGGCGGCGCAGACGCGCGGTGAATCGCCGTGGTACATCATGCTGTGGGAGATCCTTCCCAACGCGCGCGGGCCGCTGATCGTCGATGCTTGCCTGCGTATCGGCTACACCACGATCCTGCTCGGCACGCTCGGCTATTTCGGCCTGGGGCTGGCGCCCGAGAGCCCGGACTGGGGCACCGCGATCAAGGATGCCAGCCGGCTGCTGCGCTCCTTCATCCATCCGGCGCTGCCGCCGACGATCGCGCTGATGTCGTTCGTGCTGGGCCTTAATCTGCTGGCCGACTCGCTGCGTGAGCAATCGATGAAAGATTGATGGACGGGTTCTCGACCCGATATGCTGAAAGTACCAGGATTGGAGCGACCCATGAATGAGGCAGTTCGAAATCCCCCCAAGCCGACCAATGGGCCGACCAATGGGCCGATCATCGAGATCGAGAACCTGTCGATCTCCTTCTTCACCCGCAAGGGCGAGATACCGGCCGTCATGGATTTTTCCTGCACGGTCATGCCTGGCGAAGCGATGGGCATCGTCGGCGAATCCGGCTGCGGCAAGTCGACCGTGTCGCTCGGCATCATGCGCGACCTCTCCAACATCGGAAAGATCGTCGGCGGCCGGATAAAGTTCCAGGGCAAGGACATGGGCGAGCTGTCCGACGAGGAACTGCGCGCCATCCGCGGCAACAAGATCGCGATGATCTACCAGGAGCCGATGGCCAGCCTGAACCCGGCGATGAAGGTCGGCCAGCAACTGATGGAAGTGCCGCTGATCCACGACAAAGTGTCGAAGGAAGAGGCTTACAGGCGCGCGCTGGAAATGGTGCGCTCGGTCAGGCTGCCCGATCCCGAACGCATGATGCGCTCGTTTCCGCACCAGCTTTCCGGCGGCCAGCAACAGCGCATCGTCATCGCCATGGCGCTGCTGTCGAAGCCGGCGCTGCTGCTGCTCGACGAGCCGACGACGGCGCTCGACGTGACGGTCGAAGCAGGCATCGTCGACCTGGTCAAGGGACTTGGCGAGAAGTTCGGCACCTCGATGATCTTCGTGTCGCACAATCTCGGCCTGATCCTGGAAACCTGCGACCGCATCACGGTGATGTATTCGGGCGAAGCGGTGGAGACCGGCAAGATCAAGGACGTCTTCGACCGGATGCGCCATCCCTACACGCAAGGCCTGTTCCGCTCGATCCCGCTGCCCGGCGCCGACAAGAATTCGCGGCCTCTGATCTCAATCCCGGGGCAATTGCCGCTGCCGCACGAGCGGCCGAAGGGCTGCAATTTCGGCCCCCGCTGCCACCATTTCGTCGAGGGCGTCTGCAACGCCGCAGAAATCCCGATGATCGCGGTCGACGGCCATGAAGGCCATTTTTCGCGCTGCGTGCGCTTCAACGAGATCGACTGGGAGGCGCTGCCGCCCGGCGCCAAGAAGGTCAACGAGCGCGTCGAGCCCGGCGCGCCGGTGCTCAAGATCGAGGATCTCAAAAAATACTACAAGGTCGGCGGCAGCGAGGTGTTCGGCTCGAGCGAGGGCCGCGTCGTCAAGGCCAACGAGACGATCTCCTTCATGGCGCGCGAATCCGAGACCGTCGCCATTGTCGGCGAGTCCGGCTGCGGAAAGTCGACGCTGGCCAAGGTGCTGCTCGGACTGGAGACGGCAAGCTCCGGCAGCGTGACGCTCGGCAACCAGCAGATCCAGTCGATCGGGGTCGAGAACCGCAGCGTCGAGACGGTGTCGTCGATCCAGATGGTGTTCCAGAATCCGTTCGACACGCTCAACCCCAGCCATACGGTCGGCTCGCAGATCATCCGCACGCTGGAAAAGTTCAATGTCGGCAACACCGTTGCCGACCGCCGCAAGCGCATGCTGGAACTGCTCGACCTGGTGAAGCTGCCGCGGGCGTTCGAGACCCGCAAGCCGCGCCAGCTTTCCGGCGGCCAGAAGCAGCGCATTGGCGTGGCGCGGGCTTTTGCCGGCGACGCCAAGGTGGTGGTGGCCGACGAGCCGGTTTCGGCGCTCGACGTGTCGGTGCAGGCGGCGGTGACCGAGCTGTTGATGGACATCCAGCGCAAGAACAAGACGACGATGCTGTTCATCAGCCACGACCTGTCGGTGGTGCGCTACATCGCCGACCGCGTCGTCGTCATGTATCTCGGCTATATCGTCGAGCAGGGCACGACCGACCAGATCTTTTCGCCGCCCTATCATCCCTATACCGAGGCGCTGCTGTCGGCGATCCCGATCGCCGACACCAGCGTGATCAAGAAGCACATCGTGCTGGAAGGCGACATCCCGTCGGCGATGAACCCGCCAACCGGCTGCCCGTTCCAGACCCGCTGCGGCTACAAGAAGCTGGTGCCGGACAACCTTTGCGAGACGCAGGTGCCGCCGGTCAAGCATCTCGGCGACGGTCATATGAGCCTGTGCTGGCTTGCCGACGACGTGCTGGCGAAAATGGAGCCGGTGATCAAGTTCGACAAGGAGCATGCCGCCAATGAAGGCGTGCCCGACGACGCGCCGCAGGGCATCGGTCCGGGCTTTGCCGGCGCTCCGCCGCAACGTCCGCACGGCAAGACGCCGAAGCTGACGGACGATTAGACCCGCGGCGCCATCAACGCGCGCATTGGCGTAGCTGCGCGGCGTAATCATGAGCCATCTGCTCGGTGGCCCGCGCATAGCGCTGCACGCCGGCATCGCCGCGGTTGCCGCGGCCATAGGCCGTCCATCCGAGATAATAGGCGAGATAGAGATTGTAGGTGTCGTTGCGGGCGACGCCGAGCGTGTCTGATGTCTTGGAATGATACCAGCCGACGAAATCGACGGCATCGGCGAAGCTGGTGCGGCGCGCCGCCCAACTGCCGGTCTCGCTCTGATATTGCGCCCAGGTGCCGTCGAGCGCCTGCGAGAAGCCGGTGGCGCTGGAGACGCGTTTCCAGGGAATGAAGCCGAGCAGCTTCTTGCGCGGCGGCCTGGCGTTGCTCTTGAAGCCGGATTCCTTGCGCACCGTCGCCATCAGCACGGGAACCGGCACGCCGTGCTTCCGTTCGGCGCGTTCGGCCGCCGCCTGCCAGTTGTCGAACCAGCCGTCATTCTGGTCGAAGACGGCGCAGACATTGTTGATATGGCTCGGCGGCGTCGCGCAGGCCGACAGCGCCAGCAGCATGGTAACGGCTACAATTTTGCTAAAACTCGACCTACCCATTGGAAGAGGATTAGGCCGGAATCATAAAGGGAATCTTGCAGCGTTCCTTAACGGCTGATCGGCCGCTTTGGCCGCGACACAGCGAGGATAGATATTCCGACGTTTTCCGTCGCTTTTGTCGGCACGAAAATCCCAAAATGCCGCCTTGGCTAAAATCGCGCCCGCAGGCGGCGGATTTCTGACAGCCCGATCGTCGTGCCGGCGCTTTGATGCGCCGCATGACCGAACCGAGACGCAAGCGCGGCGCCGAGCGAACCAGCAACAGGGGACCGGCCGCCATTCCGCAACTGCCGTTGCGCCGCGTGACAAATCCCTATCCGCCGATGGCGATGCTCTCGGCCGACCAGATCGAGGCGATCCACCAGGCGTCGATGCACATTCTGGAGAATTTCGGCATCGAGGTGATGAGCCCGCGGGCGCTTTCGCTGTTCGAGAAGGCCGGCGCCAAGGTCGATCATGCGTCGATGACTGTCCGCATCGACCGCGGCATGGTCGACGAGGCACTGAAGATGACGCGGTCCAGCTATACGCTGACGCCGCGCAACCCGGCCCACACAGTCCATCTCGGCGGCAACACCATCAATTTTACGCTCGTCGCCGGACCGCCGAACGTGCATGACATGGAACGCGGCCGGCGCGCCGGCAATTTGCGCGACTATTGCGATCTCACCCGGCTGGCGCAGCATTTCAACTGCATCCACATGCTCGGCAACCAGGTCTGCGCACCGGTGGAACTGCCGGCCAATTCACGCCACCTCGACACCTATTTCGCCAATCTGACGCTGACCGACAAGAGTTTTCACGTCTCGGCGATCGGTCGCGGCAGGGCGCTGGATGGCATCGAAATGATGGCGATTTCGCGGGGCTTGAGCCTCGACCAGATGCGCGACGATCCCGGCGTCACCACCATCATCTCGGTCAACTCGCCGCGCCGCTTCGACGAGATGATGGCCGAAGGGCTGATGACCATGGCCGAGTTCGGCCAGTCGGTTGCGGTGACGCCGTTCACGCTGATGGGGGCGATGAGTCCGGTGACGCTTGCCGGCGCGCTGGCGCAACAGAACGCCGAGGCGCTGTTCGGCGTGGTCTTGACGCAGCTTGTCCGCCCTGGCGCCCCGGTCATGTATGGCGCCTTCACCTCCAATGTCGACATGAAGTCCGGTGCGCCGGCCTTTGGCACGCCGGAGAACACCAAGGCCAACATCGCCTCCGGGCAGTTGGCGCGGCGCTATGGACTGCCCTACCGGACGACGCCGGGCTCGGCCTCCAACGCCGCCGACGCGCAAGGCGCCTATGAGACGCTGATGGCGCTGTGGGGCGCGGTGCTCGGCCACGGCAATCTCGTCTACCACGCAGCCGGCTGGCAGGAGGGCGGGCTGACCGCATCGTTCGAAAAGTTCATCATCGACGTCGAGATGATCCAGCACATGATGGAATTTTTGCGTCCGATCGAAGTCAACGAGGCGGAACTCGCCGTCGAGGCGCTGGGTGCGGTGCCGACCGGCGGCCATTTCTTCGGCGAGCCGCACACACTGGAGCGCTATGCAACCGCCTTCTACCAGCCGATGCTCTCGAATTGGCAGAACTACGAGGCCTGGCAGGAGGCCGGCGGGCTAGACGCCACGGCGCGGGCGACGCGGCTGTGGAAGAAAGCGCTGGAGGATCATGTCGATCCGGCGATGGATATTGCCGTGCGCGAGGCGCTGGAGGCGTATGTGGCCAGGCGCAAGGAAGCGATCGAGCAGGGCGAGCCGTGATGGTCGAAGGTTTGCGCTCGTGTGGCTTGGCTCCTCCCGCCCCGATTCATCTCACCCCTCCAACTCCCTGAAATAACGAGAAAAACCCATGAAATCGCATGCGAAGGTCGTGGTCATTGGCGGAGGCGTCGTCGGCTGTTCCGTGCTGTTCCATCTCGCCCGTCACGGCTGGACCGACATTGTGCTTCTGGAGCGCGACGAGCTGACTTCCGGCTCGACCTGGCACGCGGCCGGCGGCATGCACACGATCAATGGCGATCCCAACGTCGCCAAGCTGCAGAAATACACGATCTCGCTCTACAAGGAGATCGAGGAACTGTCCGGCCAGGCGACCGGCGTGCATCTGACCGGTGGCGTGCTTTTGGCGGCGACCGAGGCGCGGCTCGACTGGCTGCGCGGCGTTGTCGCCAAGGGCCGCTATCTCGGCATCGACCTCGAGGAGATCTCGCCTGATGAGGCGGCCGAGTTGATGCCGCTGCTCGACCCGAAGCAGTTCGTCGGCGCGGTGCGCAACAAGGAGGACGGTCATCTCGACCCGTCCGGCGTCACCCACGCCTATGCCAAGGCGGCCAGAAAACTTGGCGCCGAGGTCGAGCGCTTCACCAAGGTCGAGGGTATCGTGCGCCGCGCCGACGGGTTGTGGCGGATCATCACCAACAAGGGCGAGGTGGTGGCCGAGCATGTCGTAAACGCCGGCGGCCTGTGGGCGCGCGAGGTCGGCCGCATGGTGGGCCTCGAACTGCCGGTGCTGGCCATGGAGCACATGTACCTGATCACCGAGGACATGCCGGAGGTCGCCGCCTGGAACCAGAAGACCGGCACGGAGATCATCCACGCGGTCGATTTCGACGGCGAGCTCTATCTGCGCCAGGAGCGCGGCGGCATGCTGATGGGCACCTACGAGAGGGCCAACAAGCCATGGTCCGAGCTTCAGACACCGTGGAATTTCGGCCACGAGCTGCTGGAGCCCGACATCGACCGTATCGCGCCGTCATTGGAAGTCGGGTTCCGGCATTTCCCGGCCTTCCAGAACACCGGCATCAAGCAGATCATCAACGGCCCCTTCACCTTCGCGCCCGACGGCAACCCGTTGGTCGGGCCGGTGCGCGGCCTGCCTGGCTTCTGGGTCGCCTGCGGCGTCATGGCCGGCTTTTCGCAGGGCGGCGGTGTTGGCCTGGCGCTGTCGAACTGGATGATCGAGGGCGATCCCGGCGCCGACATCTGGGCGATGGACGTCTCTCGCTACGGCGACTGGGCAACGATGGCCTACACCAACGCCAAGGTGCGCGAGAATTATTCGCGGCGTTTTTCCATCCGCTTCCCTAATGAGGAACTGCCTGCCGGGCGGCCGCTCAAGACCACGCCGGTCTATGACCTTTTGTCGGCGAAGGGCGCGCAGTGGGGCGTGGCCTATGGGCTGGAAGTGCCGCTGTGGTATGCGCCCGAAGGCGTCAGGGACGAGTTTTCGTGGCGGCGCTCGAGCGATTTCGAGCATGTCGCAAACGAGGTGAGGACGGTGCGGACAGATGTCGGCCTGTCGGAGATCTCGAGCTTCGCCAAATACAGGGTGACAGGCGCGGGCGCGGCGGCCTGGCTCGACCGCCTCCTTGCCTGCAAGCTGCCAAAGCCCGGCCGCATGACGCTGGCGCCGATGCTTAAGGAAGACGGCAGGCTGATCGGCGATTTTTCGCTGGCCAATCTCGGCGATTCCAATCGCGACAATGGGAGCTGGTTCCTCGCCGGTTCCGGCATTGCCGAGCAGTATCACATGCGCTGGTTCGAGGCGCATCTGCCGCAAGATGGCTCGGTCCATATCGAGGCGCTGGGGGCGAGACTGACGGGCCTGTCGATTGCCGGTCCGAGGGCGCGGGAGGTGCTGGCAAAGGCTACGCGGGCGGATGTATCGAATGCGGCGTTTCCGTTCATGGCGACGGCCAGGATGGATATCGGCATGGCGCCGTGCCTGGTCGGCCGCGTCAGCTACACCGGCGATCTCGGCTACGAGATCTGGGTGGCGCCGGAATATCAGCGTGCCGCGTACCAGACGCTGATGGCGGCCGGCGAAGACTTCGGCATCGGCCTGTTCGGCGCGCGCGCGCTCAACGCGCTGCGGCTGGAGAAGAATTACGGCTCGTGGGCGCGCGAATACCGGCCGATCTACGGTCCGCTGGAGGCCGGGCTCGACCGTTTCGTCGCCTACGGGAAAGAAACCGATTTCATCGGCAAGCAGGCGGCACTGACCGAGCGCCAGCAAGGCGGCAAGCTGCGACTGCGCGCCTTTGTCGTCGATGCGGCAGACGCCGACGTTATCGGCGACGAGCCGATCTGGTTCGACGGCGCGGTGCGCGGCTGGGTCACGTCAGGCGGCTACGCCCACCATTCGAAGGCGTCGGTGGCCCTGGGCTATGTGCCGAAGGAGATCGCCGA
Organism: Mesorhizobium sp. WSM4844; assembly: GCF_055811775.1. Classification (NCBI taxonomy): domain Bacteria; kingdom Pseudomonadati; phylum Pseudomonadota; class Alphaproteobacteria; order Hyphomicrobiales; family Phyllobacteriaceae; genus Mesorhizobium; species Mesorhizobium sp. WSM4844. The sequence continues at coordinate 5,419 of NZ_JBVVQB010000049.1, read as the reverse complement.
CGAGGCCGATGGTTTCGAGATCGAGCTCTTGGGCAAGCGCTACACCGCACGGGTGCAGCCGACGCCGCTGTTCGACGCGAATCTCGAGCGGATGCGAGGGTGATGGCGCCGCTAGGTGGAGGCTATCCAAAATGCGCGGGGTCGGCGGGACAGCGCCCCCCTCTGTCCTCCCCCACAAGGGGGGAGATCGGCCGTCATCACTGAATTCGCCAATCACAAAGGTCGCAAGAAGAGTGCCGTCGCCGGAGCTGCCAATCTCCCCCCAAGTGGGGGAGATGTCCGGCAGGACAGAGGGGGGCGCGAAGGATCGCCCACTTCGACAAGCATGACGCCAAATAGCGTGACGCCTGACCCAGCTACCGCATCGGCGCCGTCAGCGCGAAATGAGCACCCTGTGGGTCCGTGCACATCACGATCCAGCCGCCGCCGGGAACCTCCATCGGTCCCATCAGGATCGTGCCGCCATTATCGGTGACACGCTTGGCCGCCGCGTCGATTGCGGGGACATTGAAATAGAACTGCCAGACCGGCACCGGAACCTGCTCGGGCTTGTTCATCATGCCGCCGACAGGTTCGCCGCCGGCGGCAAACAGCTGGTAGGTGCCCATCGGCCCCATATCCATGGCATCGCCCTTGGTCCAGCCGAATTGCCCGGCATAGAAATCGAACGCGGCGCGCCAGTCGGTCGTATAGAGTTCATGCCAGCCAATATTGCCGGGAGTAGTAGCAGGCAACGGCGGCTGGTCAGGGCCGATCGGCTGCAGGAAGTTGAACACCGCGCCTTGCGGATCGGCGACGACGGCAAAGCGGCCGACGCCCGGAATGTCATCGGGTTCGCGGTGAACCGCACCGCCGGCCCCCTTCAGCGATTTCGTCGAAGCATCGACATCCCCGGTATGGATGTAACCGACCCAGGCTGGCGGCATGCCCGTCTTGCGCACTTCGTCCGGCTGCGTCATCAGCCCGGCAACGCCGCGCTCGCCGACATTCATCACGACATAGCGCGGCATGCCGGGCGCGCCGTCGAAGGGCTGCGCCTTCCAGCCCACCACGTCGGTGTAGAACGCTTCGGCAGCGTCGAGATCGGTGGTCATCAGCTCGTACCAGAAGAAGGACGTCGGGGAGTTTGGCATTGTCGTGCTCCTTGGGTTTCCAGTCATCGATCATGCGTGATCCATCTAGGACGATTTTCGCGACGGAATTCCGACAGCCAAGCCCAATATAGAAAACATGAGTATATATATCATGTTTTTGTCGTGGCTTTTCAGCGGCTTGCGTCGAAAATTGACCAATTGATAAAAAAACAAAACGTGCTAGCTTTCCGCAAAACAACAAGGATTGGGGAAGCGGAATGGCGACTGGTCATTTCAAGCAGGGCATTGCCGGCGGGCGGCTTTCGCCCGAGCAATATGCCGATAATTTTTCCGACCTGCATCCGCCGCTCGATCATCACGAGGCGCTGGTCGAGTCCGATCGCTGCTATTTCTGCTACGATGCGCCGTGCATGAACGCATGCCCGACCTCGATCGACATCCCGCTGTTCATCCGCCAGATCTCGACCGGCAATCCGATCGGCTCGGCCAGGACGATTTTCGACCAGAACATTTTGGGCGGCATGTGCGCCCGCGTCTGCCCGACCGAGACGCTGTGCGAAGAGGTCTGCGTGCGCGAAGTGGCTGAAGGCAAGCCGGTGCAGATCGGCCGCCTGCAGCGTTATGCCACCGATGTCGCGATGGCTGAGAACAAGCAGTTCTATGCGCGCGCCGCTCCGACCGGCAAGACGGTCGCCGTGGTCGGCGCCGGACCGGCCGGGCTTGCCGCCGCCCATCGGCTCGCCCGCCACGGTCACGACGTGACCATCCTCGAGGCGCGCCCGAAAGCCGGCGGTCTCAATGAATACGGCATCGCCGCTTACAAGAGCATCGACAATTTTGCCCAGGCCGAGGTCGACTATGTCATTTCGATCGGCGGCATCGATATCCAGAACGGCAAGGCGCTTGGCCGCGACTACCAGCTGTCGGACCTGACCAGGAATTACGATGCAGTGTTCCTCGGCATGGGGCTTGGCGGCGTCAACGCGCTCCGCGCCGACGGCGAGGACGCGCAAGGCGTCACCAATGCGGTGGAGTTCATTGCCGAGCTTCGCCAGGCCAGCGATCTTGCCAGCCTGCCGGTCGGCCGGCGCGTCGTCGTCATCGGCGGCGGCATGACGGCGATCGACGCGGCGGTGCAATCAAAGCTGCTCGGCGCCGAAGAGGTGACGATCTGCTACCGGCGCGGCCAGGAGCACATGAACGCCTCGGAATTCGAGCAGGACCTGGCCGCCGCCAACGGCGTCATCATCCGTCACTGGCTGCAGCCGAAGCGGGTCATTGCCGAAGGCGGCAAGGTCTCGGGCATCGAGCTTGAATATACGGCGATGGATGGCGAGAAACTCGTCGGCACCGGCGAGCGGCTGACGCTCACCGCCGACCAGGTGTTCAAGGCGATTGGCCAGAGCTTTGTCCCGGCTGCGCTCAACGGCAGCGGCGCCTTGCTGGCGCTGGAAGCCGGCCGCATCAAGGTCGACGCCGAAGGCCGCACCTCGCTGCCAAACGTCTGGGCCGGCGGCGACTGCATCTATGGCGGCGATGACCTCACCGTCTCGGCAGTCGCGCAGGGGCGCGACGCGGCCGAATCGATCCACCGGGCACTGACCTCGAACGGGAGGGCATGAGCATGGCAGATATCAGAAACAATTTCGTCGGCATCAAATCGCCGAATCCGTTCTGGCTGGCCTCGGCGCCGCCGACCGACAAGGCCTACAATGTCATCCGCGCCTTCAGGGCGGGCTGGGGCGGCGTTGTCTGGAAGACGCTCGGCGAAGAGGGGCTGCCGGTGGTCAATGTCAACGGCCCGCGCTATGGCGCGATCTGGGGCGCCGATCGCCGCCTGCTCGGCTTGAACAACATCGAGCTGATCACCGACCGCGACTTGCAGACCAATCTGCGCGAGATCAAGCAGGTCAAGATGGACTGGCCCGAGCGCGCCATCGTCGTCTCGCTGATGGTGCCTTGCGAGGAGCATGCGTGGAAGGCGATCCTGCCGGTGGTCGAGGAGACCGGGGCCGACGGCATCGAGCTCAATTTCGGCTGCCCGCACGGCATGTCGGAACGCGGCATGGGCGCCGCCGTCGGCCAGGTGCCGGAATACATCGAAATGGTGGTGCGCTGGTGCAAGGCCAACACCCGCATGCCTGTCATCACCAAGCTGACGCCGAACATCACCGATATACGCAAGCCGGCGCGTGCCGCCCTTGCCGGCGGCACCGATGCGGTGTCGCTGATCAACACCATCAATTCGATCACCGGCGTCAATCTCGACAGTTTCGCACCGGAGCCGACGATCGACGGCAAGGGTTCGCATGGCGGCTATTGCGGCCCGGCGGTGAAGCCGATCGCCATGAACATGGTCGCCGAGATCGCCCGCGATCCGGAAACGCACGGCCTGCCGATCTCCGGCATCGGCGGCATCACCACTTGGCGCGACGCTGCCGAATTCATGGCGCTCGGCGCCGGCAATGTGCAGGTGTGCACGGCGGCGATGACCTATGGCTTCAAGATCGTGCAGGAGATGATCGCCGGTCTCGAAAACTGGATGGACGAGAAGGGCCATGCCTCGCTCGACGACATCGTCGGCCGCGCCACGCCCAACGTCACCGACTGGCAATATCTCAACCTCAATTACGTCGCCAAGGCGCATATCGACCAGGAGGCGTGCATCAAATGCGGCCGCTGCCACATCGCCTGCGAGGACACTTCGCACCAGGCGATCACCAGCATGGTGGACGGCAAGCGGCATTTCGAGGTGATCGAAGCCGAATGCGTCGGCTGCAACCTCTGCGTCAATGTCTGCCCGGTCGAGAACTGCATCACCATGGAACCGCTGGCGGCCGGCGTCATCGACCAGCGCACCGGCAGACCTGTGTCGCCGGTCTACGCCAACTGGACAACGCATCCGAACAACCCGATGGCCAAGGTGGCGGCGGAGTAAGTTTGGTCGAAGCGCCATCGGTTTCGTACGGTTGAATTCTCAAGATTGGCGCTGCCCCTCATCCGCCTGCCGGCACCTTCTGCCCGTAAACGCGGAGAAGCCCGCTGGCCGGGGCCTTGGCTCTCTATTCTGCAACGCTGGAGATTGGCGAAAACGTCGATGCCGGCGTCTTTCTCCCCGTTTACGGGGAGAAATGCCCGGCAGGGCAATGAGGGGCGGCGCCATCGATCGTATAAAATCGCCGGCAGCGCAGCCATCCAGAGTGGAGATCCTTAATTTCCAATTGCGGATAAAATTTATCCACGATAAGGTATATCCATGAATTTGGACTCAAAAAAATGAAGCTGGGCGAGGGCGTCGAAGCGGCCATCCACTGCGCCGCCATGCTTGCCGGCGTGGAAGGCGCGGCGACCATGCCGGGTGCTGCCATGGCGGAAGCGTTCGGCCTGTCGCCAAGTTATCTGCTCAAGCATCTCAACGCGCTGACGGCGTCGGGCATCCTGGAATCGGTGCCCGGGCCATCGGGCGGTTTCCGGCTGGCGCGGCCGGCGGAGCGCATAACGCTGCTCGACATCGTGCTCGCCGTCGAAGGACGCGAACCGGCCTTCCGTTGCGGCGAAATCCGTCAGAGCGGGCCGGCCAGGCTCGATGCCTCCGCCTATGTCAAACCTTGCGGCATCAGCGTCGCGATGCTGAAGGCCGAGCGCGCCTATCGCGTTGCTCTTGCGGAGGCCCGGCTGTCCGACATCGTTGCGGAATACATGAGCGATGCCGATCCCCGTTCAGTCGCCGCCAACTGCGCCTTTGTCGAGCGCCATCAACGACCGCAGAAATCCAGTTCAACCAAGCAAGCGTGAAGGGTAAGAGAATGAAACAGAGGCTGCAATTCTTCGGCGCGGCGCCGGAAATCATGAAAGCGGTATCGGCGCTCAACAAGGCAGTCGACCAGTGCGGGCTCGAGGCAAGCCTGCTGCATCTGATCAAGCTGCGGGCGTCGCAGATCAATGGCTGTTCGTACTGCGTCGAGATGCACAGCCGCGAGGCGCGCCGTGATGGCGAGACCGAGCAGCGGCTCTATCTCGTCTCCGCCTGGAAGGAATCGCCGCTGTTTTCCGAGCGCGAACGCGCCGCCTTCGCCTGGACCGAAATGGTGACGAAGATCGCCGACAGCGGCGTGCCGGACGATCTCTACGCTCGCACGCTCGAACACTTCTCGGAAGAGGAACTGGTCAAGCTGTCCGTCGCGATCGGCATGATCAACACCTGGAACCGGCTCTGCGTTCCCTTCCACGCCATTCATCCGGTAGCGGCTGCCAAGGCCGCCTGAGCGGACGAAACTGGAATGCGCGGCGTTAACCTAATTGTCGAGGTTGGCGCTGCCCCTCAT
>NZ_JBVVQB010000048.1:0-54092 GCF_055811775.1 Mesorhizobium sp. WSM4844 | reverse complement strand
CACGATCGACCATCCAAATCATCTCCCTCTCTTCCTTGCCCACGGAATCACCAATCCGATTCTGTGCAAAGCCCTCCCTGTGGGAGAAGGTGGCCGCGCAGCGGCCGGATGAGGGGTGTTCCAGGGAACGCCAACGCCTCATTTTTTCCAGCACCCCTCATCCGTCTCGGCGCTGCGCGCCGATCCACCTGGCGCGGTTCTTCCTTCTCCCCTTGTGGGAGAAGGTGGCCGCGCAGCGGCCGGATGAGGGGTGTTCCAGGGAACGCCACGCCTCATTCCGTCCAGCACCCGTCTCGGCGCTGCGCGCCGATCCACCTTCTCCCACAAGGGGAGAAGGGAAGAAGCAACCGCCTACTTCACCGCGCCTGCGGTCATGCCCATGATCAGGTAGCGCTCCAGCGCGATGCCGATGACGGCGAGCGGCGTGATCGCGGCGGTGGCGAGTGCGGCCATCGACCACCAGTTGATGCCCTGCGAGCCGGTCTGGCTCGCCACCATGACGGGAATGGTTTTTGCGTCGGTCGAGGTCAGCAGCGCGGCGAAGAAATACTCGTTCCAGCACAGCACCATCGCCAGGATGAAGGCTGCGACCATGCCCGGCAGCGCGATCGGCATGACGATGCGGAAGAAGGCGCCCCAGATCGACAGGCCGTCGACGAGGGCTGCTTCCTCCAGTTCGACCGGGATCGAGTTGAACTGGTCGCGCATGATCCAGATGACGATCGGCAGCACCATCAGCGTGTAGAGCAGGATCAGCCCGATGCGCGTGTCGAGCATGCCGACTTCCCGGTACAGCACGAGAAAGGGCAGGGCGAGCACCACCGGCGGCAGGATCAACTGCGACAGGAAGAAGAAGGAGATGTCCTCGTTCTTGAACCAGGCGAAGTGATAGCGGAAGCGGGTGAGGCCGTAGGCGGCGAGGCTGCCAATGACGATGGCGAGGCTCGATGCGCCGACCGAGGTGATGACCGAATTCATGAAGCGCTTGATGAACTCGTCGCGCACCGTCGAGGTCCGGAAGATCGCATCCGGCGACAGGCCGAGCGAGCGCCAGCCCTTCCAGTCCGGCTGGAAGTCGACGAACGGGATGAGATGGCCCTGGGTGACGTCGACCGCGGTCTTGAACGAGGTGGTTATCGTCCAGTAGATCGGGAACAGGCAGATGAAGGCCCAGAACACCAGCGCGCCATAGATGAAGACGCGGTTGGCGAAAAAGCTCGCCGGCGAGCGGATTTCGGAAGCGGCATAGTCGGTGGTCTGAACGCTCATCTGGCCGCCTGTCAATTGACGTTGCGCACGAAGCGATTGGCGAATTTCAACAGCCACGTCACGAACACGATGATGATGATCAGGTAGGCCATCGCCAGCATGGTGCCGTAGCCGACATTCGAGCGGTCGCGATACTCGCGGTAGATGAAGCTCGACACGGAATCGGTCGCGCCGCCCGGGCCGCCCGAGGTGACGGTGATGATGATGTCGGCCAGCTTCAGCTTGAAGATGATGCGCAGGATGATCGCCGTCACCGATACCGGCAGCATCAGCGGAAACGTGACCTGCCAGAAGGTCTGCCAGGCATTGGCGCCGTCGACCCTGGCCGCCTCGAGCACCTCGCGCGACATCGCCTGAAGGCCGGCGAGCAGCATGATCATCATGAACGGGATGAACGTCCAGGCATCCAGCACCATGATCGAGATGCGGGCGGTGATCGGGTTTGAGAAGAAGGCGGGGTTTTCCCAGCCGAGCTGGCGCGCCAGCGCCGCGGCCGGCCCGAAGCGGTATTCCATCAGCGACTTGCCGATCATCCACGACACCGCGACCGGCGACAGCATCAACGGCATGAGGAAGACGACGCGGAAGAATTTACGCGCGCGGATCTGTGCGTTGAGCAGCAAAGCGAGGCCGAAGGCGATAACGTATTCGACCAGCACCGCCAGCACGTAGAGCACCATGTTGAACAGCGCGTTGCGGTAATAGGGATCGGCCAGCATCTGCCAGAAATTGTCGAGCCCGTTGAACTTGCGGCCGGAGAAGGAACTGAGGTTCCAGTCGGTCAGCGCAATGTAGAAGCCGAACAGCGTCGGGAAGATCACCATGGCGATGGTGAACAGCAGCGCCGGCAGGAGGAACAGCGCGCGCTGGCCGTCTTCGCCGCGCGTCAGCACCTGGCCGATGCCGAGCGCAACACCCCACAGCACATAGGCATAGACGACCGGCCGCCAAGTCTCGAAGCCGATCGTGTCGACCTCTGTCTTGTAAAGGATCTGGATTGCGATCACTGCCAGCAGGCCGAACGTCGCAGCGGCCATCAACGCCCGGCCGAGCCGCTTGCGGCCCGGCGATATCAGATCGGCTGGAGCGGCGTTTGCCGGCCACGCACTGGTGGGCAAGGTCTCGTCAGCCACGCGTCTCGTCCGTTCACTGAAAGCTGCTATGACCGGCTGGCCGGTCAAACTGTTATGACCGGCTGGCCGGTCAAACTGGTCCGGCGGCTTTGCGTCGCCGGACCACGGTCCCTAGAATCTCAGCCTACATACCAAGCGAGGCCTTGTAGAGCTTGATCTGGTTTTCGCGGCCGATCTGGTCGGTCAGCTTCTCCCAGGCGGCTGCAATGGCGTCGGCGCCTTCCTGCGCCGTCATCTTGCCGGCAAATGTATTGGCCAGGATGTCCTCGGCGGCGCTGTAATATTGGAAGATGCCGGGGATACGCGGCTCGATCGCGGCGTTCGGATGGTTGTAACTGTCGGCCTCCGATTTCAGATACGAGGTGATGAAAGCCTCGTCGTAACCGGCCGCCACCCATTCCGGAATGTCGAAATGCGAGTTGCGGTAGGGTTGGAAGCCGGACGGATATGCTGCGCACCAGAGCGACAAGTCCTTGCCGCCGAGATGGGCAGCGGCAGACCAGGCCGCCTTCTTCTTCTTTTCGTCGCTGTCGACCCGTGCCATGACGTAGACGCCCCAGCCGAGATAGGCGCAGTTCGGCGAATAATTCGGGCCGCTGGCGAGCTTGTCCCACTGGCCGGTCTTGGAATTGTAGACGTCATCCGAGCCGGGCAGGATCGAGAAGCCGGTGACGTCGCCGACAACAGAACTGTCGTTGGTCTTGACGTTGGAGCCGACGTCGCCCCACCAGGTGACCATCGAACCGGTGCCGGCCAGGAACTGCTGGAAGGCGGTGGTGTTCGGGTCGGCGTTGATCTGGTCGGCAGGCTCGGACGGCAGCGCGTCGATCACGTCCTGGATCGCCCGCACCCAGGCCGGATTGTTGATGCGCGGCTTCATCGTATCGGCATCGAACAGCCAGGCCTTGTCGTCGGGATGCTTGGCATAGGCGCTGGCGCGGCTGCCGAGGAAATAGAAGCCGAAGCCGCCCCACGCCTTGGGCGCGTCGAGATAGCCAAAAACGTCCTGGCCCTGGAACTGCTTGCCCTTGAGGAATTTTGTCACCGCCTGCACCTGCTGCCAGGTCTTCGGCACGCCCCATTCACCGCCACCGCCGCCGTCCTTCCACGCCTTGGCGAGGTCGGCATCGGCAAACACGTCGGTGCGGTAGTTGAAGTTGTGCGCGTCGCCATCGACGGTCACGCGGTACTGCTTGCCGTCCCAGGTGCCGACCGGTGGCTGCAGATAGGCCACGACGTCCTTCATGTCGATCTGGTCCTTGACCCAGTCCGGCATTTCGGACGTGAGACCCTTGCCGCAGACGTCGCCTTCGAACGGCGCGCCCATCTCGATGATGTCGAAATCAACGGTGCCGGTGGCGATCGACTGCTGCAGGCGAGCGTTGTAGTCCGCCTGCGCCAGGTCGATCCAGTTGATCTTGGCGCCGGTATAGGTCTCCCACGGCTTCAGGAAGCCGCGAAACAGCACATTGTGCAGGTTCTGGTTGTTGAGCCCCATGAAGGTGAGCTGGACGCCGGCGAATTCGCCTTCCTTGACGCTGGCCTTGGTCGCCTCAAGGCAAAGCTCGCCGACCTGCTGGAAGTCGGCATCGGTCGGCTGGCCCTTGCCGACACCGGGGATCTGCAGGATCTGCGCGCGCAATTCGCTTGCCGCGGAAGCCGGGCGCGTCAGCGCGCCAAGCCCGGCGCCGGATGCCGCTGCGATCGCGGCCATGCTGGCCGCGCCCTTGAGCACATCGCGGCGAGTGGCACCCGCCCGCATGAATTGGTTGTAAAGGCTGACTTTCATTTCGTTCCTCCCAGAATCTCTATGGTGATTGTTCGGGTGTTTGGAGCGCTGGAAATGTTCCCCAACAACAGCGGCTCCCAGAAATAGCGGCCCAAGTTTTCCTCCGCAACGCTTCGACTTCCGTGGTCCGACCACCGTGCCGGCGCGCCCGGAACAGGGTCAAAACCCGAGCCCTTTCACTATTCTCACAACCAGGTGCCGTGTCAAACGCGAACAGAGTTTTTTATCTATAAAAGACTGACTTGCCCTCGCTGTTTGCGTTGTTTAGCTTCACCGCAACGAAAGGGGGGCCAATGGCTCAAGTCGCGATCAGCAATGTGGCCAAGGCGTTCGGAAGCGTCAAGGTCCTGCACGGTGTCAGCGTCGACATCGCCGACGGGCAGTTCGTGGTTCTGGTCGGCCCTTCGGGGTGCGGCAAGTCCACGCTGCTCAGGATGGTGGCAGGGCTGGAGACCGTTTCCGGCGGCACGATCGCCATCGGCGACCGTGTCGTCAACCATCTGCCGCCGGCCAAACGCGACATCGCCATGGTGTTCCAGAACTACGCGCTCTATCCGCACAAGACGGTCGAGCAGAACATGGCCTTTGCGCTAAAACTGCGCAAGACCGATCCGGCCGATGTCGCCGAGCGGGTCAAGCGCGCCGCCGATATCCTCGATCTCAACCCCTATCTCAAGCGCTATCCGCGCCAGCTCTCGGGCGGCCAGCGCCAGCGCGTCGCCATGGGTCGCGCCATCGTGCGCAACCCGCAGGTGTTTTTGTTCGACGAGCCGCTGTCTAACCTCGACGCCAAGCTGCGCGTCCAGATGCGCACCGAGATCAAGGAACTGCACCAGCGGCTGAAGACCACCACCATCTATGTCACGCACGACCAGATCGAGGCCATGACCATGGCCGACAAGATCGTCGTGATGCGCGACGGCCGCATCGAGCAGGTCGGCGCGCCGCTGGAACTGTTCGACCGGCCGGCCAATCTGTTCGTCGCCGGCTTCATCGGCTCGCCGTCGATGAACCTGCTCAAGGGCGTGGTGCGCAAGGGCGACAAGCCCATCGTCGAGATCGCAGGGACGCCGTTCCCGATGGCTGCGAGCAGCAAGGTGGAGGACGGGCGCAATGTCGTCTACGGCGTCCGGCCCGAGCATCTCGAAATCCACCCCGACGGCGTGCCGGCGAAGATTTCCGTCGTCGAGCCGACCGGTTCCGAAACGCTGGTGTTTCTGCGTTTCGGCGAGGGCGAGATGGTGGCGCTGTTCCGTGAGCGCCACGACTTCAAGCCGGGCGACACGCTGCACCTGAAACCGCGGCTCGACCAGGTCCATCTCTTCGACGCAGAGACCGGCAATCGTCTCTAAAACACTTTGAATTGCGCATGATCTTGTCCGAAAACCGACAACACTTCGGGATCATGCGCCAGGCTTCGCATCAAAAAAGCCGTTCGGGAGGGAACTATGCTCAAAGGGATCAATCCGCTGCTCAATGCCGACGTGCTGCAGGCGTTGCGGGCGATGGGCCATGGCGACGATTTGATCATCGCCGACACCAACTTCCCCTCCGATTCGGTGGCGCGCCAGACGGTGCTCGGTCGGCTGCTGCGCATCGATGCGCCGGCCGCTGACGTGGTCAAGGCGGTGCTGTCGCTCTATCCGCTGGACACTTTCGTCGACGATGCCGCCGCCCGCATGGAGATCGTCGGCAAGCCGGACGAGATTCCCGCCGTGCAGCAAGAAGTGCAAAGCGAGATCGATGCGGCTGAGGGCAAGGCCTGGCCGATGATTTCGGTCGAGCGCTACGCCTTTTATGAACGTGCCAAAAACGCCTATTGCGTCATCCAGACCGGCGAGCGTCGCTTCTATGGCTGTTTTGCCTTCCGCAAGGGCGTCGTTCCGCCGGACGCGGAGTAGCGGGATGCCAGGCAAGCCTGTGGTCATCAAGCCTGTCGTCATATTGGGCGTCTTCGTCGCCGACACCGCCTACCGCGCCGCCCGCCAGCCGCGCATGGGCGAGACGATCCTTGGAACATCCTTCACCCTCGGCCCGGGCGGCAAGGGCTCCAACCAGGCGGTCGCGGCCGGCCGTCTCGGCGCCGACATCACTTTTTTGACGCGCCTTGGCGTCGATCCCTTTGCCGACATGGCCAGGCAAACCTGGACGCAGGCCGGGGTGAAGAGCGCCGTCATCGACACGCCGGAGAGTTATACGGGTGCGGCCTATATCTTCGTCGAGGAGACGAGCGGCAACAACGCCATCATCGTCAGCCCGGGTGCGGCCATGCTGATTTCGCCCGACGACATCGAGGCTAACGCTGGCCTGATCCGCTCGGCCGGCGTCTTCGTCACCCAGCTCGAGCAGCCGATCGAGGCGGCGATGCGGGCGCTGGAGATCGCGCGCGGGGCAGGGGTGACGACCATCCTCAACCCGGCGCCGGCAGCAAAGCTTCCTGACCGCATCTACATGCTCTGCGACTATGTCACGCCCAACGAGACCGAGGCTGAGGAACTGACCAGCATCAAGGTGTCCTCCATCGACGACGCCCGCCGCGCCGCCGATCGTTTGCTTGGAAAGGGCGCCGGCGCCGTCATCGTTACGCTCGGCGAACAGGGCGCGCTGCTGCACACGGCCAGCCGCTCCGACCATGTCGGCGCGATCAAAGCCGGTCCCGTGGTCGAGACCACCGGCGCCGGCGACGCCTTCAATGGCGGCCTGGCCGCAGCACTTGCGAGAGGCGTGGATCCGCTGCAAGCGGTCCGCTTCGCCTGCGCCGTCGCCGGCATCTCGGTCACCCGGCCGGGCACGGCGCCGTCGATGCCGACACTGCAAGAGGTCGAGGCATTGCTCGCCAGGGGTTGAGGCCTCCAGCCCAGCGGGCAAATCGCATTTGGAGTCTTGCGAAGAAGGACCCCCACCCTAACCCTCCCCACAAGGGGGAGGGAACGCTGCCGCGCGCGCCCTTACTTCCCCTTTGCGCCAAATGGCAGGCAAATTGCCGAGGTCAACGCCAACGGAAGTCTCCCTCCCCCTTGAGGCAGGCAATCGCATTTGGAGTCTTGCGAAGAAGGACCCCACCCTAACCCTCCCCACAAGGGGAGGGAACGCTGCTGCGCGCCCTTACTTCCCCTTTGCGAAATGGCAGGCAATTTGCCGAGGTTAACGCCAACGGAAGTCTCCCTCCCCCTTGTGGGGAGGGGTTAGGGGTGGGGGTCCATCGTAGAGCGAAAGCCTCGGCTTTCACCTGTGATAGGCCCCCCTTTTATCGCCGAGGGACAGCGCCCCCCTCTGCCCTGCCGGGGCATCTCCCCCTCAAGGGGGGAGATTGGCCGTCATCGGCGCCTTCGCCAATCACCAGCGTGTGGGCGAAGTCGAAGCTGCTGATCTCCCCCCTTGAGGGGGAGATGTCGCCGAAGGCGACAGAGGGGGTCGTCTGACGTAATGCGCCAACCTCCTCTGTCGCAAGAGAGAAGGCCGCGCCCAGTCGAACCGACCCCATCTGTCTGCCGGACATCTCCCCCTCAAGGGGGGAGATTGGCCGTCATCTCCGACCACGGTGACATATTAGCCACAGTGAATATGAATCGCCAAACCCGTCTTGCGTCTTTGGCATAGGTGTCCCGTAATGGGTCACTGGGTCTGGCGCCGCAATTGCACGGTCAGCGAAGCCGGGGGCAATCTTGACCTGGCAATCGAGGGGGTATTGGGGGACCCGCCGCTTCGCAAATGAAGCGGCGGGCTCTTTCATGGCACCCATCACAAGCCGCCGACGGTGTTTTGCAATGCTCGCGGAGGCGCTCTAGCCGCGAACGCCGGTCAATTCGCGGACCTCCGCCCGCAGTGCCTGCAATTCCGCCAGGATCATCGCCTGGTCGCTGTGCAGCGTCGCCCTGTCGGCCGATTCCACGGCTTCATGCTCGGCCTCCATCGCCGAAACGATCACGCCGATGAACAAGTTGAGCACGGTGAATGAGGTCGCGATGATGAACGGGATGAAGAACAGCCAGGCGGCCGGATAGACCGCCATGACCGGGCGCACCACGCCGTCCGACCAGCCCTCGAGGGTCATGACCTGGAAAAGCGTGAACAGCGACGCCGGTATGCCGCCGAACAGTTCGGGAAACGACGCGCCGTAGAGCTTCGTCGCCATCACCGCAAAGACGTAGAACACCAGCCCGAGCAACAGCATGATCGAGCCCATGCCGGGCAGGGCGGTGATGAAGCCGGTGACGACACGGCGCAGCGAAGGAACGATGCTGATCAGGCGCAGCACCCGCAGGATCCGCAGCGCCCGCAGCACCGAGAGCGAACCGGTCGTGGGGATCAGCGCGAAACCGACGACGAAGAGGTCGAAGATGCGCCATGGATCGCGGAAGAAACGCGTCCGGTAGACGACCAGCCGGATCGCGAGTTCGAGCACGAAGACGCCGAGGATCGCGCGGTCGATGGCCATTAGCAGCGGGCCAAAGGCAGCAATCGCGTCGGGCGAGGTTTCGAGGCCGAGCGTGACGGCGTTGATCAGGATCAGGACCATGATCGCGAGGTCGAAGCGGCGCGATTCGATCAGCGATTTCAGGGCATCCAAGGCTTCTTCTCCGTTAGAGCATCGGACCCGAAAATGGGAACCGGGCATGGAAACTCCAATGCTCAAACGCATATGGCCGGCTTGTGGCGCACCGGATACAAAAAGTCGAAACAGCCGAAGAATGCTGCGGCTAAGCTACTGATCCCCCCTTGAGGGGGAGATGGCCGGCAGGCCAGAGGGGGTCGCCGCGCGTCGAGCACCAACCTCCACTGTCGCAAGAGAGAAGGCCGCGCCCCGTCGAACCGACCCCCTCTGCCCTGCCGGGCATCTCCCCCTCAAGGGGGGAGATTGACCGTTATCGCCGCTTTCACCAATCACTAGCGTTGAAACGCGCCAGGAACCATGCGGCGAGCAGCGGGTTTGGCTTGGATGCCGACACGTTCGGTCCACCCATTCTCCAAGGAGAACACGATGACATCAGCAAGCAAGACCACAGCAATTGCCGCGGCGTTGGCTATGCTGGCTTCGCCGGCGATATCCCAGACGAGCTCGCCTGCGCCCGCCGCACCTGCGCAGGGTTCACAGCCGTCGCCAGGCGGGCCAACCGAAGACTCCATGCGGCAAACGATGCGTGAGATGATGACCGAGATGCTGGAGGAGAGAATGCAGGAGCATCGCCGCCCGCGAGCAGAGCGGCGAGGTGACGACCGTTGGCATCGCGATTTCCGAAGGCATGACCGGCGCCATATGGGAGGCGGGATGATGCATGGTGCGCGGATGCGAATGATGTTCGCGATAGTCGACGCCGACGGCGATGGTGCGCTTTCTCAAACCGAGGTTCAGGATTTTGTCGAGCGGATATTCAGCGCCGTCGACGAGGACGGCGACGACAGCATCGACAGGGAGGAAATTCGATCCTTCTTCCACGGAGGCGCCGACGGAACGGGCGAATAAATCACTGCAAATCTTGCGCGTTCCTGGACGAGAATTCGGGAAAGGGAATTCGGAAATGGCTGGTCTCGTTGGCAAGTTTGCCGGGAAAGCCCCGGCGCCTCGCAAGGGCATGGCTAGTCCCAGACTGAGTGAGAAAGCCTTCAAGGCGAGGTACAAGCAGCAATTCGTCGACCCGGCGTTCGAACCGCTCGCCCAGTCGATTGAGCAAATCGCTTCGATCGCCTGGCAGGCTTATGCGGATTCCCGCAAGAGCCCGATCACGAGGAAAGCCGGTCCTGCGTTCAGCGACCCCGACTACGATCTGTCCGTCGATTGGATTGCGGCGCACGAAGCCGTGCTGCAGGCGCAGCGTCGGTACGAGGATCTAACGGTGCCGCCGCGTCTGTTGATCATCAACGGGTCGTCGCGCAGCGAGCACACCTGTCCCGGCGAGATGTCGAAGAGTTTCCGGCTCGCCGAAATCGCCCGTGAGACCATCGACAAGGAAACGAAACTTGCAGTCGAAATTCTCGATCTGTCGCGGCTTGCTTCCGAATACGGGAGGAACATCCATCCGTGCAAGGCGTGCTTTTCGACGGCCGCTCCGCTCTGCCATTGGCCCTGTTCCTGCTATCCCAACCATTCGCTTGGGCAAGTTCAGGACTGGATGAACGAAATCTACCCGATGTGGGTCGCCGCCCATGGCGTCATGATCATCTCGCCGGTGAATTGGTATCAGGTTTCCTCGCCTGTCAAACTGATGATGGACAGGCTTGTCTGCGCTGACGGTGGCAATCCAGACCCCTCGCTGACACAAGGCAAGGATGCGGCAAAGGCAAAGCAGGTAGAACTGGCCGGGTGGGACTATCCGCGTCATCTGGCAGGCAGGCTGTTTTCTGTGATCGTGCACGGCGATGTCGAAGGTGCGGAGAATGTGCGGCATTCCATCGCCGACTGGCTGCGCTTCATGAAGTTGTCGCCGGCCGGCCCGAGCGCCGAGCTCGACCGCTACATCGGTTACTGGAAGCCGTACGCCACAAGCCATGAGGAACTCGATGCCGACGAGACAATCCAGGAAGAGGTCCGCAACGCCGCCCGCGCGCTCGCCGAAGCCGTCGTCGAACGTCGGGCGGGCCGTTTCCGTCAGATCGGCATCGGCCTGGAAGACCCGAGGCAAAAATAGGAACACTAGAACGGCGATCCGCAAGCGGTGATGGGCCAGATCGAACGGATCTCTAAAAATCGGACCAAACGCTAGATTTATCGGGTGCCAGGGTCGACCCGAATATCTGAATTGCCGGTCCGGCATTCAGAGTTTTTTTCATTTCCAATCAGCTAAGTGATTGAAAATGGCGCGAGTGACGGGGCTCGAACCCGCGACCTCCGGCGTGACAGGCCGGCACTCTAACCAACTGAGCTACACCCGCGCAAGACGAGCACGGTCAGCCGTGTTCGTCGTTGGGGCGGTGGATAAGGCGTAAGCCACCGGGTGTCAAGCGGAGCGCGACAGCATAACAGCAAACAGCAGAAGGTTTTTTGACAAGCCGGATTTTGCCGCCGAAAACGACCAGCGGCGAGGCCGTTGCGCGCTCATTTGGCCTTGCGAACCCCGTCCTAACTGCTTAAAGGTCCGCCCCGGAGCGGGCGATTAGCTCAGTTGGTAGAGCGCTTCGTTTACACCGAAGATGTCGGCGGTTCGAGCCCGTCATCGCCCACCAAATTTCTTAAGGAAATTCACATAGGTTGCCGACGGACAGAATCCAAACGAGCGGGTCGTCGCCGTAAGAGCCGGACAGACCGTCCTCATACTGTTCCGTCGCGGTGAAACTCAAAGGTCCCCTTCCATCGGGATATCCGCCCGACAGAGGACTTTGGAGGCATCCACGCGGTCGGCGGCAATGAAGCGGACGTTGTAGGTCTTCCCTTTCCCCTTCTTGATCTCAAGCCAGCACTGGGCTTGCGGGCACTCCATGCTGTACTCGCCGACATAGGGGTCGCGGCCGGCGGCGTGGATCGTCGCAAGGCCTGCCGACATGGAAAAGAGAACGGCAGCCGCCGAGAGTTTCCAGCGGCGCATGTCAGTAAACCTTTGCCGTATTGACGAAGGCTAGACAGCCCGATGCGCCAATCCGAATTCTAGGAACAACGCTGGCTTGCGCGCTCACTTTGTTGAGTGCTATCGAAGCCAGATGCTTAATCGGATTTGGATTTTCGGACGTGGCCGGACGACAGTCTTGCGCAAGCACGTTAATCGGTGCCTGAAGGACTTTTGCTCACCGCTGGGGGCAAAAACGGTTCTCAATGTCGGCGCGAAGCCAAACCACAGAGACAAGGAAGGCCGAGTTTACGAAGACTATTTCCCCGGCGCGGATTTCAGAACCTTGGACTTGGCCCCGCATGATGACCCCCGCCATATCCACGGGGACTTAATGAATCTTCCGGCAGATGCCGGAACCTACGATTTGGTAATCGCGAACTCGGTCATCGAACACATCGACAGGCCGTGGGTTGCCGCTCCAAACATAACCGGCCTCGTTCGGCCGGGCGGCCACCTTTTCATCGCTATGCCCTGGTTCTACCCTGTTCATGAAGGCCCGTATTTTGGCGACCATTGGCGGGCCACCCCTTCCGGGATGCGCTTTCTTTTTGAGGACATGAAAGAGATCAGGCACGACTTTTCGCCATCCAGTATCCTAGCGGTTTGGGACCGTAAGAAATATTGGAATGAGACGAACAGCACATCTGCCGGCTTTTGCATGCTGATGAGGCGGGAATAGCTTGTCTAGGAGACCTACAGTCAGTCTCTTCGCCAAAATTCGACGCGGGTATAAATTTCAATCTCGGAATAGCCTGCCGCCGCACCCAAACCATCCGTTCCTCAGGTGCTGGTGCAACGGTGTTCCACCCTATAAGCCTTTCCAGCCACGACGGGACACGCACCCATGCTTGTAACGGTAATGCCAGCGCCATTGCCGGCGTAGCCCGCAGTCCCGACTGCCGCCACGGCCCCGTCTGTAACGTTGTAAAGCCGGCTCTTGTGCTGGTCTGCAAGGGCGGGAGCATTGTTTACACCGAGGATGTCGGCGGTTCGAGCCCGTCATCGCCCACCATGTTTTCTCAAGGGTTTGAGGTTTTCCGGTTCAGCAGCCGCCACGAAACCCGTATCGAACAGCCGCTTTGCGGACCGAATCGGCCCGTTCGCGTTCAGTGATGTACCGCGGCTCCAGGTCGCCCGGTTCAACGCGAGATGGTATGCTCGTCATATTATCGGCAAGGGAGGTTCGGCATGCCTGTAACGGTTGGTGCGCACCATCTGACGCTGTTCACACACGACATGGACCGTTTCATTCGCTTTTATGAAGAAATCTTCGACGCGGAAACGAAGTTCGATCTGTCCGAGCCTGGTCCCGGTGGCGGCACTCTTCGTCACTCACTAATCGACGTTGGAGGTGGCTTTGCCCTTCATCCGTTCCAAATGCCGGAACCAACGGGGTATGAAGATGGGTCGATGCAGATGGGCAAGAGAGGTCACATAGATCATCTTGCGCTGAAGGTACACGATGAAGAGTGCTTGCAGGAAGTCAGGCGACGTCTGGTGAAGGCCGGCGCTTCGGATGGGACCATTACAGATTTCGGCGCTGTCCGTCTTGTGAGCTTCAAGGACCCGGATGGAATGGAGGGCGAGGTCGCGCGGTGGACCAATAGCAAACGCGTGCTCGGCTTTGAAGAACGCAAGCGGGAGCTTTGGCCAGACTGATCGCGAAGGCCGCATTGGGCTGCCTCACACCTGTTCTCCAGTCATCGGCCTTTACTGTGCTATCAGCTACCTCCGATGAGGACTGGAGTCGCTGCGCGAGTCGGTCAGGCGGGGCAACGCTATCGCGCCGCCGTTGCTCGAACAAAAATTGCGTTTAGCGTTGAAATATACTTTTATCCGGGAAGAGATAATAGAACAAAAAAGTACCTTGTCTTTTAATTGTTGTTAACCATGTGTCAGCCGACATTATCCAGTTAACGCTTGAGTCCGCTATCACGGTTATGTTCCGTACCTCACCGATGTATGAGTCGTAGCAATGTGCGGATTCGGGGGCTATTTCGGTTCGATCCGGGATGCGGAAGCTTTGCTTGCGCGCATGATCGCTGCGATCGTCCATCGCGGGCCGGATGAGCAAGGGAAATTTATGACAGCCGACGCTGGGCTCGGCCATGCGCGGCTGTCGGTGATCGGCATCGGTGATGGCCAGCAGCCGATGTCTGACGAGTCAGGCAATTTGACGATTGCGTTCAACGGCGAGATTTTCAACTACCTGGAATTGCGCGAAGGGCTGATCGCCAAGGGCCGGCGCTTCCGCACGTCGAGCGACACCGAGGTCATCCTGCAGCTGTATGACGAGATGGGCGAAGACTGCCTGTCGCTTCTGAACGGCGATTTCGCCTTGGCGATTTGGGATAACAGGCGTCGGCGCATGGTGCTTGCCCGAGACCGGATGGGTGTCCGGCCGCTGTTCTACACGAACAGGGACGGCGTGCTGTACTTCGCGTCGGAGATCAAGGCGCTCCTGAAGGTTCCCGGCGTCTCGGCCGAAATCGATCCGATCGCACTCGACCAGATCTTTACGCTGTGGGCGCCGATCGCTCCCCGCACGGCTTTCCGCAATATCCACGAGCTGGAGCCGGCAAGCGTGATGATCGCGACACCGGAGCAAGTCACGATCAAGCGCTATTGGCACCTCGACTATCCGCATCGGGACGCGCCCTCGAAGCTCACCAACGAGGACGATGCGGCCGAGGAACTGCAGGCGCTGTTGAGCGATGCGGTGAGGCTTCGCATGCGCGCCGACGTGCCGGTCGGCTCTTATCTTTCGGGCGGGCTCGATTCATCCCTGGTCTCGACGCTTGCCGCCGGCATGACCCCTCTCCAGCTGCAGACATTTTCGGTGACGTTCGACAGCGCCGAGCACGACGAAAGCGCTTTCCAGATCGAGATGGCGTCAGCAATTGGCTCCCGGCACCGAACCATTGCCTGCCAGGCCGGCGATATCGCCGGCGTCTTCCCCGAAGTCATCCGCTTTGCCGAGCGGCCGATCATCCGCACCGCACCGGCCCCGCTCTATCAGTTGTCCGGCCTGGTTCGCCAGGCTGGCCTGAAAGTGGTGCTGACCGGCGAGGGCGCCGACGAGGTTTTTGCCGGCTACGATATTTTTAGGGAAGCGCGTGTGCGTCGGTTCTGCGGGCGGCAGCCGGCATCGCGCATCAGGCCACAGCTGTTCCGCAGGCTTTATCCCTATCTGCCGGGTCTGCAGCAGCAGTCCGTAGAGTATTTGGCGGCGTTCTTCGGCGCCGGCAACGCTGCGCTCGACGATCCGCTGTTCTCGCATCGGCCGCGCTTCAAGACCACGGCGGCGGCGAAGATTTTCTTTTCCGGCGACCTGCGCGCGACGTTGAAGGGCTATGATGCGGCCGAGGAACTGGTCAGCCGGTTGCCCCAGGCTTTTTCGCTATGGCACCCGCTGCATCAGGCGCAATATCTCGAAAGCCGCTTCCTGCTGCCGGGCTATATCCTGTCCAGCCAAGGCGATCGGATGGCCATGGCGCATGGGATCGAAGGACGGTTTCCCTATCTCGACCATCGCCTGGTGGAATTTGCCGCAAGACTTCCGCCTGAAATGAAGCTGAAGGGACTGGTCGAAAAGCACATATTGCGCAAAGCCGCGGGGCATCTGCTTCCCGGCGCGATCGGGGAGCGTGCCAAGCAGCCCTACCGGGCGCCGGAAGCCCGCTCCTTCGTTGGAGCCGGGGAACTGGACTATGTGCGTGATTGCTTAAGTGAAGCGAACATCGCTGCCGGCGGACTGTTCAACGCCAAGGCGGTGGCCAGCCTTCATGAGAAATGCCGCACGCAGCCAGCGTCGGGATTCCGCGACAACGCTGCCTTCGTCGGCATCCTGTCGACGCAGCTGTGGCAGAAGAATTTCACCGGCCAAGAAGCCAGTGCGGCACGAGCGGCCTGAGGAATCCAGGGAAGGGAAAAATGATGATAACAATCAAGGACAAGGTCAGAGCCTTTATCGTCGACAATTTCTTGTTCGGCGACACGTCTTACGAACTTGCAGATACAGCCTCGCTGATCGAGAACGACATCATCGACTCGACCGCCGTGGTCGAACTCGTGGCGTTCATCGAGGATACCTTCGGTATTGCGATGGTCGATTCCGACATCGTGCCGGCCAATCTGGATTCGATTGACCGTATTTCGTCCTTCATCAAGGCGAAAGCGCCGGCAGTCTAGGCGCGATCGGCGAGGAGCGTACGTGCGGATCGAACATTTTCTGGCCGCGAATGCCGCTGCCCAACCTGCCAAGACGGCATTGATCACCGGGCATAAAAGGCTGAGCTACGAAGAATTTTACGATCTCTCGAGCCGCCTTGCCGCTGCGCTTTTCGCGAACGGCGTCAGGCGCAACGACCGGGTCGTCGTTTTCATGGACAATTGCTGGGAGATCGCGGTTTCGATTTTCGCCGTGCTCAAGGCAGGGGCGACCTTCATCCCGGTCAACCCATCGACCAAGCCCGACAAGCTTGCCTACATCCTTGCCGATTGCGACGCTGCTGCGATCCTCACCCAGGCAAAACTGATGCCCGTCGTCACTGAAGCCTGCGGCGGCAACACCGGCATCTTCGTGGCTTCGACCGTCGGTGCCGATGGTCAATGCCCGGTGGGGGCCACATCCCTGGCCGACTGCCTGACGCTTGAAGCCGGAGAGATCGACCACCGCGGCATCGACGTCGATCTGGCGATGTTGATCTACACGTCGGGCTCGACCGGCCGGCCCAAGGGCGTGATGATGACGCACCGCAATTGCGACGCGGCCTCGGACTCCATCACCACCTATCTGCGCAACACGTCCGACGACATCATTTTGAATGTGCTTCCGCTCGCCTTCGACTATGGCCTTTATCAGTTGCTGATGGCCGTCAGGCTCGGCGCCACGCTCGTGCTCGAAAAATCCTTCGCCTTTCCTCAGGCGATCTTTGAGCGTATCCGCGAGGAGGGCGTCACCGGTCTTCCGCTGGTGCCGACGATGGCAGCGATGATCCTGCAGATGCGTGACCTGGAGCCGGGCTTCCTGCCCAGCGTTCGCTATATTTCCAATACGGCGGCGGCCTTGCCGCCGGCCCATATCGAACGCCTGCGCTGCCTTTTCCCCGGTGTCAGGCTGTATTCGATGTATGGCCAGACCGAATGCAAGCGCTGCACCTACCTGCCGCCCGAGGAACTCGATCGCCGGCCGGGGTCGGTCGGCATAGCCATTCCGAACACCGAAGTGTTTGTCGTCGACGACAACGGGCAACGCGTGCCACCAGGTGTGGCGGGTGAGTTGGTCATTCGCGGACCGCACGTCATGCAGGGGTATTGGCGCAACGAAGCTGCGACCGAACGAGCGCTGCGACCGGGCCCGAACCGTTGGGAGGAGGTTCTCTACACCGGCGACCTGTTCAGGACCGATGAGGACGGCTTTCTCTATTTCGTCGGCCGCAAGGACGACATCATAAAGACGCGGGGAGAGAAGGTGGCGCCGAAGGAAGTGGAAGCCGTGCTTCACGGCCATCCGGGCATCGCCGAGGCCGTTGTCGTCGGTGTGCCGGATCCGCTGCTCGGGCATGCGATCGGCGCGCTCGTCATACGCTCGGACCCGAAGCTCAGCGAAAAGGATGTCATGCGCCACTGCGCCCGTCATCTCGAGGATTTCATGGTGCCCAAAATCATAGAGTTCCGCCTGGAATTGCCGAAGACGGATACGGGCAAGGTCAGCCGCCGGCTTGCGTCGGAGATGATGGAGGCCGGGCAATGAGCGTTCGCCCCGGCGATGACGCGCCGACCATTCTGGCGCAGGCCTTGGCGATCGACCCCGGCGCCGAAACCGACAGGATCGTGAGCGCCTTGCGCCAGCAGTTGCGCGGCATTCGCAAGCGCGGCCTCGTGCTCGGTCTTTCCGGCGGGATCGATTCCAGCGTTTCGGTGGCGTTGGCGGCGCGAGCCGTCGGGCCTCAGAATGTACTGTGCCTCTTCATGCCGGAAAACGATTCCGATCCGGAAAGTCTGCGGCTCGGCCGGCTTGTCGCCGGCACTTTCGGTGTCGAGGCCATTGTGGAGGATATCGGGCCGACCTTGCGCGCCATGGGCTGCTATCAGCGTCGCGACGCCTTCATCCGCGAATTGGTCCCGGACTACGGCGAAGGCTGGGCCTCGAAGATCGTGATTGCGAACGCCCTCGAGCATGAGGGCTACAATATCTCGTCGCTGGTGGTGCAGGACCCCGGGGGCAAGCAGACCAAACTGAGAATGCCGCTGCCGGTCTATCTCGGCATCGTCGCCGCCACCAACATGAAGCAGCGCACCCGCAAGCAGATCGAATATTTTCATGCCGACCGCCTGAACTTCGCCGTTCTCGGAACGCCCAACCGGCTGGAATACGATCAGGGCTTCTTCGTCAAGAACGGTGACGGCGCGGCGGACGTCAAGCCGATCGCGCACCTCTATAAAACGCAGGTCTATGCGCTCGCGGCCTATCTCGGCGTGCCCGAGGAAATCCGCAATCGGCCGCCGACCACCGATACCTACTCGCTGGCGCAGACGCAGGAGGAGTTCTACTTCTCGCTTCCCTATGACCGCATGGATCTTTGCCTTTGCGGCCTCAACAACGGCGTGGCGGCCGAAGTGGTGGGGCAGGCGGCAGGACTGGACGCCTCGCAGGTGGAACGCGTCTGGGCCGACATCGCCGCCAAACGCAAGGCGACGCGCTACCTGCACCTGCGCCCGCAACTCGTTGATGAGGTCGAGGAAGTCAGTGCCTGAGCTGGCTCTCGATCCAGGTCACGCGAAGCGCTTCAGGTGAAGTGACCCAGCCGGCTCCACTGCTCGCCCGCAAGCCCGTTCAGGAAAGCTTGCGAGTTCTTCATGGCATCCAGAAGCTCTGGATCGCGTGAGTGCACCACGGTCGAGGCAACGGTCAGGAACGCTATGCGTCGCCCTAGCATCGCTTCCAGAAGTGTGGGTTGAATGCGTCCGCGCAGGCCGCTGACGCCGCGTACGGCGGCATCATCGATCAGGCAGTCGATCACCGAACCCGCCTGGCCGGGGAGGGCGAGGATCTGCAGCACGCGGCCGATTTCACCCGCCCGCGCGTGATAGGCGAATGCGCCGACATTGGTGCCGACCGGCGATGCCACGGAAACGTAGACAAGCTCGCCTAGATCCTGCCTTTGTGCCGCATCGGTCAGCATATGATCAAGCTGGCCTTCCGCCCAACTCGGGCGCAGGGCGAACTGGGCGGTCAACGGTTCGACGAGCCTGGCAAATGCGTCGCTGTCGATTTGGGATGTCCGAAAAGCCCCATGACCTGCCCCGTCCGCCGCCACACCGGACCAGCGTCGTTCGCTGGACTTCATTCGCCTGCAATAAAACCGGTCGATTGCATGCGCAAACGGATTGAGCATTCGGACAGATTTCATGCGACTGGCGGAAAGGCTGAGCACAAAGCTCGACGGCCGCATCACGCGCACCCAGTCGAGACTGTATTGCGGCAGGACAACGCCGCGCAGCCGGGTCCACAATTTTGCGGAAATATCATTGGCGGTCTCGCTGAACGAGATATCCTGCGGGCCATCCAGATAAGCCTTCAACA
The DNA here is from genome assembly GCF_055811775.1 of Mesorhizobium sp. WSM4844. Taxonomy (NCBI): domain Bacteria; kingdom Pseudomonadati; phylum Pseudomonadota; class Alphaproteobacteria; order Hyphomicrobiales; family Phyllobacteriaceae; genus Mesorhizobium; species Mesorhizobium sp. WSM4844. The sequence continues at coordinate 34,772 of NZ_JBVVQB010000048.1, read as the reverse complement.
AGCGGGCGCCGGCCATCGGGTCGCGCTCATGATCCTCGACCATCAGCGAGCTGCAGATGGCGGCGCGTAATTGCCGGCCGTTGAATTGCATCGGCAACACGTGAACGCCGACGAACCCGGAGACGTCGCCGGCGTCGTTGACATGGACAAGCGAGCGGAGATCGCCTCCGCAACCGGGCGCGTCCAGATAAAACCGTCTCATATAGTCGATGAGCGCGGCCGGCGCTTCGGTCCGCTCCTTGCGCAGCACGCGTTGAAACATGCCTGCGACTGCCGGAACATCGGCACTTTCCAGGGCGCGAATGACGCTCAAGCCCGGCTCCCGGCACCGGAGGCCCCGCGTTTCCAGACCATGGCAAGGCCCGGCTCCCCATTGGCCATCGCCGCGAACGGCAACTGCCCGCAGCTATGCAATCTACAATTGCACTCGCTCCGGTGGTGGTCGAAAGGAGAGCTGTAACGCGGCGGCAAGGCAGACCCTTTGCTTGATCATGAAAACGAGCGTCGTTGCTGTTACCAGCTTCGGGTAAACCGATGTTGAAGTATTGGACGGCGAATCGAGTTTATCGGGCGCGGATCATGGCGGAAGCAGGCGGAAATCCTTGCCTTCGGGCAGCAGCTGCCCGCCATCGACGATGATGGTGGTGCCGGTGATGTAGCTGGCGTCGTCCGAGGCCAGGAACAGGAAGGCATTGGCCACGTCGCGCGGGCTGCCGAGGCGGCCGAGCGGGATGGAGTCCTCCATGTTCTTGATATAGGCGGCGCCGCGATGCAGCTGGATGGCTTCGGTGAGGATGTTGCCGGGCTCGACGCCGTTGACGGTGATGCCGTAGCCCGAGAATTCGAGAGCGGCCGAACGGATCAGGCCGTTGATGCCGGCCTTGGTCGCCGAATAGTGGCCGTGACCGGGGCTGGTGACGTGCGGGCCGGTGATCGAGGAGGTGAACAGCATGCGGCCGAAGTGCTGCGCCTTCATCGGAACGAGCGCCGCACGGGCGGCATTGAAGCTGCCGCGCAAATTGACCGCCATGACACGGTCCCAGTCCTCCGGGCTGGTGTTTTCCAGCAATTGCCAGGGATAGATGCCGGCATTCTGGACCATGATGTCGAGACGGCCGTGATGGTCGAGCGCCAGCGCAACAGCGGCCTCGGCATCGGCCATCTGCGAGATGTCGGTGCGGATGAAGGCAGCGCCGACTTCGTCCGCGGCCGCTTGCCCGGCCTCGACCTCGGTATCGGCCAGCACCAGCTTGGCGCCTTCTTCGGCAAAGCGCTGTGCGATGCCCTTGCCGATGCCGCGGGCGCCGCCGACGATCAGCGCGACCTTGTCCGAAAGTCTTCCGATCCCTGGACGCCCGGTCATGCCAGCCCCCTCTCATGCCAGTCTTTGTCGGATGGTTTGCTTGAACGCGTCGAGCAGCACGGCGGCAAGCACCAGCAGGCCGTGGATCACCTGGGTGAAGTTGGCCGGGAGGCCCATGAGGTTGATTGCGGTGTTGATGGCCGACAGCAACAGCACGCCGGCATAGACGCCGGGCAGGGTGCCGACGCCGCCCTTCAGGCTGACGCCGCCGATGACGACGGCGGCGAAGGCGTTGAACAGCAGGCCGACGCCGAGATTGGCGGTGGCGCCGGAGGTGCGGATTGCCAGCACCCAGCCGGCAAGGCCGGCGATGGCGCCGGCGAGAACGAAGGCGATGACGAGGTTGCGGTTGACGCGGATGCCGGCGCGGAAGGTTGCGGTCTCGTTGCCGCCGATCATGACCAGGTGCCTGCCGAAGGGGGTCTTGGCCATGATCAGCGAGAAGACCACGAAACACGCAATCGCGATCCAGGCGGTGAGCGGCAGGCCAAGCAGGCGCTGAATGCCGAACCAGCGGATTGCCGGCGCAAGGTCCTGTGCCGAGCGGCCGCCGGAAATGACCAGTACGAGGCCGCGCACCCAGATGTAGGACGCCAGCGTGATGATGAAGGCGCTCATCTTCACCTTGACGACCAGGTAGCCGTTGATGGCGCCGATGATGCTGCCGACAGCAAGGGCGATCAGCAGCGAAACCGGAACCATCAGCCATTCCGGGTGCAATTGAACGCCAAGGCCGATACCTGCCGAGCAGAACAGGATGCCGACCGCCATGGCACTGAGCGCCGCCACGGATTCGACCGACAGGTCCATGTGACCGGTGATGATGACCAGCGCCAGGCCGATCGACATGACGCCAAGCACGCTCGACGCCTCGATGATGTTGGCGAAGATGCCGAGCTGGAAATAGTTCGGAATGGAGATGGAGAAGACCACCAGCACGAAGACCAGCATGAACCAGACGAGGTTGTCGAGGACGAACTCGAGGGCGCGGCGCGTGCGGGGATTCATATGCTGATCCGGCTGGCGCATCGATCCTCGGAAAGCATCATGCGCGGATTGAAAATTGCTGCAGCTTGACTTGCGCGTCCGTTCGAACGCGCCGGCTGAGCTCCGGGCCAGCGCGGCCCGGAGCCCTGGGTGACTTTGCTACTCGACCGGCTTCACGGTGCCCGAGGGCGGCTTCATGTTGCCCCAGAAGGCCGGGTTGTCGACGTTTTCCTTGGTGATCGCAGCGCCGGGGATCTTGATGTTCGGTCCCCAGGCTTCGATGGTCACGGCCGATTTCAGGCCGAGCACGTCGTACTCGCCCGGCTTGATCTCCTGCTTGTTGACGACCTTGTCCATGAACATGGCGACGGCGGCGGCCTGAGCGTAGAGCGGCTGCTCGACTTCGACGTTGAGCCAGCCCTTGCGGATCAGGTCGAGGCCGACCGGCGCGCCGTTCGAGCTCATCAGCATGACGTCGCCCGGTTTCTTGCCGGCGGCCTCGAGCGAGGCGACGGCAGCGACCGAGAGATGGGCGGCGTGACTGAAGATCAGGTCGATATCCGGGTTGGCGAGCATCTGGTCGTTGACGATGGTTCCGGCTGCATCCGCCGCCCATTGCATGGCCGGAACCGAGATGATCTTGACGTCCGGGAACGCCTTCATCTTCTCCTCGAAACCCTTCTGGATGTCGAGCGTGTAGGGGTCGCCAGGATCGCCAAGCACCTGGAGGACCTTGCCTTTCACCGATCCGTGCTTCGCCTTCAGGAGTTTTTCGGCCTGATCGGCGGCAATCTGGCCGATCTCGACCGTTCCCGCCACCGACGTGAAGTCGGATGGTGTCGAGGTGATCTGGCGATCGAATTCGACAACCGGGATGCCGGCGGCGCGGGCGGCCTCGATCGACGGCTTCAACGCATTGAAATCGACGGCGGCAAGAATGATCGCCGACGGCTTGAGCGCAATGACGTCGTTCATCTGCGATTGCTGAGCGTCGGTCTTGTTGTCGGCGTTCAGCGTCTTCATCTCGTAGCCGACCTGCTTCAGGAACATCTCCAGAGCGCTCACCGAGCCGGTCTGGAATTCGTCGAGCAATGTCGGCACCAGATAGTAGACGGTGCCCTTGGACTGGGCGAATGCCGGCGTGAGCGTGGCAAAGGCCAGTGCCAGGATACCGAAGACGGAAAGAAGTATTTTCTTCATGTCGTTCGCTCCTCTTGCGCCGGACCCCTCATTTTGTCCCTCAGCCTGCCGGTCCGGCACCGGCGAGCGTCTCTCCGGTGATCATGTCGATCACCGCGTCGGGACTTGTCTTGTTGCGCGCGACATCGCCGGCCACGACGCCTTGCCGGATCACCACGATCCGGTCGGCGACCTGGAAGGCCTGCTGCATGATATGGGTGATGATGACGACGCCGATGCCTTGCCTCGCCACCTGGCGGATCATGTCGAGGCCACGCCGCGTCTGCTCGACGCCGAGTGCTGCGAACGGCTCGTCGAGAAGCACGAGCTTGCCGCCAAAATGCACGAACCGGTTGAGCTCGATGGCCTGCCGCTGGCCGCCCGAGAGATGCTCGACATTGGTTCTGAGCGAAGGGATGCGGGTGCCGGCGCTGGCCAAAGCCTTTTCGACCACCTGCTCCATGGCGGGTTCGTCAAGCACCGGAACGCCAAGAAATTTCCTGGTGATCTCGCGGCCCATGAAGAAATTGGCCACCACGTCGACATTGGTGCAAAGCGACAGGTCCTGGTAGACGGTCTCGATCCCAGCCGCCTTGGCCTCGGCGGGAGATTTGGCGAGGAATTCCTTGCCCTCGAACAGCATGCGGCCGGAGGTCGGCTCCAGGCCGCCGGCGATGATCTTGACCAGCGTCGATTTGCCGGCGCCATTGTCGCCCAGAAGCGCCACCACCTCGCCCTTGCCGATCGAGAAGCTGATGCCCTTGAGCGCTTCGATCGCGCCAAAATTCTTGGTGACGTTGTCGAGCACCAGCAGGGGTTCGCTCATGCCCGGCTGAGCTCCGCTCATGCCCGGCTGAGCTCCGCTCATGCCGCGATCCCCTTGCCTTGCAGTATATCTCGCCCACGTTCGCGCTCGGCGGTGAATATCTGGCCGAAGCGCGGCGAAAGCACGCCTGAGATGGCAAGTGCGGCGGCCCCGCGCAGCACAGCATGCTGGCCGCCGCGTGCGACGGTGACACGCGGCACCGTGCGGTCGTTTCGCGCCGAGATCGAGTTGGGAAGCCTGGCAACCGAACCGGCCAGCCGTTCAAGCAGATCGGTGGACGCCAGTCCGCCGAGGATGATGGTTTCGGGATCGAACAGGTTCTCGACGATGGTGATGGCGTTGCAGAAGATCGGCCCGACTTCATCAACCCAATCGGCGTCGCTGATGTTCCGGCGCCGCAGCGCCTCGAGCGAGAGGTATCGTTCGAGGCAGCCGCGATTGCCGCAGGGGCACGGCTCGCCACCCGGCACGACAGGGATGTGTCCGATCTCGCCGGCGTTTCCCCAGGCCCCGCGCAACGCGCTTCCGTCATGAACCATGACGCCGCCAAGACCGACACCGAAATAGAGATAGTAGTATTCGGAATATCCCGTCCCGAGGCCGTACAGGCGCTCGCCCATTGCCGCGGCCGCCATATCGGTCTCAAAAAACGCGGGCAGCCCGGTCGAGGCCTCCAGCCGTTCCCGAAGCGCCACGTCCTTCCAGCCGGTCATCGTCGTCGGGCCGATAAAGCTCATCGACTCAACGCCGAAAGGGCCGGGCAGCGCCATGCCGATGCCGAGAACGCGACCGCCCGGCCGCAGTCCGGTCAATTCAAGCACCATCGCGCCGATCAGATCGAAGGCATGGTCGGGCGTCGCGTTGGGGGCCTCGCGGGTGGCGCTCTCGATCACGTCTCCGCTCAAATTGATCAGCGCCGCATTGATACCCAGCGGAGTGACGTGGATGCCGACGGCATAGCCGCCCTCCGGGTTGATCCGCAGGGTCGCCGGAGGCAGCCCGCGCCCCCGCGGCTCTTCGCGCATCGACAGGACGTAGCCGTGTTCTTCCAACTCGCGAACGATGGTCGAGACCGTTTGAACGGTGAGCCCGACCCGCTTGGCAATGTCGCCGCGGGCGATCGGACCGTGAAGACGGATGGATTCGAGGACGATGCGCCTGTTGTAAGGCCGCCCAAACTCCTGATTGGTCCCCCGCAGTGCCATGTCTTGCATCCCTGGGAGACAAGAGGTTCGCACCAAATATTTATTCAGTCAAATGGAATTCAAAAAGAAATGACTGGTGTGAAGTGCGGGGCGGAACGGCGAAGCTGCGGATCTCCCCCCTTGCGGGGGAGATGGCCGGCAGGCCAGAGGGGGGTGGGAAGGATCGCCAACTTTCGAGTTAGTCGGCCTAACCGCCAAGCCAATTCAAGAACGCGGCTGCTATTGGTTGACAGGTCGGCGGGACAGCACCCCCCTCTGTCCTGCCGGACATCTCCCCCGCAAGGGGGGAGATCGGCAGTTTTTCCGACGGCACTCTTTTGCAGCCTGGGCGATGGCTGCAGCCACTAAAGATACCGCGCGACCTTCTTGCCGACCCTCAGGAAGCGCAGCGGGTCGATGGCCTCGCCATGGTGGCGGATTTCGTAATGCAGATGCGGGCCGGTCGAGCGGCCGCTGCTGCCGGTCTTGCCGATGACGTCGCCGGCGTTGAGCCGCTTGCCGACGGTCACGTCGATTTTGCTGAGATGCCCATAGCGCGTCGCAAAGCCATTGCCATGGTCGATCTCGACCATGCGGCCGTAGCCGCCGTTCCAGCCGGCCTTGACGACAACGCCGGGCGCCGTGACCTTGGCAGGCATCCCGGTCGGCGCCCTGAAGTCCATCCCCGAATGCAGCGCGGCGGTGCCGAGCAGCGGATCGGTGCGCACGCCGAACGGGCTGGTGACCGAGCGACCGGGCGCGGGGTTGGCGAGCGGCAGCCGTCGCGCCTCCGTCTTCAGCCGGTCGAGCGCGTCCAGCGCCTCGTCGAGTTCCCTTACCTTGCTGTCGAACGTCATCGAACTGTCGAGTGGTATCAGCGGACCGCCGGCATCGCTCTTGCCGAAATCGCCGTCGACCGGCAGGCCAGCCGCCTCGAGCGCCTGAGAAATCGCATCGGCGTTTTTGTAGGCGTTGTCGGCAAGCGTGGCGATGCGGGTGAGCTGCTGGCTCTCTATGGCCTTGAGCGCGGCGTTGATCGACACGAACAGCCTGTCGGCACGATCGGCCGCCGTGTCGCTCGGCAGCGGATCGGAGCGGGTCGACCACAGCGAGAACGGCCTGGTGTCGCCAGCGCCAAGGTTGGCGCCGAGGCTGGCAACCGCATAGGCCTGTAGCGGGGCGTCGGTCACCTCGGCGCGTTTATCCGACTTTGCGGACACAGCCGTGCCTGCGGCGGGCGGCGTTCCGACGTCGCTCTCGGCGCGTTCGAGGAGCGGGCCGATGCGGCCGTGGCGCAGGCTGAGCTGGGTCTGTCGTTCCAGCAACTCGCCAACTTTGGTTTCCATGAGCTGCTGGTCGAGCAGCTGACGGCTGGTGATCCGGTCGACCTGGGCGCGCAGTGCGGAGATGCGGTCCTCATAGGCCTGCTGCATGCGCGCCTGCCGTGCCGTGGTCGCGCCGATCAGGTCGTCGCGCAGCACGAGATAGGAGGTCGCCAGCAGATAGCCTATCGCCATCGCCGCCAGCGCCGAGCCGCAAAATGCGGCAAGCCATGGCCGTATGGTGAAATGCCTGATCTCGTTGCCCCGGGCGATAATGACCGTGTGGGGCTCATTGCGCCTGCCAAAGACCGTTGACTGACTGGCTACGTTCACAGGACCAAGCTTTCGTTACGACACCGACGACAAGCCCGATTACACATCATTAAGGTTAACGGTCGGTTGCTGGCGCCCAGCTTGCAGCCCATGGGTTGCAAGCCGGATTGCTTCGGCCCCGTGCTTCAGACGGGTTCAGGCCACAGCCGACATTGATGTCCCAGAAATCGACGTCAAAGCGCGCGCACGGCCTCCAGCACCGCCTCGGCATGGCCTTTGACGCGAACGTTTCGCCAGATCCGGGCGATCCGTCCGTCGCTGCCGATCAGGAATGTTGCGCGCTCGACGCCCATATAGCGGCGGCCATAGAGCTGCTTCTCGACCCACAGATGATAGGCTTCGATCACCTTGCGCTCCTCGTCGGCGACGAGGTCGACGGTCAGATCGTATTTCGACTTGAATTTGTCGTGTTTTCGGACGCTGTCCGGCGACAGGCCGATCACGACAGCGCCGAGCTTTTCGAATTCCGGCTTCAACTGCGAAAAGCCGATCGCCTCGTTGGTGCAGCCGGTGGTGTCGTCCTGCGGATAGAAGTAGAGCACGACCGGCTTTCCCCGCAATGACGCGAGGCTGAGCGATCCGCCGCCGTCGCGGGGAAGGTCGAACTGCGGCGCAACGTCGCCGACGTCGAGATCAGCCATATCGATGCCCTTGTTTGTGGTTACGCGCGAAGCCTCATCGATATATTGTCGCACCGGGAGTCGTCCACGGTCGAGTTCGTTCAACGGAAAATTGTGTGGATCAGGAGCAGCCGCAGCACGAGAAGATCAGATTCAGGCGTGATGAAATCACCGACCTGGGGGCCTTCCCGTCCGCGTGCCGCATACCGCCGCTCGGCCAGGGCCGCGGCGTTGGTATTCTTGCGCGGCTGTTTGCCGGCCTTTTGGCGCTTGTGCTGCTGGCCACCGCCGCTGTCTATGCGATCGGCATGTCCGGCTTCGGCACCGAGCGGCTGCGGGCCGAAGCGGAAACGGCCATCGAGAAATTGGCCGGCGTCGACGTCGACGTTGCGGTCGGGCCGGCCCGTCTCACGCTCGACGGATCGAGCTTCATTGCGCTGCAGGTCAGCGACGTCAGCCTCAAGACGGCCGACGGCAAGCCGATGGCCGATGCCGGGCGTGTCCGCTTCGGCGTAAGGCTGATGCCGCTGCTTTCGGGCGAGGTGCGGCTTACCAGCGCCAGGATTTCCGACGCGCGCATCGTGATGGCGGCGCTGCCGTCGGGTGGCGACTGGACGGCGGCACTGCGCAATGACGACGGCCTCATCGATCCGGAAAGGCTGGCCGGCACGGTCTTTGCCAGCATCGGTCACGCGCTCGATGCGGTGCGCGAGGAGCAGATGCGCCGGATCGAGCTGCGCAATGTCGACCTCGTTCCGCCCGAGGCCGGGTTGGTCAAACTGGTCAGGATCGCGGATGCTACCGTTGCGCAGTCGGGGCCGGGCGGCATGGAGTTTTCATCCGACGCTTCTGTCGACGGCAGGGCACTCACAATCGCCGCCTCAGCCAGCCGTGATGCGACGACGCGGCGCGTGACGGCGTTGGATGCCAGCGTCGAGATAGCGCAGCTTGACCAGGCTGCGGCAGCGCCGGGCGGGACGCTTGGCGCGATTGCCCTGAAGCTGGCGGGATCGGAAGGATCCGGCGACAACGCGTCGCGGCTGACGGCCTCGTTGTCGTTCGCCGGTGCCGTGCTCGATCTTGGCACGCGTGGCTCGCTTCCAGCAGACGTCGATCTCGCTGCGACGCTTGTCGCCGGCGCCAACAAGGTCCAGGTGGACCGGCTGCAAGTGAGGACCGGTCGCTCGACATTCGCGTTCGCCGGTTCGATCGGGCCGAAGCCGGCGACTGGAACAGCGGGCGAGGAGCCGTCCTATCGCTACGACCTGACCAGCGACGGCTCGACGCTGGCGCCTTCGGAATCCTCCGAACCTGCGCTCGATTTCATCGCCCGGGTGGCCGGCGTCTACCAGACCCGCAGCCGCAAGCTGGTGGCCGAGCAGATCGGGATCAGGTCGGGGTCCGCCAGCGAGGCGCTGGGCACGGCTTCGGTCGAATTCCCCGAGGGAAAGGTGCCGGGCATATCTGTAGCCTTCAACGTCCACGACATGCCTGTCTCGCATGTCAAGCAGTTGTGGCCCTGGTTTGCGGCGCGAAACGCTCGCCTGTGGGTGCTGAAAAACCTGTTCGGCGGCCGCGTCGTCGACGCCAGCCTGCAGTTCCAGGTCGTGCCCGGGCGCCTTGGCAACGGCATCCCGCTTTCATCTGATGAGGTATTCGGCCGTTTCCAGGTCGAAGGATCGCGCTTCGATACAGCCGGTCACATCCCGCCGATACGCGATGCCGTCGGCGTCGTCGAATTCCACGGCAATGACGTCGACATCGCCTTGTCCTCGGGCAACGTCTATATGGCCAGCGGCCGCACGGTCGCGGCAAGCAACGGCACGATGACGGTCAAGGCGGCGAACCGCCCGCCGGTGATCGGCGCGCTCGATATCGATGTTGCCGGGGAGGCGTCCGCGATCGCCGAGCTCGCTTCCTACGAGCCGATCAACGGCATGCGCCGTGTTGGGCTGCTGCCGGAAGACCTGTCCGGCACGGTGACCGGCCACGTCAAGGCGGACATTCCGCTGCAGCGCGGCGTCGACAGCTCGAAACTCGATTGGCTGGTGACGCTCGATTACAAGGACCTGTCGCTGGGCAAGCCGTTCGAAGACCAGACGGTGACGGACGCGGACGGTTCGATCACGGTCGAACCCGAGAAGGCGGTGATATCAGCCAAGGCGCTGCTCAATGGCATTCCAGCCGAACTCGACCTGATCGAACCGCTCAGGGATGGCGGACCGCCACGCAGCCGAAAAGTGGCGCTGACGCTCGACGACAAGATACGTGCCGCCGCCATGCCTGGCCTGTCGGAGCTGCTTTCCGGAACCGTCAAGGTTGAGATCGACAAGAGCGGCACGGGCAACACGGGCAACCAGACTGTCTCGGCGGACCTGACCAATGCCAGGCTGGACATTCCCTGGGCAGGCTGGAGCAAGGGCCCCGGCATTCCAGCCAATGTCACATTTGCCATGGCCAAATCCGGCGACACCACGACGCTGTCCGACTTCGACCTGAATGGAAAGACCTTTTCGATCGATGGCGGCGTGGTGCTGGTCAAAGGCGCCCTGTCCTCGGCGCGGTTCAGCAACGTCAAGCTGAACCGGGGAGACAACGTTGCCGTTTCGGTGAAACGATCGGGCAAGGGCTACGCGATCGACATCAGCGGCAGCGCGCTGGACGCGCGCTCGCTGATCAAGCAATTCACGTCCGATGTCGACACCGCCACCAAGGCCACGGGTTCCGACGCGATTTCGGTCAGCGCCGACGTCAATTCGCTGACCGGCTTCCACAACGAGACGCTGTCGAACCTGAAGCTCGGCTACAGCGCCGCCGGCTCGAGGGTGAATGGGCTCAAGGTGAGCGCCACGGCAAGTTCGGGTGCTGCCATCAGCATCAGCAATACGACCGGCGCCGGCAAGCGCGCCCTCAACGTGCGGTCGGCCGACGCCGGCGCCATCCTGCGGTTCCTCAACATCTACGAGCATATGGAGGGCGGCTCGATCACCCTGGCGCTCGCCGGGGCAAGCGATGGGCCGATGAAGGGCCAGGTCGACTCGCATGATTTCTTCGTGGTCAACGAGCCGAAACTCGCCTCGCTCGTATCGACGACGCCGGCCGGTGACAGCCGCAGCCTCAACGAAGCCGTCAAAGCCAATATCGACACGTCGAGAGTGAAGTTCGAGCGCGGCTTTTCCGAGATCGAAAAGGGCGCCGGCTATCTGAAGTTGGCCAATGGCGTGCTGCGCGGCCCGCGCATCGGCACCACCTTCCAGGGCACGCTCTATGACAAGAACAACAACATGGACATGACCGGCACCTTCATGCCGGTCTACGGCATCAACCGCATCTTTGGCGAACTGCCGCTGTTCGGGGCGCTGCTCGGCAATGGCCGCGATCGCGGCCTCATCGGCGTGACTTACCGGCTCAGGGGCAATGCCAACAAGCCCAAACTGGACGTCAATCCGCTGTCGGTGATCGCGCCCGGAATTTTCAGGTCGATCTTCGAGTATCGGTAAGGTGAAAGCTCAATCACTTCGAGCCCCGATTGGATCTGGTTCGTAGTTACGGGCTGGCTACAGGTGGGCAATACCGGCTTTCAGCAGTCCCTCGCGGACGTGCTGCACATCAGACTCTTGGGCATAGTGCAGGGTGGCGATAAATGAATCGAGGTCGAATTGGGGATCGAGCGTTTTGACCTTGCGTAGATGCGCCGCGGCGGCGATTTCGTCGCCGAGCCAGCCGTAGCAGGCAGCGGCGAAAGCATGCTGAACCGAGTCCATGGTTGACAGATGCATGAAAGCTTCGATCGCCTCGCCATACTGGCGCGCGGCGAAACGCGCCTTGCCCAGATGGCTCCAGAACCTCTCCGGGTGGTGCGGATTCAACTGCATTGCCTTGCGGATCCATTCAATTCCCTCTTCCGGCCTCCCCAGCCACGTCAACAACTCGCCTTGCTGCACCACCACGAGGTCGTAATTGGGATTGAGGGCCAGCGCCCGCTCTTGATGGTAGCGCGCTGTGGTCAGCTCATTGTTGTTCACGTTCACTGCGGCGAGGATGCGGTGGACATCGGCATCGTTGTCGTCCAGCGCCAGCGCCCTGTCCAGCGCTGCCATGATGTCGTTCCAGACGGCATCCCGGTCTTTGCACCAGTTATAGACCCAGGCCTGACCAAGAATGCAGGCCCGCCAGGCATGGGCATGGGCATAATCGGGGTCAAGCGCGACGGCCCTGCCTATCAAGGTTTGCGCGCGTTCATTATCCGCAATCGTGCTTTTGTGATGCAGCACCTTGGCGGCAAGCACACATTCATACGCGGCCATGTTTGCGGGTTTCGCCCGCGCGAGCTGGTCCCGCTGAGCCGCCTCGACACGACCGGGCAGCGTGGCTGCGATCGCCGCGGTCACCTCATCCTGAATCGCGAAGATGTCGTCCAGCTTCCGGTCATATTTGTCTGCCCAGATATGAGCGTCATTCGCCGTGTCGATGAGCTGAACCGTCACGCGCACCCTGTCGCCGATCTTGCGAACGCTTCCCTCCACCAGGTATTGGACGTCTAGTTTCTCGGCCACCTCGCGCACATTCACGGCGCGGTTCTTGTAGACGAAGCTGGAATTGCGCGAGATGACGAACAGCTCATGGTGGCGGGACAGTTCGGTGATGATGTCCTCGGTCAGTCCGTCCGCGAAAAATTCCTGCTCGGGGTCGCCGCTCATGTTGGTGAATGGCAGCACCACTATCGAGGGTTTCGAGATGGATCGCTTTGCCTCGACTTCTGGCAGGACAGGACTGTCAAGCCCAATGCGATAGAGGCGAACCGGGCGGCTGATGTTCTTTAACGTCTTCTCGCCCAAATCCTCCATGGCAATTTCGAGACGGTCGGCAATTTGGGTCGCCACCGCTGCGGTCACGCAGATACCGCCGACGTCGGCGAGTTGCTCGATGCGCGAGGCAATATTGACGCCGTCGCCGAAAATGTCGTCATCGTCGAAAATGATGTCGCCGAGATTTATGCCGATCCTGAATTCGATACGCCGTTCTTGCGGCACATCCGAATTGCGCCGTTTCATGCGCTGTTGGATTTCCACGGCGCATTTCACGGCATCGGTCACGCTCTGGAACTCAACGAGCATGCCGTCTCCGGTGGTCTTGATGATCCGGCCCTTGTTCTTCGCGATGGCGGGATCGACCAGTTCTATGCGATGGGTCCGAAGGCGTGCGAGCGTGCCGGATTCGTCGGCCTCCATTAGCCGACTGTAGCCCGCCATATCGGCAGCCAGAATTGCGGCTAGTCTCTGTTCCATCGCCTGAACCAAAAACCAAGCCTATCCTTCCTGGGCTGCCAAATCCAGCAATTTGGGCATGTGGCTGATCAAGGGCGCCGGCTATCTGAATCGGGCTAATTGGCGTGCTGCGCGACCCGCGCATCGGCACCACCTTTGACAACTTTTCGAATGTGTCGGAACTGGGTCGCAACGAAGTCGCGATTGAGCCAGCTAACGCAGCGTCATTCAATCAGTTTTACCACGCGAACCGCTCTGTCGTTCCAGCCAGAAAATGCTTGAAAGCCGGCCGCGCACGATGTTCCACGCAAAAAATGGGAGTGAGCGGATGTCCGTAACAGGCACCCGGAGTGTAGACTCCGGCGTATTTTGGCCAGCTGTCATCATAGCTGGCGGCTTTGTGCTTTGGGGCGGCCTCGCTCCTGACAGTCTCGCCACAGTGGCGACAGCGACTTTGAATACGATCATCAAGACATTCGGCTGGATGTTTGTCGTTTCGACGGCGTTCTTCCTGATGTTCGCTGTTTTCCTGGCGGTTGGCAGGTTCGGCAAGATCAAGCTCGGGCGAGATGACGAGAAGCCTGAATTTTCGACCGTGTCATGGGTCTGCATGATGTTCAGCGTCGGGATGGGCATCGGCCTGATGTTTTGGGGCGTGGCCGAACCGGTCTTCCATTTTGGCGCGCCACCGCACGGAATGGCGTAGCCGCAGTCACGGGAGGCCGCGGTCGTGGCAATGCAATACGCCTATTTCCATTGGGCGCTGCACCCGTGGGCGATCTACGCGGTTGTCGGATTGGCGCTTGCGTACTTCAGCTACAGGCGCAACCTGCCGACTTTGATGTCGAGTGCCTTCCAGCCTCTCCTCGGTAACCGCATCCACGGCCCGATCGGCCGGGCGATCGACGTCCTCGCGATCATCGCGACACTGTTTGGAACGGCCACTTCGTTGGGACTTGGCGCTCAGCAGATCAACAGCGGAATGAACTTCCTCTGGAATACCGGCGAGTCCGCAACAATTGCACTGACGATTATCGCGGCATTGACCGTTCTATTCATCCTGTCGGCGGTTTCCGGGGTCGGCAAGGGCGTGCAATTCCTGAGCAACCTGAACATGGTCATTGCTCTGCTGCTCCTGCTCTTTCTGGCGATCATTGGACCGACCGTGTTCATATTCGACACGCTGATCGAATCGCTTGGCTATTACCTCAGCGACCTGGTCTCGATGTCGTTCCGCACGGCAGCATTCAGCGACGGAAAGTGGCTTGGCAGCTGGACCATCTTCTATTGGGCCTGGTGGATATCCTGGGCTCCCTTTGTCGGCGTTTTCATAGCTCGGATCTCTCGGGGCCGCACGATACGTGAGTTTATCGTTGGCGTGCTGCTCATCCCCAGCGCTGTTACCTTCTTTTGGTTCACCGTCATGGGCGGAACTGCGCTTCACTCGGAACTGATGGGATTGGGCGGTCTTGTCGAAGCCGTCAACGACAAAGGCGCTCCAGTATCGCTGTTCGCGCTTCTTGCCCAATATCCGGCCACCACGCTGACATCGACACTTGCGATGTTCCTGGTTGCAATATTCTTCGTTTCAGGAGCTGACGCGGCTTCCGTCGTCATGGGAATGCTCTCTTCGCGCGGAACTCTTCACCCAAGGTCCGGGATCGTGGTTCTGTGGGGCATTTTGGCCGGAGCCTCTGCTTGTGTCTTGCTGGTGATGGGTGGCTTGGCTGGGCTCCAGACCGCATCCATTGTCGCGGCCGCGCCGTTCCTCCTCGTGATGGTTGGGTTATGTGTGTCGCTGTGGATGGGACTTCTCGATGATATCGAAGTCCATGGGCGGTTTAACGAATTGGAGGCTGCTCCCGCGGTCCCGACGCAGCCGGTGTGAACTCCGAAAGCAACAAAGTTGCGCGGGCTTGTTCCGCGCAACTTTTGGTAGCAAGATGCGAGTTCGATACGCGCGCTGTCCAGGAACGTCCACACATGGCGCGTCCGAGCTGGCCGGTCAGACCGGCCGCACCAGAACGTGTTTTTCTTGCCGAGCGACAACCTGTTCCGGACCCAGATCCTCAAGCGTCACCAACCGGCGATCGTCGGACACGGACTGGTCGTTCAGCCGCACCGCGCCGCCCTGGATGTGTCGCCGCGCCTCGCCGTTGGACGCGGCAAGCCCGTGATGGCGAGCGAGGACGGACGCGTGGTCGGCGTCCATCGCAATACCGGGGAGCGCAACGGCAAACGGGGATGTGCTCTGTTGCATTGTCTTCGACATCAAGAATGGCAAGGTGATTGATCTGGGCTTAGCCTCGCGAGTTATCTCGGGCGGCACGCGAGACTGCCCGGGGGTCCGGCCCGGATGGGTCAGCTCAGGGGCGCCACTTGCTCGTTGGGACGAGACCAACGACCGCTTCCCACCCTAACCCGTCCTTTTTCAGCCTTATCATGAATGTCGCGCAGGCTTGTAAATCAGACATTGCGCTGGCGCGGTTCGAGCGCTCCAGTTAATTCGAGCATCTGATAGCCGGCCAAGAGTGTGATCAGAGATCCGACAACCCAAGAGCGTCCTTTCCCGCAATGCCTTGACCATCTATCCCGACAGCGGTGCCGCAATAACGCCTCCAGCGATCAGGCCGGCGACCGAAGTTGGGTAGCCGCAGAATCCGCCGGCGTGCTCCCAACGGCCGGTAAAACAGAATGCATTGGTTTAAAGGGCGGCCATGGGCGCTTCCGCGAGATTGCTCCCAGCGGTTGTCGGTGCTAAATTTGGTAGAAGCTGCCGCACTGATGTGTCCGAGTGCGCCGCCTGCCGCCGCCGATGCGTTCTTAAGTGGCCTAAAGAGGTGGCAGGGTTTGGAGACCGGGACGATGAGCTTGACGCGCCGCGATGTGTTGATCGCCGGGAGTGTGGGGTTTGCCGGGGTCGCGCTCTTCTCGCCGCGGAGCGCGCGTGCGAACGATGAAGCGTTGGATCTCATCGAGCAGCTCACCGGACGGACGGCCACGGTGTCGGATCGCCTTCACCTGATAATGCCGACGGACTTCCCGACCGGCTACACCGTGCCCATGAGTCTTTACATCGACAGCCCCATGACCGAGGCCGACCATGTAAGGCAGATGCGCGTGTTCGCGCCGCGGAACCCGCTCATCGAAGTGGCCAGTTTCCACTTCGTCCCGCAACGCAGTCTGCCCCGCGTGTCGACGCGCATCCGACTTGCCAAACCGCAACACGTCGTCGCTGTCGCTGAAATGAATGACGGCATTTTGCTGATGACCACGACATGGGTCCGTGTCGCCACGGATGGCTGTGCCTGAGATCGGAGAGAGACAGTGACCACCCCGACACCCCGCGTGATCGTGCCGAGCGCCGCGGCGAAGGGAGAGATTTTTCAAGTCAAGACCATTATCAGCCATGAGATGGAAACAGGGCTACGCCATGATGATCAAGGCAACGTGATCCCGCGCAAGATCATCAACAAGTTTGTCTGCCGCTACAACGAAACCGTGGTGTTCAGTGTCGATCTCCACGAGGCGATTTCGGCCAATCCGTTCTTCGAATTTTCCTTGCGCGCGACGGAGAGCGGCCGGCTCGATTTTGGCTGGGAAGAAGACGGCGGTGCCGTCTATATGTTGTCGCACCAGTTCACGGTCGGTTGAGGTGGCGACACAATCGACCTGCGCGAATTATAGCGTGACAAGTTGAGTGGGAGCGTGACCGGAAAACTGCGAAACAGACGGGTATTCAGCATGCGCCCCGTCGCGAGATCTGCGATTGCCACTGGTCTCGTGCTGCTCTTCAGCCAATCCGGCGCGGCGGCGGGGCCCGATCAAGGCGCTCAACTCGCCGCAACCTGTGCGTCCTGCCATCGTCTCGATGGCGGCGGCACAGGCATTCCCAGCATCATCGGGCTTGGTGAGGAGAGGCTCACCAACGCCCTGCTTGCCTACCGGGCGAGCGAGCGTCCAAATCACATCATGCACGTTATCGCGCTGTCGCTCAGCGACGAGGAGATCGCGAGCGTCGCGCGCTATGTCGCGAAGCAGGGAAGTAACCCGCGATGAAATCCTGGACTCGTCGCGAGTTCGGCCGCCTGACGGGAGCAGCGTTGCTAACGGCGCTCAACCAGCCGAAGGCGCGGGGCCAGGCCAAGGCGCGTGTCGTCGTGGTCGGCGGCGGCATCGGCGGCGCAACGGTCGCCAAATATGTCGCCGCCATCGCCACGGCTATCGAGGTGACCCTGGTTGAACCGCGGCAGAGCTACGCGACCTGTTTCTTCAGCAATCTCTATCTCGCCGGGCTACGCCCGTTCGAATCGCTCGGCCATGGTTATGAAGCGCTGGCAAAACAATACGGCATCACCGTCATTCATGAGTCCGCCGCGGCGATTGACCCGGCGGCGAAGACCGTTGCGCTGAACAACGGCTCGAAGCTCAGCTATGACCGTCTCGTTGTTGCGCCGGGCATCGCATTCAGGGACCGGGCGCTTGAGGGCTATGACGATGCGGCGATGGAGATCATGCCGCACGCCTGGAATGCAGGACCGCAAAGCAAGCTGCTGCGCCGGCAGCTGGAAAGCATGGAGGACGGCGGCCTGTTCCTCATCGTCGTTCCGCCGGATCCGTTTCGTTGTCCACCGGCCCCCTATGAGCGCGCTTCGCTCGTCGCATCCTATTTCCAGCACAGCAAGCCCAAGGCCAAAATTCTGATCCTCGATGCGAAAGACAGCTTCAACGCGCAGGACCTGTTCCAGGACGCTTGGAACCGCCACTATCCGGGAATGATCGAATGGCTACCGGCTCAGTTCACCGGCGGGGTCACGGCAATCGACGCGAAGACCCGGTCGGTGATCACCGCGGGCGCAACATTCAAGGCCGCGGTGGCCAATGTCATCCCGGCGCAAATGGCCGGGCGCTTGGCGCAGCAGGCGGGGCTCGCCAACCGGTCGGGCTGGTGTCCGGTCGATCCGGTCACCTTCGAATCGGCGCTGCAGCCCGGCGTCCATCTGGTCGGTGACGCGATCATCGGCGGGGATATGCCGAAATCCGCCTTCTGCGCCAACAGCCAGGCCAAAGCCTGCGCCTTTGCCATCGCGGCCGATCTCACTGGATCAGCGCGTTTCCCGGCGCATTTGTTCAACACCTGCTACACCTATCTCGCCCCCGACGATGCGTTCAGCAACGCCATCAGCTTCAAGCCCGTCGACGGGAAGCTCAAGAGCGTCATCAGCTTCGTCAGCAAGGTCGAGGAAAGCTCCGAGGTCCGCCGGCAGGCTGCGCGCGCGGCGGAAGGCTGGTATGACGCCTTCACGCACGACGTGTTTGGCTGAAACGAAACTCAACTCCGCTCGACGGCCGGGCCGGCCATTGCGGAAATGCCGGCGCCATCGTGGGTACGTTGCGACTTGGTGCCGGATCGTTGCTCCGGGATCAGCGCTGGAACAGGATCGGGCAGCCGCTCCAGCCGCAGCGAATTCACCACCACGAGAATGCTCGAGCCGGCCATGACCGCCGCCGCAAGGATTGGCTGCAGAAGTCCGAATGTTGCGAACGTCAGGGCGACGAGGTTGTAGCCGAACGCCCACATAAGGTTGGTCAAGATGGTCCTGCGGACCGCACGGGCCACGTCGACGATCCAGGGCAGCATCCACAATCCGTCCGCAGGCAGCACGAGCGCTGCAGTCTCGCGGGCGAGATCGGTGGCGGAGCCGACGGCAATACCGACATCTGCGGCGGCCAGGACCGGCCCGTCATTCAGTCCATCGCCGACCATCGCCACCGAACCGTGGTCATGGCGGAGCCGATCCAGGGCCAGCCGTTTGGCCTCCGGCGAAAGGCCCGCTTGGACGTCCTTGATCCCGACCAGAGCCGCGATCCGCTCCGCCGCTTGCGCCAAGTCGCCGGTCAACAGCGTGGCGTCGAGCCCGCGCTCACGCAGGGCCGCGATCGCGGCATGCGCCTCGGGGAGCGGTGAATCATCGAGCGACAGCACGGCGTGAACCTGCTCGCCCCAACCGACATAGACCACCGAATAACCGCTCGCCTCCAGCGACCGCGCACGCTCAGTCAGCGACGGGGGAAGCGGCCAGCCCAGATCATTCATCAATCTGCCGTTCCCTGCCGCTACGGGCCGGCCTTCGGCGCTGCCGCGGACGCCACGGCCGGGAACCGTCCGGACATCGCGGGTGACGAGCGGCGTGATGCCGCGCTGAGCGGCGGCTGCCGCGATGGCCCGCGCCAGACCATGCTCGGCAAGTCGCTCCAGACCGGCGGCGCGCGCCAGGACTTCGTCGATGCCGACCTCCTGGCAGTCGACGCCGACGAGACGCGCTTTGCCCGCCGTCAGAGTGCCGGTCTTGTCGAAGGCGAGCAACCGGACACGCGCGAGGGTCTCGAGCACGCCGGGGTCGCGGACCAGGCAGCCGTGCCGCGCCAGCCGGCCGATGCCGAGTGATGTCGCCATCGGAGCAGCGAGGCCGACAGCACAAGGACAGGCAACCACCAGTACCGAGAGGCCAATCAGCAACGCCCGATCGAACGGCAATGACTGCGCCCAGTAAACGATCGTCAGCCCGCCGAGGGCGAGGACGAGCGGCACGGACACGCCAACGACGCGATCGGCAAGGCGCTGGGTTGGACTGCGACGGCCCAGCGCTTCGCGCACCGACCGGCAAATCCGCGCCCAGCGGGTTGCAGTTCCGTCACCGCTGCTTTGGATCAGGAGCGGGCCATCGATATTGATACTGCCGGCAATCACCTTGGAGCCGGCGCCCTTTGTCACTTGCCGGCTTTCTCCGGTAATCACGGCTTCATCGGTATTCGATTCGCCCTCGACAACCACGCCGTCGACCGGAATGCGCTCGCCTGGCCGGACCCGCACCAGCATGCCGGCCGATACCTCTCGCACCCGACGGCGGATCTCTGCCGCGCCATCGACCACGGTCGCGCTCTCGCTTTCTGCAGCCAGAAGAGGTTCGAGGTCGCGCGCCGCCCTGGCGCGGCCAACAGCCTCGAGATAGCGGCCAACGGTGAACAGCATCAGCACCATCACGGCGGTGTCGAAATAGACATGCGTGCTGCCCTCGAACACGGCAAATGCTGAATAGAGGTAAGCGGCAGCGACGCCAAGCACGATGAGTGCCGACGACGTCACCCGTCCCTGAATGCCATTGAGCCACATTTCGCGCAGATAGGGTCCGCCGAGAATCACCACCGCCGGCGTCGCGAAGATCCAGAGCAAAAGGTGAATCCACGGCAGCACGCCCGCATCGACGCCGGTGAACGCGTCCGAATAGAGGAGGAGGCTGAACATCATGATATTCATGGAGAGAAAGCCTCCCACGCCGAGCTGGATCAGAAGCCAGGCGGCTTCCCACTCTTCGCGTCTGCCGCTCTTCACCTGAAAGGCGATGCAACAGCCGTAGCAGCAGAACGCGCAAGCCTCACCGTTGAGCCTGCGCTCCATCGGGCGCAGGCCGACGGGCAGCGAACAATGGCTACAGAGGAGATCGCCATGCGCAGTCATGCGGGATGTCCGCCCAGCCAGGCAAGGCCGATATGCGCACCGGAAGGCAGGAGACCACGGCCGAGCGTGATGAGACCGAGCAAAAGAATAAAGCCACCAGCCAGCCGCACGCCGCGCCGCCGCCAGGCTGGCCCGAGTATCCGGCCAACGCCGCCCATCATCAACATCGCGGGGAAGGTTCCCAGTCCGAACCATGCCATGACGAGAAACCCGGGAAGCGCTCCGGCGGTGCTCGCCGCCTGGGCGGCGAAGGCATAGACCAGGGGACATGGCAGGAACCCGTTGAAAACGCCAAAGGCAAGCGGCGCGGCGCTGCTCCGGGCAGTCAACAGACCGCGCAGGGACAATGCAAATGTGCTGCCGCCAAATCCGATCGCAAGGCGATGAAAGACCTGCAGCCAGCCGAAGAACTGCAATGCCATGGCAATCATGAGCAGGCCAGCGACGATCGCGAGAATTCGTTGGGCGGTGTCGAGAGAGCCGTTCAAGAGCGGCGCCGCCGTTAGACCTTGCGTGGTGCAGATGACCTGACCGATCGCACCCGCGAGCCCGCCCAGAAAGCAATAGGTTGTCAATCGGCCGGTATTATAGAGCAGGTGGCGAAGGACGGTTGCGCCTCCGCCTCGCTGATCGCGGCCCAGCGCGCAGGCAAAGCCGCCGCACATGCCGATGCAATGAAAGCTGCCTGCAAATCCAGCGGCGAAGATCACGAGGTAGTAGATCATTGGCGTTTTCGCAGCGCCGCGTCCGCGTCGCTATTGCCGCACAAGATAGACAAGAAAGATGATAAAGCCGACGGTGCAGCCGCCATAGATGAGGAAGCCGAGCATCTGTGGCAAGCCGGCGTCAGCGAGCTTGAAAACCGTGTCCTGTAGCATCCGCTGCTCCTATGTCAGCCGAAATAAAGACGAAGCACGTTTACCGCCACCTCGAAAGCCAGGAAAAGGAGGTTCAATGCGGCGACCCCAAGGAGAATTTTGGCTACCAACATCTCCATCACTCCTGCCTTACCAGCTCTTGCGACAGTCTTCTTAGAACAGACGGCCGGGGCCGAGCCCGCCCCAATAAACATACATGTAATACAGCCCCCAGGCGAACAGCAGCACGTAAACGACGAGAAGCCATAGCGGAATGAAGCCCACACGCGCCTGTATCAGGCCGCCGGCATAGTCCTCTAGTTCAGGGTGCGAGCTTTGACGTACATCCAGTTCCGGGTGCCTCGGGCTCTCCGGATCGCTGCTCTGCAGATCGCTCATTCTCCATCTCCCTTTCAAAAAAGTCGTTGGCGGCTTTGTCGGTGCCGCTCAACGCGCCGGATAGGACGCCCCAGATGAACAAGAACAGGGCCGCCAGGCTCATCATCATGGCGCCCGCATATGGTCCGGTGACTTCGAAACCGAGCATGCGCTAACCTCCGGCGGGTGCCTGTTTCTCGCCAGGCGGCGCTGGCGGGCCGGACGCCGGCACCGACGGATCGGGCACATAGGCTCGCTCAGGCTTGTCAGCGACCAGTTCCAGATCGTTCAGCGCCGCGCGGGCCTCCTGCTTGATCGACAGCGGCTGCAGCGAGAGCGGGTCTTTATAGGCGGAAAGCGCCACCACGAAATAGGAAAGTGCCCATCGGTCCTCGTCCGGAAAGGAATCCCGATAGGACGGCATCGGCGTGCCGCTGAGGCCGGTAGTTATCGTCCGGAAGATGTCTTCGACGGCCGGGCCAGACTTGAACTGGCCGCTGGTGAGGTCGGCCGGCGGGGTGGCGAACCCGATATCATCCTTGAGGCCGGCAGCCTTCTCGCCGTCGCCCTTGCCGCCTTGGCCGTGGCATTCCCAGCACTTCGCCACCTGCCAAACCTCCTTGCCACGGTCCAGCATCGTCTGGGACGGGGTCGGCGGGCGCCCGATATACAACGGTGGGCCAGGCGGCTCCTCGACGAAGAAAGCGTAAGGACTGGCGGGGTCGGAACGGTCAACCGCCAGCTCATACTTGATGTACTGGATCACCGCCAGCCGATCGTTGAGCGGCAGTTCGTACCAAGGGGGCATTGCCGTGCCGCGGATGCCGCGAGTAATGGTGCGCAGCATGTCCCCGTCCGTGGGCAGGGGCTCCTTTGTCAACCTAAATTTGAAGACTGCGGACGTGAAGTCCCTGGGCCGCTGGTTAAACATAAAGGTGGCGGCCGGCCCGTTGCCGTCGCCTTTGGCACCGTGGCAACCGATGCAGCGGCGCTCATAGACTTCCTTGCCATAGGCAATCCATTCCTCGGAGCGCGGCATCGTCGCATCCATGACCTCCAGACTTTGCGGCTCGAAAAGATCGCGCCATTTACCCCGGTTCGTGCCGAGCTTCTGGACGTAGGAAACGAGCGCCGCCAGCGATTCCGTCTCCGCCGCGATGCTGACGGTTTCTCCTGTGTATTCGTCATTCGGCGTCAGGATGATCGGCTTTCTTTCGCGCGCCTTTAGCGGCACGAACAGCAACCCGTACGCATTCGGCGTCAGCTGGATCGCTTGCTGGCTGTCGAAGTCGAAAAGGCCTTCGGTGACTTCTGTCCTTTCCAGGGTCCGACCGCCAGCGCCGTCGTCAACGATACGGACGGCTGCATCGGGCTCGTGGAAGAGACCGCGATACGGCGCCATTATCGAGTCCGGCACCAGCATCCGCGGATTGTAGAAGTGCGCCAGGTGCCATTCGTCGCTGTATTTCAGGCCGACGCGCGTCAGGTCCGGCCCGATCCGGCGTGTGCCTAACAGGTGCGGCACGTCATAGGCGTATTCGCCCGCCTCGCTGACCGGTCCCCAGCGGCGGATCTCGCCGGTCACCGGCCGCACGAATTGCGAATGGCAGTACCAGCAGCCTTCGCGCAGGTAAATGTTGCGGCCGCGACGCTGCTGCTCGGTGTAGTCCGTCGCCTCTGAAACCGTCCATTTCAGCTGGCCGAAATCCGTGCGCACCACCGAGGTCACGCGCGTAGTTCGCGAGGACGGCTCCACGAAGGGCAGCACGCCCTGCGTGATCACCGCAAGGGTGATGCAGAAGACGCCGGCGAACAGCGCGAAGAAGCGAACGTTCACTGCGCATGCCCTCCCGCCGGGGCCGGGGTAGGCGCCTCGACCGACCCGCGGACGCGTCGCGCCTCAGCCGCCGGACTGGTCAGTGCGGTCAGCATCAGATTCACCACCAGCAGCGACATCCCGATATCCATGCTGATGCCTGCCAGGGTCCGCGCCAGCCAGTAGGGCTTCACCCAGACGAGCGAGTCGAGCCATTCGACCCCATTCATCCATTGATAACCCTGCTGCAGCCCGCCCGCTGTGAGGACCAGGCCCATGGTCGTGATGCCGACGGTGATCAGCCAGAACGACCAGTTGCCGAGCTTGAAGGACCAGAGTTCGCGCCCGAACAGTCGCGGCCAAGTATAGACGAGGCCCCCCATCGCCCATACGACGAAGGTGCCGAACACGGTGAGATGCGAATGCGAGATGACGAAATCGGTGAAGTGGGTCGGCTGCTGCAGCTGCCGCAGCGCCTCGGTCGAGCCCTGGAAGCAGCCGACGAGATACATGAGCGAGCCCATGATCAGGAACTTCGCCGGCAAGTTCCTGCCGAACTCATGCCACTTGCCCATCATGGTGCCGAAGAAGTTCACCAGCACCGTCCACACCGGAATGATCAGCAGCATCGATGTGACGACGGCCAAGGTCTCGGCCCAGTCCGCGATCGGGCTGTAGAGGTAATGGTGGATGCCGACGAACGGGTAAAACAATGCCAGGGACCAGAAGCCTACCAGCGAGAGCTTATGGGCATAGAGCGGATTTCGCGCGCTGATTGGCAGGAAATAGTAAATGATCACGTAGCCCGCGGGCGTTAGCCACAGGCCGACGATGTAGTGGAGATAGAGGCCATGGAAGGCGGCGCTGTTGATGCCCGAGATCGTGTACGGCAGGATGAAGCTTCCAAGCACGAAGTTCATCGTCGTCCACACGAAAGTCGCGATCAAGTACCATAGCGCGACATAGATCGCCGGCTCGAGCCTTCGACTGATCGTGATCAGGAATTGCGCGGTAGCAACAGCCACTACGATGAAGAATGCGACCTTCGCATAGAGCGGAAACTCTCCGGCTTCCAAACCGTCACTGTCGCCGAACAGCAAGCCGACCAAACCGGCAAGCGTTGCGACGTTCCAGACCCATGCGAGAAGAACCGACCACTCCGACCATATTACCCGCACCCCCGACAGACGCGGCACGAGATAGTAGCAAAGGCCGATGAAAAGCGTCGAGAAAGCGCCGAAGATGACACCGTTGACGTGGACCGGGCGCAGCCGGCCGAAGGTGAGCTCGAGATTCCCCGATCCGAGATAGTCGGGGTAGTTGAAGGTGCTCGATATCAGGACGCCGACGGATGGCGTCACCATCAGCCAGAACATGCCGAAATAAAGCCAGGTCCGCACGACCCGGTTGTCGACCAGCGCATCCAGGTCCACATTCGCGAACTTGCCGCGCAGCTCCATCCCAGTCTCTGCCAACGCATAGACCTCCCCGCGCGGTTCCCGGGCCGCACGACTGCTCCAACCCCGCCATCGAGGTGTCACCCCGATGGTGGACGCGCTCCCGTGAAGCCGAGCCCCGGCTATCGACGAGACTAGTACTTGCCTGGCACCAACACCGAACCGGTGTTCGACCAGGTGATGTACGCCTCGAGCGCCTTCATCGCCTCCGATTCGGGATCGATCTTCTCACCCTGGTTCGGTTTCTCGATGCACCAGTTGATCATGTCGCGCAGTGTCGCGAATTTGGCCATCGACTGCTGGAACTTCGGGAACGCATGCGGGTGGGTATCGGAGGCCATCGGATGGCACATGGCGCAGGCCCACCCGGTAGTCGACAGCTTGACGCCCAACTGCTCCGCCATCGCCGCATCACCGTGGAACAGGAGGTCTCCCTTCCTGACCTCCTCCATGAACGCCTCTTGATAGAGCTTCAGCTGCTTTGGCGTCACCGGGTCCTTGTTGGCACTGGCCGGGCCGATGACGACGGCAGCTGCGACGACTGCTCCGGCGACGGTGGAACGCCTCAGAATGCAGAGGAATGTCGATGTGTTTATCATAGCCACCCCCTTTTATGGATTTTCCCACGGGTACTGTCTGTCGGCGATGCGTGGCTGTATGACCTCCTCAATGCTCTTGTCGTGGTCCTCCGGCGACTGGACGAGCACCTCCTTGCGCCCCCACATGATGTACTCGACATCGACCTTGTCGTCGGCGTTGACGCTCACGGTTTCCCAACCGACCCCGTCGAAGGGATCGCCAGGATCGACACGGATCATCGGCTTGGTCAGCTTGGGCACGCCTTCCGGCGCATACGGCCACGGCCAGGAGGTCGCCAGCATGCCGATCGAGCGCATGCTGCCGATCTCGTTGTAGAGCACCTGGTGCACGTGACCGTGGATGTTGGTGACTTTGGTATAAGGCTTCAGCACGTCATTCACTTCGCGCCAGTCGCGCACCCAGAAATTCCAGGGCGGGTAGTACTCGTACAGCGGATTGTGGCTGAAGATGACGATCGGCTTGGACTTATCCCACTCGGCGAGTGTCTTCTGCATCCAGTCGAGTTGCTCGCGGCCGACGCCGGCCCACGCGCCGGCAACCGTGCCGTCAAGGGTAGCCATGTGGCCCATGCGCTCCTCTGGCGTCATCTTCTTCGCTGTCCAGTAGTCCGGTCCCCGGCTGACCGTATCGAGCCCGATGAAGCGCACGCCTTTGTGATCGAAGGTCCAGTTGGGTTGGCCGAACAACTCGCCCCACTTCTTGCCCATATCCAGATACCAGTCATGCTCGCCCGGGATGTAATACTTCTTGATCTTCAGATCCTTGAGGAGCTCAACGCCAAGCTCAAGTTCCTCGATCTTTCCGAGCTGGGCCAGGTCGCCGCCGAAGATCAGGAAGTCGGCCGGCGGATCCATGGCCTGGACCTCTCGCACGGCGCGCACCACTTTGTCGACGAAGCGCGTGTTCAGCGATCGCGGATAGAGATGGGTGTCCGAAATCCAGGCAAACTTGAAGGGCGCTTCGGCGGCGTGAGCGACGTCGATGGTGTTGAGCAGCGGCCACCACGCGAAGGTCTGGCCGACGGAAGCAGCGCCGAACAGCAGCGATCTGTGAATGAAGGTGCGGCGGGTGATTTGGAGCGAGTCGTCGGGGCGTACTCCCGGCTGCTGCAGCACCGCATGCATTTCGCGCCGAATGCGGTCAAGCTCGTCAGACATCAGGGTTCCTCCTCAGTTCAGACCGTTTCTTAAAGCGTCGGTCTTCTCGCAGGAACGCGACCCTGTTGAATGAGTGGGTCGCCCATTTTCTTATTTTTTCAGTTCAATCGTCAGACTGGTGGCCTTATTCTCCTCTACCTTTACGGTCTGCTCGATGGGCCCGGTGAAGGGGTGGATCGCCACGAGCTTGTAGTCCCCAGGCGGAACATCGGTTATGCTGAACTTGCCGTCGGCGCCGGTGACAGCGTAGTAGGGATTGTCTGCCACATAGACCCAGCCTTCCATCCAGCCATGCGCGTCGCAGTCGACGCGGACGGTGCCGGCCCGCTTCAGTTCGACGGGTATCCGCTGGCCCTTATTGGGCAGCGCCAGGTTGAAGGCGGTGCGCTTGCCATAATACCCGTGGGTGTTGTGGAGCATTGGGTCGCTGTTGACCACCTCCAGCGAACCGGCGGGTATCATCTGAACCGCGGGCTCAAAGCGACATTTGAGGTTGTTGAGCTCAGGCGGCTTTCCGGGCTCCGGCCAGGCCTTTCCCTGTGCCACGTCGACCAGCTGCACCGCCGCGTTCAGCACGGCCTGATCGCTGCCGACTTCGATCAGCGGCTCCTCGCGGGGATCGCCGCACACCTCGATATCCTTGGTGGGGATGATCTTTGTTGTCGGCACGTCGCCGCGGTAGACGATCGTACCCTCGATCGTTCCGCCTCCCGTGACCGGACCCACTTCGTAGGCTTGCGCAGGCGCGGACACCATCGCAACGAAAGCGATCGCCGCCAGCCCGCTCATCAATTCGCGAATGGTCATAAAAGCCTCCTCCTTCTAGCGAGATGAGGGGCAACTTTTAAAAATAGAGCTAAACCAGAACCATGTCTAGCCATTCAGCAACAAAACATGATAAAGTGAGATAGTTTAGGCGAGTTTGTTAATCACAAACACACGCGGGGGTTGGTGCGTCATTCTCGAAGTGCCGGAGGTACTTGATGAAGCGGCGGCATGGACTCCTCAGCCCCTGGGCCTACGGTTCGCATACCCTCTTCTGCATAATATTCGCAGCGGCCCTGTCGATCTGCCAACCGCTCGTGCGGGCCGACACGGCGCCTGTGACGGTCGGTGGCCCATTCACGCTTACGGCGCCGGACGGAACGACGGTCACCGATGAGACTTATCGCGGCAAATGGCTGCTGGTTTTCTTCGGCTATACTTCTTGTCCCGACATCTGTCCGACGACGCTGTCATCAATCGCCGCGGCGATTGAGGAACTCGGACCCGACGCCGCAAAACTGCAACCGCTCTTCATCACTGTCGATCCCGAACGCGACACGCCTGAGGTGATGGGAAGCTTTACCGCAGCGTTCGATCCGCGCATCGTGGGACTGACCGGCAGCCCGCAACAGATCGCTGCGGTTTCGGAGGCATATGGCGCCTATGGTGTGGCGCGCCGGGGCGAGGCGGGCGGTGACGACTACCTAATGGATCACGGCACCCACATCTACATCATGAACCCACAGGGGCAATTCGTGGAGGGGCTAGACTCTGACACACCAAGCAGCGGCATTGCCGCTAGGTTGGGTGAACTGGTGCGATGACACCAGCCCTGGGATGACGGACATCACGATTAAGCAGTTGAGCGATCCATAGAAAGTTGTCATCCGGAAGGAGAGCGACCATGCAAAGACATACAAAGGAGGCTTCGGAGCTTAAGGCATTGATCCTCGCGGATCTTCATAAGGAGCCGGGATGCGAGCACGTCACTGATTTTGTGATTCAGCGGCTCGAAACCAAGGAGAACGGGGCAAACTGGACTGTC
Organism: Mesorhizobium sp. WSM4844; assembly: GCF_055811775.1. Classification (NCBI taxonomy): domain Bacteria; kingdom Pseudomonadati; phylum Pseudomonadota; class Alphaproteobacteria; order Hyphomicrobiales; family Phyllobacteriaceae; genus Mesorhizobium; species Mesorhizobium sp. WSM4844. Next base: position 6,097 of record NZ_JBVVQB010000048.1, on the reverse strand, counting down.
AAATATCTGGATCCTAATCAAGATAAGGTCTGCGAGACAATTCTGATAAACATCGCGCGAATGTTGCAGCTCAATTTCGACCTTCCTGAACGCGGGTCGTGAGGAACTATGCGAGCGGGATCGGCGCGCATCGCGCTTCGACATAATTCGTATGCAAGCAGGGGAATCGGGCGATGGCGGAACCCACAGCGTTGCACACCGGCAAACCTGGCGGCGTAAAGAACGTCCTTGCGCCGCGGCGATTTGGACCTCCGATGACCGGAGATGCGGGCGATATGGCCGATGGGCAAGGCCGTATCTTGGTGCCAGGCAATACGAGTTATGACGGTTTCTTTGCAGATGCGATCGCGCGTCTGCAGGAGGAACGGCGCTACCGTGTGTTCGCGGACCTTGAGCGCGTCGCCGGACGCTTTCCCAATGCCGTGTGGCATTCCCCGCATGGACCGAAGGACGTCGTGATCTGGTGCTCCAACGACTATCTCGGGATGGGACAACACCCAAAAGTGGTCGCCGCCATGGTGGAGACTGCTACCCGCCTGGGAACGGGGGCCGGCGGGACGCGCAATATCTCCGGCACCAGCCATCCGCTCCTAGAGCTCGAGAGCGAGCTTGCCGATCTCCACGGCAAGGAGGCGGCACTGGTCTTTACGTCCGGCTATGTTTCGAACCAGACTGGCATCTCGACCATCGCCAAGCTGATCCCCGGTTGTCTGATCCTGTCCGATGCGCTCAACCACAATTCGATGATCGAAGGCATCCGTCAGTCCGGTACGCAGAAGAGCATCTTCCGCCACAACGACGTCGATCATCTCGAGGAATTGTTGAAGGCAGCGGGTCCGGATCGGCCAAAACTCATCGTCTTCGAAAGTCTCTATTCGATGGACGGCGACGTCGCGCCAATCAATCGCATTTGCGAAATCGCCGATCGTTACGGCGCAATGACCTATCTCGACGAGGTCCATGCTGTGGGCATGTACGGCCCTCGCGGCGCCGGCATCGCCGCGCGCGACGGCGCCATGAACCGGATCGATGTGATCGAAGGCACGCTCGCCAAGGCCTTCGGCTGCCTCGGCGGCTATATCACGGGAAGTGCTGTGCTGATCGATGCGGTTCGTTCCTATGCTCCGGGTTTCATCTTCACCACCGCGTTGCCGCCGGCGATCTGCGCCGCGGCCACAGCGGCGATCCGGCATCTGAAAACCTCGCACTGGGAGCGCAAGCGCCAGCAGGATCGCGTCCGGCGGGTCAAGGCGGCGCTGGGTGCCGCTGCGCTGCCGGTCATCCTGAGCGACACCCATATCGTTCCGGTGGCAGTCGGCGATCCGGCGCATTGCAAAGCGGCGAGCGACCTGCTGCTGAGCGATCACGACATCTATATCCAGCCGATCAATTATCCGACTGTGGCGAAGGGAACTGAGCGGCTGCGCATCACGCCGACACCCTGTCATGAGGACATCATGATTGATCGGCTCGCGGCAGCTTTGTTCGATGTCTGGAATCGGCTCGGGCTGCCACGGGACAATCTCGCCTGAGCGGCCGAATGAGGCGTCGCCGTTCCCCGAAGATTTGGTCTTAAGGATGAGGAAATGACTGCCAAGGAAATCATGTTCTCGTTCGAAGCTCGCGACAGAATGCTGCGCGGCATTGACATCCTGGCGAATGCGGTGAGCGTCACGCTTGGCCCGCGGGGGCGCAACGTCGCGATCGGCAGGGAGCACGGCGCGCCACGGGTCACGAAGGACGGCGTGACCGTCGCCAGGGAAATCGAACTCGACAACAAGTTCGAGAACATGGGCGCCCAGATGGTGCGCGAGATAGCAACAAAAACCTCCCATCAGGCCGGCGACGGCACGACCACCGCCGTCGTGCTCGCGCATGCGATCGCCCGGGAGGGCGCCAAGGCGGTGGCGGCCGGCATGAATCCCATGGACCTGAAACGCGGCATCGATCTCGCGGTCGAAGCCGTCGTTGCGGAACTCAAAAACAACGCCACGAAGGTCACCTCGAACGTCGAGATTGCGCAAGTCGGGACCATCTCGGCCAACGGCGACAGGGAGATCGGCCGCTGCCTCGCCGACGCCATGAAGAGGGTCGGCAATGACGGCGTGATCACTGTCGAGGACGGGACGTCGCTGGAAACCGAACTCGAATTCGTCGAGGGCATGCAGTTCGACCGCGGCTATATCTCGCCCCATTTCATCACCAATCGCGCAAAGATGCGGGTCGAGATGCAGGATGCCTATGTCCTCGTCAGCGAGAAGAAACTGTCCAGTCTGAGCGAAATACTGCCGCTGCTGGAGAAGGTGGTGCAGGCCGGCAAGCCGCTGCTCATCATCGCCGAGGATGTCGAGAGTGAGGTGATGGCGGCGCTGGTGGTCAACAAGTTGCGCGGCGCTCTCAAGGTTGCAGCCGTGAAGGCGCCGGCCTACGGAAACCGCCGCAAGGCGATGCTGCAGGATCTCGCGCTGATGACCGGCGGAACGGTGATCTCCGAGGATTTGGGCATCAAGCTCGAACATGCTTCCCTCGATATGCTCGGGCGCACCAAGAAGGTGATGATCGACAAGGCAAACACCACGATCGTCGGCGGCGCCGGCGAGCGGGAAAGCATCGAGGCCCGCATCGCCGAGATCAAGCTCGAGCTTGCTGAAACCACCTCCGATTTCGACCGCGAGAACCTCCAGGAGCGGCTGGCCAGGCTCGCCGGTGGCGTCGCCGTTATCCGGGTCGGCGGTGCAACCGAAGTCGAGGTCAGGGAGAAGAAGGATCGCATCGATGACGCGATGAACGCGACAAGAGCCGCGGTTGCAGAGGGCATTCTCCCCGGCGGTGGGGTCGCCTTACTGCGCGCCGGCAGGGCGCTCAAGAAGCTCAAGGGCAGCAACGAGGACCAGCAGGTCGGCATCGCGATCGTCAGGAAGGCGATCACCTGGCCGGCTCGGCAAATCGCGATCAATGCCGGCCTGGAAGGCTCGGTCGTCATCGCCGGGATCCTCGAAAACGACGACAACGCCTATGGCTACGATGCCCAATCGGGCGTGTACGCGGATCTGGTGTCAAAGGGCATCATCGACCCGGCCAAGGTGGTGCGAACGGCGCTCCAGGGGGCAGCCTCGGTGGCAGGCCTCCTCATCATGACGGAGGCGATGGTGGCCGAAGTGCCTGGCCCGCCGCCGCCGGAGCTTCCCGGTCACGAGCATCATCATCACGATATGGATTTGGATTTCTGACCGCTTCGCGGTCGTAATCCGGGCTCGCCGCCGTCAACAATGATCTCGTCCGCTATCGAGGTGAGACAAGTCGTCGAGGATCACGGTATCCAAGGTGTCGGCTTATGGGGCTACCCGCTCGCTCCGATAGATGAGACGAATGGCAATATTCACCCATCTCGGCCCTTCTCAGTACCTACCTGATTAGGTTTTACCTGGGCCGTGATCCCGAACCGAAGGTTCAGCGCAGCAAGATGTGAAACCGGTTTCGGGAAAGGACTAATGAAGCCCCATCCCGATTCCATCGAGATCGATCAAGCGCCGGTCAGACCGGCCGCACCAGAACGTGTTTTTTCTTGCCGAGCGACAGCTTTACGACCTGTTCCGGACCTAGATCCTCAAGCGTCACCAACCGGCGATCGTCGGACACGGACTGGTCGTTGAGGCGCACCGCGCCGCCCTGGATGTGTCGCCGCGCCTCGCCGTTGGACGCGGCAAGCCCGGCGGCAACGAACAGCGACAATATGCCGACGCCGCTTTCCAGATCGGCCTTGCCGACCTCGACGGTCGGCAGCGTTTCGGCCAGCGCGCCTTCTTCAAACGTCTTGCGCGCGGTTTCCTCGGCTTGCTCGGCCGCCTCGCGGCCGTGCACGATGGCCGTCGTTTCCGTGGCCAGGACCTTCTTGGCCTCGTTGATCTCGGAGCCGCCAAGCGCGGCGAGCCGCGCGATCTCGCTGAGCGGCAGGCGGGTGAAAATCTTGAGGAAGCGCGTGACGTCGGCGTCCTCGGTGTTGCGCCAGTACTGCCAGAAATCATAGGGCGAGTAGAGGTCGCCGTTCAGCCAGACCGCGCCCTTGGCCGATTTGCCCATCTTGGCGCCTGACGACGTCGTCAGCAGCGGTGTGGTCAGGGCATAAAGCTGCGGCGTGCCCATGCGGTGTCCGAGATCGACGCCGTTAATGATATTGCCCCACTGGTCCGATCCGCCCATCTGCAGGCGACAGCCATAGCGCCGGCTGAGCTCGACGAAATCATAGCCTTGCAGGATCATGTAATTGAATTCGAGGAAGGAGAGCGATTGCTCGCGCTCGAGCCTCAGTTTGACGCTGTCGAAGGTCAGCATGCGGTTGACCGAAAAATGCCGGCCGACTTCGCGCAGGAACTCGACATACTTGAGCTTCATCAGCCAGTCGGCATTGTTGACCATGATCGCGTCGCCCGCACCGTCGCCGAAACGCAGGATGCGGCCGAAGATGCGCTTGATGCCCTCGATGTTGGTGGCGATGGCCTCAGGCGTCAAAAGCTTGCGCTGGTCGTCGCGGAAGGAAGGATCGCCGATCATCGAAGTGCCGCCGCCCATCAGCGCAATCGGCCGGTGGCCGGTCTCCTGCAGCCAGTAGAGCATGGTCGCGGAAATCAGATTGCCGATATGCAGGCTGGTCGCCGTGGCGTCGTAACCGACATAGGCGGTCACCGTTTCCCTGGCGAAAAGCTGGTCGAGGCCGGCATCATCCGAAATCTGGTGGATGAAACCACGCTCGCTCATTACGCGCAGGAAATCGGATTTGAAGGCGGACATTTTTTCTTTCCCGAAAGCGCCCAACCGAAGCGGATCGGGCGTGGTATGCGTGAACGCGGGCGTTTAGCATCCAAGCGCGGTCAGCAAAAGGGGAATCCGGTTTTGCCACCTGACCGCTGTAACGGCACCGCCTGGCATCGAATCGAATGCCATATCCTGCGACAGGGCCCGACGCGAGGTGCCGGAGATATCTTCGCTGCTCGGCCTATCTCAACCGTTTCGGCCGCGGGTCGGACAACTCGCCTGCCAGACGGCGATCGAGATAGTCCGCGCATTCCTGGAGCAGGAGGTCCGCATCGTTGGAGAAGAAATGGTTGGCGCCGGGCAAGGTCTTCTGGGTGATGGTGATGCCCTTTTGCGTGTGCAGCTTGTCGACCAGCCCCTGCACGTCCTTTGGCGGCGCGACCTTGTCGGCGTCGCCATGGATGATGAGGCCGGACGACGGGCAGGGCGCCAGGAACGAGAAATCATAGGTGTTGGGCTGCGGCGCGATCGAGATGAAGCCTTCGATCTCCGGCCGGCGCATCAGAAGCTGCATGCCGATCCACGAGCCAAACGAATAGCCGGCGACCCAGCAGCTCTTGGAATCCGGATGCAGCGACTGCACCCAGTCAAGTGCCGCGGCCGCATCCGACAGTTCGCCGGTGCCGTGGTCGAATTCGCCCTGGCTGCGGCCGATGCCGCGGAAATTGAAGCGAAGCGTGGTGAAATCCCGCTTCTGGAACATGTAGAAGAGGTCGTAGACGATCTTGTTGTTCATCGTGCCGCCGAACTGGGGGTGCGGGTGCAGGATGATGGCGATCGGCGCGCTCTTTTCCTTGGAAGGCTGGTAGCGACCCTCCAGGCGGCCGGCCGGACCGGTGAAAATGACCTCAGGCATAAAATACTCCACATGGCATAAGAATGCGCGGCGCCCGGAACAACTCTTCCTCTGGCCTTGACGCAGGGCGAGCGTCTTCTTAGAAGCTAGTTTAGAATTGTTCAAAACTGGGTGGCCAAAACGTCGTGGTTCGGCCATCCACGCCGCAAGTCGCGTAAATAGGACGGCTTGCCTTGCAATTTCAAGGAAATAACGCGCTATCCTCGCGGAATGGCTCTTGAAGGGACCGATCGAAACGAAAATGGCCGGAAGACGCGCCTATCTCGACTACAATGCCAGCGCGCCGCTGCTTGCCGCGGCGCGGGGGGGGGGGGGGGGGGGGGGGGGGCCCCCCCCCCCCCCCCCCGCCGGGGGGGGGGGGGGGGGCGCGCGCCCCCGGGGGGGGGGGGGGGGGGGGGGGGGGGGGGGGGGGGGGGGGGGGGGGGGGGG